>URGF01000072.1 GCA_900547285.1 uncultured Collinsella sp.
CTGCCCATGCCCCCTGCGGAATGTTTGCAAGACTAAACCCCGGTCTCCGCTGCGTTGACGTTGCTGTGACCCTGGCCGGCCGCTTCTAGCGGGCCGCCGGGTCGGTGGCGATGGGGGCATGGGTCCCGTCTTGCCTTGCGCGTAACTGGCTGAATTGATTTTGATTGGAGCTGTTCCTATGTCCCAGAAGTTGACTCGGGTGATTGTTACCACTGATATGGAAGTCGATGATATGAACTCGCTTGTTCATTTGGCTCTGTATCTCAACTTGCTTGATGTTCAGGCTGTGGTGTATACGGCTTCGCAGTATCACTTTCTTGGGGATGGGGTTCATACGCTCGGCGAGGTGAATTCGCATTGGCGGACCAAAGGGCGGCGCTCTTATGAGTGGGCTGTTGTGCCTCATGAGCCCGATCCGCTAGCCGGCGAGCTTCGTGAGTATCGGCCGTTTCCCGAGCATTGGATTGAGAGTCTCTGGAGTAATGAATATGCCCAGGCTTGGCCGCAGTTGCAGGCAAATGCGGCCGCTGCCGGTGAGCCGCCGTTTCCCACGCCCGCCCAGATGATCGAGCGCACCTTTGTGGGAAATGTTGCCTTTGAGGGTGATGTAACTGAGGAAACCGAGGGGTCTCGCGTAATTGCGCAGGCGATTTTAGATGATGATCCGCGTACGTTATGGTTGCTCAGCTGGGGTGGCATGAATACTATCGTTCGTGCCCTCATGAGCATTGCCGAACGTTATCGTGCCACGCCCGAGTGGCCCGCCGTACAGCAGCGGGTCTATCAGAAGGTGCGCGTGATGGGCGTCGCGGACGGCGTAGGGCAGGACAACTCATGGCTCGACCATGGGCGCGAGCTCTTTCCCGAGCTCGTCTTTTGGCGCGTGCCCTATAGGTACGGCGGCTATATCGACGCCAAGACGGCTCAGCCCGATACGCTGCCGCTATTTAAGGCTCCTTGGCCCGAGCAGAATCTCACGCAGGGAAACGGCCCCCTCATGGCGCGCTATATGCTCTATGGCGATGGCAAGGTTTACGAAAACGAGCCCGAGCGCTTTCAGTTTGGCAAGCATGCCCGTCTGGATTGGGGCCTGGAGGGCATGCCCGCGATGCAGTTTGAGCGCGGCGACTTTATGGCCGAGGGCGACAGCATGACCTATATTCCGCTGCTGCCGTTTGGCCTGCGCGGTATCGACGACCGCGACTTCGATACGCTGCTCGGCCGCATGTTTCTTGATGGACACCCCGATGCGAACGCGCCCACCGGTTTTGCCGCCCTCGGCACGCCCGCAGACGACAATCTCAATCCCTATCTGCGTGCCTATCAGGAAGACTTTGCCGCCCGCGCGCAATGGTGCGCCCATGATCCGGCCATCTGCTCGCATCCGGCACATGTTGTCGAGGTCACGGCCGACCGCAGCGCCGCAGCCGGCGAGCGCATCGACCTTGCGGCGACCATCGTCGACCCCGACGGCAGGGGCTTCGATGCGCATTGGGATATCGCCGTAGACCCGTCGAGCTATGCAGGCGTCCAGGATCTGTCGATGTGGCAAGAATGCACGGTAGACACCGCTTTCATCGTGCCCGCCGACGCACGACCAGGCGACCGCTTCGTGCTCACCCTCAGCGTGCAGACGCGCGCCGAGCGCCCCTGCACCCGCTACGCCCAGGTCGCCGTGACCGTGGCATAGCAAGGGCAACGCCCACATTCGACAAAGAGTGTCCCCAAGTGCCAAACGAGCGGGGATTTTTGGACACCCAAACAACGAGAGTGGATAATCTCCCACTTTGAGCCCACAAACAGGCCAAAAACGGGAGATTATCCACTCTCATTCTGCGGGCACTCATTTAAGTACGTCCCCAATGAGTGCTTTCACTTCTTTTAACAAAACGCCCGGCGGGCATTAACTGCTCGCCGGGCGTTTTGGTTAGGAAACTCTGAAGTTGAGTGTCTCGGCTTCCTTAGGACAGATCCTCACCATTCGTTTCAATGACGTGCTTGTACCAGTCAAAGCTCTTCTTCTTGGAACGCTTGAGGGTGCCGTTGCCCGCGTCGTCGCGGTCGACGTAGATAAAGCCGTAGCGCTTGGACATCTCGCCCGTGCCGGCGCTCACCAGGTCGATCGGGCCCCAGGTGGTGTAGCCCAGCAGGTCAATGCCATCCTCGGTCACTGCATCGCGCATCGCGGCGATGTGCTGGCGCAGGTAGTCGATACGGTAGTCGTCGTTGATGGAGCCATCCTCCTCGACAACATCCTTGGCGCCCAGACCGTTCTCGACCACAAACAGCGGCTTCTGATAGCGGTCGTACAGGTCGTTGAGGGTGATGCGGAAGCCCAGCGGATCGATGGCCCAGCCCCACTGGCTCTCCTGCAGGTAGGGGTTCTTGGCGCCGGCGAAGGCGTTGCCCTGGGTGCGCTCGACATCAGGGTTATCGGCACCGGCGGAACAACGGGTGCTGTAATAGCTAAAGCTGATGAAGTCGACGGTGTTTTCGGCCAGGATCTCGCGGTCCTCGTCAGTCATGCCGACGTCGATGCCCAGACGCTCGAGCTTCTTGACGGCATAAGCCGGGTAGTAGCCGCGGCTCTGGACGTCGACAAAGAAGTAGTTGTCCTGGTTGTCAATCTGCGCTTGGCGCACATCGCCCGGACGGCAGCTGTAGGGGTAGTAGCTACCTGCGGCAAGCATGCAACCGATCTTGACCTCAGGGTCGATCTCGTGAGCGATCTTGGTTGCCCAAGCGCTGGCGACGAGCTCGTTGTGGGCGGCCAGGTACTCGACGGCCTCCTTGTTCTCGCCCTCCTCAAAGACCAGACCGGCACCCATAAACGGCAGGTGCAAGATCATATTGATCTCGTTGAAGGTAAGCCAGTACTTTACCAGGCCCTTGTAGCGGGTGAAGATCGTGGTCGCGAGGTTCTTGTAGAAGTCGATGAGCTTGCGGTTGCGCCAGCCGCCGTACTCCTTGATGAGGTGAATCGGGCAGTCGAAGTGCGTGATGGTCACGAGCGGCTCAATGCCGTGCGCCTGACACTCGCGGAACACGTCCTCGTAGAAGGCCAGGCCGGCCTCGTTGGGCTCAGTCTCGTCGCCGTTGGGGAAGATGCGGGTCCAGGCCAGGCTCATGCGGAAGGTCTTAAAGCCCATCTCGGCAAAGAGGGCGATGTCCTCCTTGTAGTGGTGATAGAAATCGATGCCGGTCTGCGCGGGGTAGTAATAGCCGTCCTCGAAGTCGAGCATCTTGCGCTGGCCGGAGACCACCGCGAAGCGCTCGGGGCCGTGCGGGGCCACATCCACGTTGGCCAGGCCGCGGCCGTCCACGTCGTAGGCGCCCTCGCACTGGTTGGCAGCCGTCGCGCCGCCCCACAGGAAGTCTTTACGGAAAGCCATACATCGATCCTTTCACACGCTGTTTGTCGTAGCTTCAGTATCCCCGCAAACGGGGCCTCTCTCAACGACAGCGGCGCAGGCCGACACTTCTTTTCGCGCACAGGCGCCCCGCAGCCGCCCCCGTCTGACACTTTTTGATACCTGCCCGCCCAAACCGCCAACCACCACAAAGGGGACAGACACCTTTGTGGCGGTTTGGGCCCGTTTGTCTCGATCTGTAACAGTTAGGCAGCCAAAACCGGGCCTGGTGTTACAGGTCGAGATTTTCGGGCGGGCCCCTGCGGTTTTTCTAAATCTGCAACAGGTAGAGACGGTTTAGCCCGCTAGATGTTACAGATCGAGACAGGAGATTCTAGTCGCAGGTGATGTCGAGGTTCTTGCCGACGAGGCCCACGTAGCCGCCTTCGGCTGCCTTGGGGCTGTCGGCGTGACAGAGGACCCACTTGTCGGCCTTCCAGTAGCAGTAGCTGTCACCGGCGGCAGGCATGTCGGCTGCAGCCTCGGGGCGCGGGCCATTGGTGCCCGCCGGCAGCGCCACCATCACCTGGAAGCCGCCGTCGTCGACCATGCAGGGCGTGTAGTGGAGCGTGGTGTTGAAGACCTCAACGACCTTGCCCGCCGGTACGCGGAACGCCTTGACGCACGCGGTGTCGAGCTTGCCGTCCTCGATCTCCCAGCGATGCGCCACGAGCAGGATAAAGTCGCGGGCGCCCAGGTTAAACTCGCTGGCGCGGTGATACTCCAGGCAGTTGAGGCGTGTGTTGTGCCCGTTGCACCAGCCGAGCTGGAAGGAGCGGCCGCCGTACATGAGAAAGCCCAGCTTATCGGCATCCTTGACGCCCTCGAGCTCCGGCGCGCTTGCTACGTACTTGCTGCCCTCGGGGATGGGCGTAGCCGCGAGCGCCTCGATGAGCGGAGCGGTCAGGTTGGACGGAACGTCGTTCCACACGCAGCCATAAGATTTGAACTCGTGATCTGATACAGAGTAGATATGCATGTTCACTCCTGTTCGTTTATGTGACAGTACGAACATTCTAGAACATCATTCATCCACGACCACGATCAATACCGAAAACATTGCATGACGAAATCACCCGCTCAAAAAGCGACATGTAGTTTCCTAGTCGAGATAATCTTTAAGAAACTCAATAACGCTCATACACCAGTAGTCGATCTCCGGCGCATGGGGCTTCATCAATGCGTGCCCCCCTTCTGAATACATGACTCCCTCATGGTGTACTCCAGCTGCATCCAGAGCATCGACCATCTTTTCATAATTGTCGGGCGATACAATATCATCGTCAGCGCATTGCCAAAGATATGTCGGAGGATACTGCTCCCACACATGCTGATTAATACAGAAATCATCGAGCGAGTCGCGACCAGCCCCGCCGCACACCGAATCAAGAAATCTATTGTCTGATGCGTTCTCAAAGCCATGAAGATCAATCGGTGCATAACACAGGGCCAAGGCTTTTGGCGCCTCGCATCCGTAGGACGCAAATCCCTTGTTGTCCGTCCCCCACTCGGCAGTTAAATGCGCACCAGCAGAAAAGCCGATAACTGCATAACTTTTTGCGACATTAAATTTCGCTGAATTCTCCAGGACAAAACGGACGGCTCGATTTAAATCGTCGATTGGGCGCGGCATCAAAGGCTCGACCCTCACCCTGTATGACAGCACGAACACGTTATAGCCCGCATCGTTGAGCTCGGGGGCAACGGGAAAGCCTTCCACTTGATGACAAACGCTCTGATAACCTCCGCCCGAAACCGCAATGATAAAGGGAGCCCTAGGTCTCCCGGGAAAGAAGAACAGTTTCGTATTGCGCCGAGTCGGATCACGGATGCAGTCGGCTTCATCCCAAATATCGTAGGCAACCTGCCTCCCGTCATCCACGAGCTCGACAATTCGATTCAATCCACGCAAAACGCGAGCAGTTTCATATGGATTAGCATCAGAATTCATATGAGACACAATGGGTTTATTCCACATGCGCTCCCAAGTTGAAGGCCGGCAAAGCATAAGGTGCTCGCCAAAGCCAGCGAACTCAGGAAGGAGCGCGATTTCGCCAAACGTCATATCGGCAGTAATTGTCATAGCTAGTCACTCCAAAAATGAGGGTGGGCTCGCGTGAATCAACGGCAAGCCCACCACATGCAATCTGCCGCGGGGTTTTCGGCAGCTTACATCCCGAATAATTGTCTACTCCACTACCGCCTCTTCATCAGGGCGATACAGGATGTAAACGAGAACGAAGTTAAGAATTAAACCGACGACATTGCAAAGAATTGCGCCGATGAGGCTGCTCATATCACCAGAAGGATCCATATAACCGGGGAAGCTAAAAATGCCGCTCGACGTCATAACGAACGTACAGGTGTTGAAAATCGCCGGGATAACAGCACTGATTGCTCCGGCGACCATGGAAGCGATAATGATCTTCTTGTGCTCCAAGATGATGCCGTACAGCGCCGGTTCCGTAATCCCGAAAAAGCCCGTAATGGCACAGCTGAACCCAAGACTCTTTTCACTCGGGTCCTTCGAGCGGAGGGCAAACGCCAAACAAGCGCCGACAACACCCATGCTGCAGCAGAGAAGTCCAAGGATAGGATCGGAGCCGACGGTCATAATATTGTTGATGGAAAGCACGATCAGGGCCCAATGGAGTCCAAGGGGGATCATAACGAGACCGAATATCGGCCCGAGAATAACGCCGCAAAGGACGGGGCTGAACTGATAGACCGCCAGCACTGCAGCCGCAAGCAAAGAGCTCGCCTGCTGAATAACGGGGCCGATCACAAGGAGCGAGACGGGGGCGGCAACAGCAACCGTCAGGAACGGGACGAGCGCAAATGCCACAACATCGGGAAGAACCGCCCGCAGCCACTTATTAAGAACGGATGCGAACCAAGCCGCCACGATAGCAGGAAACACCGTGGAGGAATAGCTCACCATTGTGAACTTCATGCCGAGCAAATCCAGCGCATCGCCCGCTCCGGCCGCAGCAACGAAAGTCGGATAAACCAGGATTGCGCCGAGTACCGCACCGATATATCGATCGGTTCCAAAGAACTGAGCAGCAGATGATCCGACAAGAACGGGCAGGAAATACATGCAGGCATTTCCCATGCCGTACAGCAGAGTGTATATTCCGCTCTCGGCGGAAACAGCACCCGCCGTCGTCAGAATGCTAAGGATGGCGTTTATCATTCCGCATGCGATCAAGGCAGGAAGAACGGGCATCATGATGCCGCTGATGAACTTTATTAGCTTTCCCAGAAAGCCCTTAGTCTCTCCTTCGCTTGCCTCGGAATCTCCGGCGTCAATCCCGGTTTCCTTGGCAACGATTTCATAGACCTTATCGACCTTAGGTCCCACAATCACCTGATATTGCCCCGCGGAATGGCGAATGTCGATCACGCCATCAATCGCCTTGACTTTTGCATCGTCTACGATGCTTTCGTCCTTAAGGTTGAACCTTAAACGAGTCATGCAGTGAGCTACAAATGTAACGTTGTCTGCGCCGCCCACCATCTCGAGAATCTCGGCAGCGAGCTTGGTTGTATCTGCCATAAATACCATTTCTCCCATGTTGAGTTTTATATGTAACCATCAGCAAAGCGCGCGCCTTTGCCAACTAATTACCTTGTTTTCGATGCAATTCGATTGATGTGCATCATGAGGTAGAGTCTTTCTTCGTCTATAAGTTCCCGCCCCGTCAGTCGGCTGAGAACAGAAGCAATATCATCGGCGCACATTGATGCCACCGGATATTCTTTTTTGAGCGAGAGGTACATCTTGCGGTTGTCGCTCACGATGCTTTCGCCAGAGTTCAACCTATTGAATAAGTACTGAAGATGGGTTGCGAACCTTGCGTAATCGAAACCTTCCCGATCAACTTGAATGCCAAGCCGATTTTCAACAGCAACGGTTGACTCCTCCAGAACACGATCGTAGATATCCGCGCTAAACTCTTTAACTACTTCGCATGAGTCCGAATCGGCCATGTTATTGATAAACGCCATGGCAATTCCAACTGCCTCATGAGCTGGAAGCCTAACGTTAAGACGTTTCCTGATTATCCTAAGTGCATACTCGCCGATTCTAAATTCGACGGGATATTGTTGGCGGACATCAAACGATAAAGGCATGCGGACAACGATATTTTGCTCTTTGCGCTTAACCGCATACGCGATATGGTCCGCAAGGATAAACGGCAAATTAGGGCTCACCTCATAAGACAGCAAACCTGTCGACATATCAATAACATCCGAGGTAAGCTCGAGAAGCTCGTCGGGGACCTCGTCAACGAGAGCGATGTAGCGAGAGCTAACGTTATAAAACGTTCGTTGAATCTCCGAAAGAGGGACCTCGTCTCCGACATTCTTAAACCCCAGACCACGGCCGAATGCAACCAACTGTCTGCCATTTCCATCGACGCAGAGGACAGCGCTGGTATTAATTCGTTTAACAATTTCCATGTGTCCCCCCCTAAACAGAACAAGGCTCCCGAAGCAGAATCCGACAATCAATGTCGACAGATGCTGCTTCAGGAGCCTT
Source organism: uncultured Collinsella sp. (assembly GCA_900547285.1). Taxonomy (GTDB): domain Bacteria; phylum Actinomycetota; class Coriobacteriia; order Coriobacteriales; family Coriobacteriaceae; genus Collinsella. The sequence goes on from URGF01000072.1 coordinate 7,957, forward strand.
GCCTGAATATCACTCTGAGGACTAGTTTAAGCGAGCTAGTGCTAATGACCTCGAATAAACACTTCTAAACAGTTAAACGGTCGATATCTCCGTGTGAACGGTTTGGAGGCAGAGGGCGGCCCTATGCCTGCTGATAGTGCAGGTGCTTCTCGTCGATATCGGCCAGGTCGCGGTCGAGATAACGACGCGCAAGCCAGTTGGCCATGGGGAGGTTCTGGTCCAGGTAGTTACCGCACTCCTCGGGAGCGGCACCGGGAACATCGCCCTCAAAGCCCGCGACAAACTCGAACAGCTCGCGCACGAGCGGCAAGATTTCCTCGCTCGTCAGCTCACCAAAAACAACCAGGTAAAAGCCCGTGCGGCAGCCCATGGGACCAAAGTAGACAATGCGGCTCGACCACTCGGCATGATTGCGAAGGAACGTGGCACCCAGGTGCTCGATGGTGTGGCACTCCGCCGTGTTCATAACTGGCTCCTTGTTGGGCGTGGTCAGGCGCAGGTCAAAGGTGGTGACGGCGGCGCCGGTCGCCGGATCGCGGTCGATGCGGCTCACATACACGCCGGGCTCGAGCAGCAGATGGTCAACGGAAAAACTCGCGATGCGCTCCATGGCAGATCCTCTCGGTAGTTAAATTGGGACGGCGCTCTTTTAGCTGGTTCGAATGGTCGCACCAATCATACCAGTCAAAAAAGCCCCGTCCCAAATGAGCTACCCGGGACGGGGATCAATGAGTTTTAAATCCCCGTCCCAGAAAAATCATTCTAGGTAATCTAGAAGGACTTTTCCGCTCTGGGGTCTGGCGCCGTTCCGACTAGATCTCGCGCACGCTTTGGCGCTCGAC
>URGF01000073.1 GCA_900547285.1 uncultured Collinsella sp.
TCAATGCCGCCTTGTTTCAAGGCACCTTGCTCGCTCTGGCGGGCTTTCGCTGTCGTTGCCAAGGCATCGGCGTTGCCTTGGCTGTCAATAGTCATTGTGGACGTTCTTAAACGACTACCCACGGCTATTGCGCACATGGCTCGCATGACAGCCGTCTCTTTTATGTTTCCTTTAGCCGTCGCTGCCTAGGATGGGAGTTAGTCGGCAGGAAGGGAGCGTCTATATGGACGACGCGAGCGAGCGTGCAATCGAAGAGGACATGCTCGATCAGTTCAACTACTTTGATGATGAGGACGAGGAGCTGATCGATCGTTGCGAGCCGGCGTCGCTCGATGCCTTCGACCTTGTTGGTGAAGAGCCCGACGAGGACGAGGTCGAATCAGCAGAGCCCCCACAGTCTTCGCGCCTGGACTCGCTGCTTTCGAGAGTCCCCATGCACCACGGCGCTCGTGCCGGCGCACTCCATATGAAAACTGACTGGCACCAGATCGTGACGGCAGGCAATGAACTTGCCGTCGATGCGCCGCTCACCGATAAGTCATCCATTATCTGCCGCACCGGCATGCTCATGCTGGCAAGCGGAACAGGTGCCTGGCGCGTGCGCGATACCATGAATCGTGTTGCTGCCGTACTCGGCGTCACGATTCACGTCGACCTGAGTCTTCTGTCGTTTGAGTGCACCTGCATCGAAGATGGCCACTGCTTTAACGAGGTCGTCAGCCTACCCACAACGGGGGTCAATACTCATCGCATTTGGATGATGGAGAGCTTCCTAAAGGAAATCGAGATTTACGGGCGCCGGTTTACCGTGCACGAGTACCACGAGATGCTCAAGACCGTTGAGAGCTCAAAGCCCGATTACGCTCCCTGGCAACAGGGCCTTGCGGCAGCCTGTGCTTGCGGTGCCTTCGTCTTTTTGCTCGGCGGCGGCCCTATCGAGATGGCCTGCGCATTCGTAGGCGCTGGTGTCGGCAACTTTGCTCGCTCCCATATTCTCAAGCAGGGCCTTGGCCAGTTTAGCGCGCTGACGATCGGCGTTGCGCTCGCTTGCGTTTCGTATCTGCTGGCATTGCTCGGCCTTGGCCAGGTCGTACCGGGGGCAATGTCGCACCAAGAAGGCTATATCGGCGCCATGCTCTTTGTGATTCCCGGCTTTCCCCTCATTACGGCAGGCCTCGACATCGCTAAGCTCGACATGCGAAGCGGCATCGAGCGTCTTTCGTATGCTGTGTCGATTATTGTGATGGCGACCCTCGTAGGCTGGATGGTTGCCGAGTGTGTGGGACTGGCGCCGGATGACTTCGCCCCGCTTGGTCTCTCACCGCTGGCTCTTACGCTCTTGCGCATGCTGATGAGCTTTATCGGCGTATTTGGCTTCTCGGTTATGTTCAACAGTCCGGTAAAGATGGCAGCGGCGGCAGGGCTCATCGGCGCCGTGTCCAATACCTTGCGCCTTACGCTCGTCGATGCGCCGACGCTGCTTCCCTTCTTGGGCCTGAGTGCGGGCATGCCTCCCGAGGCGGCTGCGTTTACCGGTGCGCTGGTATCGGGGCTGCTCGCGAGCTTAGCCGAAATCAAGCTCACCTACCCACGCATCGCCCTCACGGTGCCATCGATCGTCATTATGGTGCCGGGCTTGTATCTGTATCGCTCGATGTATTACATGTGCACCTTCGACACGGTCAATATGCTCGGCTGGTTTGTGCGCGCGGTGCTCATCGTGGCGTTTTTGCCTGTTGGCCTGGGTGTGGCGCGCACCCTCACCGATCCTCGCTGGCGCCACACCAGCTAATTGGTGCAAGGGGGACAGGTCACTTTGCACCAAATGAGTTGCGGTGAAATAGGGACTGAATTGCTGCTTAAAGGGTCAAAACAGTCCGTATTCCACCGCAACTTATGGGGTCGGGGGGATTATTGGTGCCCTGCATCTCCATAAACTCAACGCTTACGAAGCGCGCGCCGTTCGTGTTAGGGTAGTTCCACCACATAAGTAGTCGCAGACGCACGTACCACGGGCGGGCGAGATGAAGTCCCAACAGCTCCATCTTGCCCGCCCGTTTTTGTTGCGTGGTGCCGCGGCGTAACACAGAAAGGATTTTGTCCTTTATGCCTATCAACAAACGAGAGAGCCTGCTGTTCACCTTTATCATGTGCTTTTGCATGGTGCTCTGGATGAGCATCTACAACGTTGCCCTGCAGCATGGGGCCATCAGCGGCGAGGTTGTTGCCGCCGCGTGGCTCGGCTTCCCCGTTGCCTACATTTTTGCCATGTGCTGCGACTGGTTTGTTGCCAGCCCCCTTGCCAAGGGTTTCGCTTTTAAATTCCTGGTCACGCCGGGCAAGAGCTCGCCACTTGCCATGACGCTCGCCGTCAGCTCCTGCATGGTCGTTCCCATGGTCATCATCATGTCGCTGTACGGTGCCTGCGAGGGTCTGACGCACATGCCCGGCGGCATCCTTGCGAACCTGTATTCCGTGCCCGCGATCTGGATGATCAACATCCCGCATAATTTTGTGATGGCGCTGCCGTGGAACCTTTTGGTAGCCGGTCCGATTTCCCACTTCGTCTTCCGTCGCGCCTTCCCTGTGGGGACGGTTTTCGAGGAGGAGCATGCCGAGCTCTTGGAGCAGGCTATGGCTCCTGAGTGCGAGTAGCTCGCTTAGGGATCTGCTGAGCGCGGGCGACTTGCTTGGTTGGAGCCCTAAGCGTGGATAGCTCTCTCGGCGACATCGCGGGCGTGAGCGGTGCGCATGACCGGAGGGCCCGTGCTGCTCCGTTGCCCGACGTGCTAGCGCGCAGAACAATCTGTTGGTGCATTCGGCGGCTGCTGAAGCGTTTCGGCAGCCGCTTTTTATACGGAGTTTAAATACAACAGTCTGTTGTATTACGTAGAGTGGTATATCTCTAGCAGGAAAAATGCGAGAGACGGAGCATTATGGCGTTGCTAGTAGGACTGGACGTAGGGTCGACGACGACCAAAGTTTACGCGATGCACGAGGATATGACCGAGGCGTGGTGGGGATATCGCCGCCACGGGGCGTGTCAGACAGCGAGCGTGCGCGCCATGCTCGGCGAGCTCGCCGAGCGCTTTCCCCATGAGTCACTGCGCGTTGCGGTGACCGGCTCGGGTGCGCGCGATATCGCGACCGCGCTGGGCGCCTCGTACGTTCAGGAGGTGGTCGCCAACGCGCTCGCGATCAGCAGGTTCTATCCGCAGACGCGCTGCGCCATCGAGCTGGGCGGCCAAGACGCCAAGATGATCTTCTTCCGCACCAACGATAAGGGAGACATCGAGGTTGCCGACATGCGCATGAACGGCTCGTGCGCAGGCGGTACCGGTGCATTTATCGACGAGATGGCAAAGCTCATGGGGGTCGGCACCGAATCGGGCGAGTTCGAGCAGCTCGCAAGCCGGGGAACGACCGTCCACGAGGTCTCGGGCCGCTGCGGCGTGTACGCAAAGACCGATATCCAGCCGCTGCTCAACGAGGGCATTCCTACCACCGACCTGGCGCTTTCGGCGCTTCACGCGGTCGCCCGCCAAACGATCGGCGGTCTGGCCCAGGGTATCGACATCGAGCCGCCGGTAATCTTCGAGGGCGGTACGCTCGCCTACAACCCCACACTGGTCCGCGTGTTCCGGGAGCAACTGAATCTATCGGACGATCAGGTTATCGTCCCGCGCGATCCGCAGATCATGGTCGCGCGCGGTGCCACCCTGTCGCTGACCGACATGTTCGCATCGTCCCAACCGATCGACCTTCCCGACGCTTTTGTCCGGCTGGATAAGCTCGAGACGGTCGCGCCCGCAAGCGGGGAGGGACGTCTTGCCCAGCCCTTTTTTGCCACACCTGCCGAGCAGGCGGATTTTACGGCACGCCATGGCAAAGAGACGCCGGCAAAGGGTCCGGATGCGTATGCGCCCGGAGAGACGGTGCGTGTGGCGCTCGGTATCGATTCGGGGAGCACGACGACCAAGTTCGCCCTGGTCGATGAGGCGGGTGAGCTTGTCGATTCGTTCTACGCGTCTAATAACGGCAGACCGCTCGACGTCGCCCAACAGGGTCTTGTCAGCTTGAAGAACCGCTGGGAGACAGCGGGAGTCACGCTTGCGATCGATGCCGTGGGCACCACGGGATACGGCGAGGAGCTTTTCGCGCGCGCGTTCCACGCCGACTACCATACGGTCGAGACGGTCGCGCACGCCCGCGCCGCGTGCGCATGCGTTCCCGATGCGACCTTCGTGCTCGACATCGGCGGACAGGATATGAAGGCCATCTGGCTCAACCACGGCGTGCTGACCGATATCGTCGTCAACGAGGCGTGCTCTGCGGGCTGCGGCTCGTTCCTCGAGGGTTTTGCCAAAAACCTCGGAATAGCCGTTGAGGATATCGCGACCGAGGCATTTTCGTCCAAAGCCCCCGCCGTTCTCGGCAGCCGCTGCACGGTGTTCATGAACAGCAGCGTCGTTTCCGAGCAGCGGCGCGGTAAGGGTCCGGGCGACATCATGGCCGGTCTCTGCCGTTCGATTATCGAGAACGTGTTCACCAAGGTCATTCGCGTTTCAAATCTCAACCGTCTGGGCGACAAAGTCGTCGTCCAGGGCGGCACGTTCCGAAACGACGCGGTGCTGCGCGCATTCGAGCAGTATCTGGGCAAACCCGTCACGCGTGCGCCCCACCCGGGGCTGATGGGCGCTATCGGTATCGCCCTGCTCGCGCGCGAGGAATGCCGCAAGGGCGACGCCGGCACGTCGTTTATCGGGCTCGATGCCGTGGAGCGCTTCGAGCATCGCGAGTTCGGCGGCGTTACCTGCCGTCGGTGCAACAACCGCTGCCAGCGCGCGGTCGTGGCATTTGGCGACGGCTCGCTTTACGTCACGGGCAATCGCTGCCCGCGCGGCGGCGCCATCTCATGGGATGAGCTCGTGCGCGAGGTTCCCGCGGCGGAGGAGCTGCGTCCGCAGGGTGCTTGCGAGGCACAGGCACCCGACACGGGGCGCGACCGGACCGCGGCTGCCCCCAATCTCTTTGTCGACCGCGAGAAGCTGCTGTTCGAGTCGTACCCCACGGTTCCCGTCTGCGGGGGGCGCGATGTCACGATCGGCATTCCCCGTGTGCTCGAGTTCTGGGACACCATGCCGTTCTGGTCGACGTTCTTCAGCACGCTCGGCTTTAAGGTGCGCGTCTCGGGACGCAGCACCAAGGCGATGTACGAGCGCGGTCTGGCGCACGTCACATCCGACACCGTGTGCTTCCCGGCCAAGCTCGTCCACGGGCACATCCGCAATCTCGTCGACGCCGGCGTCGACCGCATCTTCATGCCCATCATCACGACGGTGCCCACCGAAAACACCGCCTCTACCAGCGAGTGGATGTGCGCCGTCGTAAAGGGATACCCCTACGTGATGCGCAATTCCGATAACCCGGAGGAGCGTTTCGGCGTTCCGTTCGATACGCCGCTGTTCCACTGGTACGACGAGGGCGACCGAAACCGCCAGCTCAAGGCGTGGTGCAAGGAGACCTTCGATATCGATGCCGACCTGGTTGCCAAGGCGACCGAGCAGGCGGACCGCGCGCAGGAGACGTTTGAGAACCAGCTGCAGCTGCGCGGCAGGCAGGTGCTCGAGAACGTGCGCGAGGACGGCGGCTACGCGGTGGTGATCGCTTCGCGCCCGTACCACAACGACCCGCTGGTCAACCACGGGCTGCCCAAGCTCTTCTCTGAGCGCGGCATCCCCGTGCTGACGCCCGATGCGGTGCCGGGGGTCTGCAACGTCGATCTTTCCAACAGCCGCATCGACATCGTGAACAACTACCATGCGCGCATGCTGTCGTGCGCGGTCATCGTCGCATCGACGCCCGAGCTCGAGCTCGTGCAGATGGGCAGCTTCGGCTGCGGCCACGATGCGTATCTCACCGACGAGATCGCGCGCATGATGGGCGAGATGGGCTCCAAGGTTCCGATGATGATCAAGCTCGATGAGAGCGACGTCGCCGGTCCCATGGGCATTCGCGTGCGTTCGTTTATCGAGTCGGTCAACCGTCGTCGCGCGGAGGAGCGTGCCGAGGGCGCCCGGGTGCACGCGGTCCATCCGCTCGACGACCCGTATAAGGTCAAGTACACCAAGCGCGACCGGCACGACAAGATCGCGCTGGTCCCCAACACCTCCCATGCGTTCTGCAGGCTCATGACCGCGGCGATGCGCAATCAGGGCGTGCGCGCCGAGGCCCTTGATATCGGGCGCGAGGATGCCATCCGCCTGGGCAAACGCTATGTGCACAACGACATCTGCTTCCCCGCGCAAATCGTGATCGGCGAGGCGCTCGCGGCACTCAAGAGCGGTAAGTACGACCCGCACGACGTCGCCGTGGTGACTGGCAAGTATATCGGCGACTGCCGCCTGACGCACTACATGCCCCTGCTGCGCCGCGCGCTCGACGACGCGGGATACGACTATGTCCCGGTGCTCACCAACGACGACGTCGATGCCCACAATGCGCATCCGGGCTTCAAGCTCGGCCTTGGCCCGAGCATCCAGATCGCCTACGGTCTTCCCATGATCGATGCCCTCGAGGCCATGCTTAGGCGCATCCGTCCCTACGAGCTCGAGAAGGGCGCGGCGGACGCTGCGTTCGACCGCGCGCTCGATGAGGTTATCGAGGGCATGGAGCGCTCCGGGCTGAGAGGCCAGGCGACGGGTTTCAAACGCGCGCTTGCGATCATGGACGCCGTTCCGTACGACCGCTCGAACCCGCATCCGACCGTTCTCATCGTGGGCGAGTACCTGCTCAATTTCCATCTCGGCGCCAACCACGAGATCGAGCGCTACCTCGAGGACAACGGGCTCGAGGTCATCGAGGCGCGCATGACCGACGTGATCCGCAAGACCTATTTCTACAAGCATGCGCAGTCGCGCGAGTTCCACGTCGACCTGTCGCTGCCCGAAAAGGCCTGGTACGCCACGGCGGACAACCTGTTCGAGCTCGCGCACGACCGTTGCGACCGCCTGGGCGCGGCGAGCCCGCTCTACGAGCCGCCGACGCGCATGCCCGAGCTCGTGCGCGCGAGCGATAAGATCCTGCACCATACGTTCGATGCGGGCGAGGGCGTGCTGATTCCGGCGGAGATCCTCGAGCACGCCAAGCGCGGCTGCCGCAACTTCGTGATCCTGCAGCCGTTCGGGTGTCTGCCCAACCATGTCGTGGGGCGCGGGCTCATCCATGCGCTCAAGGAGCAGTATCCCACGGCGCAGTTCCTGCCGCTCGACTACGATCCCGACGTGAGCTTCGCCAACGTGGAGAACCGTCTTCAGATGCTCATCATGAACGCCAAGGCGCAGGGGTGCGGTGAGGCGCATGGCGAGACCGCGTAAGGACGCCGATGCGCCCGATGCGCGCACCCGTATCATCGAGGCGTTTTGGGAGCTCATCGAGAACAACAGCATCTTCGAGCTGTCGGTTGGCGAGGTGACCCGCGCCGCCCAGTGCAATCGCGGAACGTTTTACTACTATTTTCACGATTTCGATGAACTCGTCGCCATCGCCATGACCCAGCTGCTGCAGGATAACGAGCTTATCACCGATGCCCTCTGGCATTTTTCGAGCGAGGGCGACCTTTCGGCGTTCGACCGGCGCGACGTCCGCTGCCTGCTGCGGCGCATCGTCATCACCATGAGGGCGGGTGCCGCCGAGCAGGTCGTGCAGGGCATCCATACGATCATCATCGACCGCGTGAGAGAGATCGTCCACCCCGACGGAGAAGAGCTCAAGGCAGATTCGAGCTTTGCGGTGGGCTTTCTGGTCTCGGGCATCATGGGCTTTGTGATGGCGGTCGGCTTTGCCCGGGAGGGCGGCGAGGAGATAGACCTCGAGCAGCTGGGGGACAGCGCGTGCGCGTACCTGAGGGCGGTCGCCATGCAGACGGTTGAAACGGTCGCGCAAGTCGAGGGCGTCGATACATCCGAGCTGCTCGAACGCGTCTCCAAGGAGGCCGATGCCTATCGCGCATCGCGTGCGACGAGTCCCGACGTGGTGAAAGACGTCTAGGGTTTCTCTTGCGGGGCGCCCGTCGCGCATCGCGCGGTGAGTCCCGCGATGCGGTCATAACCTGCATTCATGTGAGCCGGGTTTATAGATATTCCTCCAGCTGTTAACATATACTCCATATGGGTAAAGAGACCAAAGCGCTGCCGCGGGGCGGCGCTTTGCGTTTGAAAAAACTAGCTCGTCTAAGAGGAACTAGCATGTTAGACCGTTTTACCGATCGTGCGCGTAAGGTCATGTCCATGGCCAAGCAAGAAGCGCTCGATCTTCATTCAAATAAGGTGGGCACCGAGCACCTGCTGCTCGCGCTTGCCAAGGAGGACGAGGGCATTGCCGCCGAGGCGCTGCGTTCGCTCGACATCTCCTATGATGACATCATGGATACTCTCAAAGAGGTCCAGACCACGGTTCCCGAGCCCAGTGAGGAGACCGAGGCGGCCAAGCTCGCCTTTACGCCGCTCGTCATTAGCGTGATGGAGCGTTCATTCCGCGTGGCGCGCGAGAACAACCAGACCTACGTGTCGACCGAGCACTTGCTGATCGGTATCGTCGAAGAGGGCAACGGCATGGCCATGGACATCCTCATGCGCCTGGGTGTGTCGTCCGCCTCCATCAAAAAGGCTATCGAGAAACTCACCGCCAAGGACCAGGACAAGAAGCGTCCGCTCGCCGGCGCCGGCGCCGGCCGTCCCGGTGCGGGTCTGCCGTTCTTTAGCGGCTCGGATGGCTCTCAGCAAAAGGGGAGCGGCA
>URGF01000074.1 GCA_900547285.1 uncultured Collinsella sp.
CCGTTCTCTTTGAGGACGGGCAGCAAGTCGGGCGTGCGGGCGACGGACTGGTACGCCTCGACGACGATAGCATCGAGCGCATCCTCGGCCGAGAACTTCTTCTTCTCGCACTCATCGGCCTTGGTCGAGACATCGCGCAGGACCGTGAGGATCGTGCCCTCGATGGGCTTGCGGACAGCCTGGAAGGCGACCTTGACGGCACGACGGAAGGCGAAGGCGATGTTGGCGGAGGTGATGGGCTCATCGGCAGAGACGAGGCCCTCGGCCACGCCGCGCAGAATCTGCGACGTGATGACGCCGGAGTTCCCGCGGGCGCCCATGAGGGAGCCGTGAGTGATGGCGCCGGCGATGGCCTTCATGTCGGCATCGGCGGGAAGGGCGGAGAGCTCCTTGGTCACCGAGGCGAGCGTGAGCGACATGTTGGTACCGGTGTCGCCGTCGGGTACGGGGAAGACATTGAGCTTGTTGATCTCCTCGGCCTTGTCGGAAACAGCAGCCGCAGCGATCGGAAAACAGGTGCGAATGGTCTTTGCAATCATGGGTATTTGAATCTCCGTTTTCGGATGCTAGTTCAGACGGCTCTTGAGCGCGTCGATATGGATGCCGATCTTAAGGCTGGCGGGATCGATCTGGGCGATCTCCTGCAGGGTGAAGGCAACGGAGCTCGAAAGATTGTGGCAGACGGACTTCATGTTGACGCCGTTCTCGAGCACGACGTGAAGATCGACCGTAAGGCCGTTCTCGTCGGCGGAGACAAGCACGCCCTTGCGGAGGCGCTGACCGGCAAGCAGGCGCACGCTCTCGGCGCCCTGGAGCTGCTCAGCCATACCGACGACGCCATAGCACGTCATCGCGGCATAACCGGCAATATCGGCAATAACGTCGTTCGAGACGCTCAGGCTGCCGTTGATGGTCTCAGACACAAGAATCTCCTTATCTGGTGCTCACGGCACCATGTCGTGGGAGCAATCATTGCAATATTCTACAACGACCGCGCCATGTTGAGGTGATGGGTCGCGGGATTACATCCTCGACACGAAATGTTGATATGGCAACGTTCGAGTCAAGTGGTCGCGGCATGAAAAAACCCGCCGCATAAGCGACGGGTTTTACAACCTGGCTCCCCGGGTAGGACTCGAACCTACAACAGCGCGGTTAACAGCCGCGTGCTCTACCATTGAGCTACCGAGGAATAGGTGCGTGCTCTCAAGCAACGAAGTTTATTATACGGACGAATCAGCTCAGGGCAAGAACTTTTTTGAGAATTTTTCCGACCTAGTCATTGGAGACGTCCCCAATGACTACCCAACGACTACATGAAAGCGCCCTCAAGCGGATGTGCTTGAGGGCGCTTCTTGCTTGCGAGGTTAAGACTCAATATAGTCTTTAAGCTTGCTAGAGCGGCTGGGGTGACGGAGCTTAGCCAGGGTCTTGGACTCGATCTGGCGGATGCGCTCGCGCGTAACGCCAAACTCACGGCCGACTTCCTCGAGCGTACGGGGATGTCCGTCGACAAGGCCAAAGCGCAGCTCGATAACCTTGCGCTCACGATCGGCAAGCGAGTCGAGCACCTGGGTGAGCTGCTCCTGCAGCATGGAGAAGCTGGCGGCATCGGGCGGAACGATAGCCTGGGAGTCCTCGATGAAGTCGCCCAGCTGGGAATCCTCTTCCTCGCCGATAGGGGTCTCCAGCGACACGGGCTCCTGCGAGATCTTCTGGATCTCGCGGACGCGGTCGGCACTCATGTCCATCTCGGCACCGATCTCCTCGGGGGTCGGGTCGCGACCCAGGTCCTGGAGGAGCTGGCGCTGCACGCGGACCAGCTTGTTGATGGTCTCGACCATATGCACGGGGATACGGATGGTACGGGCCTGATCAGCGATGGCACGCGTAATGGCCTGACGGATCCACCACGTGGCGTAGGTGGAGAACTTAAAGCCCTTCTGGTAGTCGAACTTCTCGACGGCGCGGATCAGACCGAGGTTGCCCTCCTGGATCAGGTCCAGGAACAGCATGCCGCGACCGACATAGCGCTTGGCGATGGAGACGACCAGACGCAGGTTGGCGCTGATGAGCGCCTGCTTGGCCTCGAGACCCACGTTCTCGATACGGGTCAGGCGACGCATCTCGGCGCGGGTGAGCTCGATCTCGCCCGCCTCAGCGGCCTCGAGCTTCTCGGTGGCGTCAAGGCCAGCCTCGATCTTCATGGCCAGATCGACCTCTTCGGAGGCGGTCAGCAAGTCGACCTTACCGATCTCCTTAAGGTACATACGAACCGGGTCGCCGGTCAGCATCACCGTGGAGGAATCGATGCCGCGCACGCGCGAACGCGAACGGGACGTGCGCACGGTGCGCTTCTTCTTGCTCTTGGAAGAACCCATCTCGGCGTCAGCCTGACGGGCCATCTTAAGCTCGTGATCGTCGAGCGAGCCGGAATCGTGCTCGTCGTCATCGAAATCGTCGGTATCGCTATCGTTATCGTCATCGTCGACGTCCATGGGGGCGTCGTCGTTACCGCTCGCGGAGATAATCTGGATGCCGCTGTTGCGCAGCGCGGAATACACCGCGTTGAGCTGCTCGTCAGATACATCGATATCCTTCAGGGCGACCTGAATCTCGTCCTCGGTTACCGAAGTCCTGTTTGAGCCGTTGCCCATGAGCTTTGCAACGTAGGATTCCAGCCCAGTACCCGTGCTCTCACTCTTATTTGGCACAGATTCTCCCTTCATAGTCCACAGGACTCATTACTTTAGCACACACATTGACGTCTATACCCAAAATTCAGACTGGATATAGGCGCAAATACGCTGGTTGACCACAACATCTAGGCCTGGTCGGCGCCCGCCGTCTCCAAACCGATCAAACGGAACGGATCGGCCACACCGCCAATCGACTTTTGGAGCTCGCGCTGACGCTGAGAATCTTGCATCGCCTGCATCGTCAGCACGCGGCGCGCCTCATCGTCGAGCGACCGATCCTGACGTAGCTTGGCCTGTGCGGCGCGCATGCGGCGCTTGATGGTGTAGAGCTCGAGGGTATCGAGCATAAACACAATGTTCGTCTCGGTGGGGTGCTTGCTCGTCGCGGAGATGCGCCCGGCACTCACAAGCGTTGCCGCATCGGGACACACTGAGCGCGCCGCATCCATGCAGGCTGCAGGATCGGTTCCCGGCGGCGTTGCCAGAACGGCCCATGCAATGGACTCGTGACGCGGGTCAACCCACTCGATGGAGCAGATGCGGTCGGCATACGTGCGGAACAGGTCGGGGTAGCTCGTGAGCATCGTAAGCAGCTCACGCTCCCCCGCCAAAGACTTTCGCTCTAGGTCGGTCAGCACGATCGGCGTCGCCGGTACCGCGGGCACGCCCGTTGCATCGGCAACCGGCGCCGCGCCATCCATGCCAACCGGCACATCGATCGACGGCACATCGTCGACGACCTCGACCGGCGCGGCCCCGTAGGCCTCAAGCGGCACATAGTCATACGGCTCTTCCTCGACCGGCGTGGACACCGGCGGCGTCGCCCCCGACGCCCAGGCGCCGCGAGACGCCCCCTGCGAACCAGACGCCCGACCGCCCGCGCTGCCCGCGCGCTCGGCCTGCGCCCGCTGGCGCTCGTAATTCTGCTCGCGACGACGCTCGGCGTCCTCGCGCTTGGCAACATCGCGAAACACACGGCCCGAGCTCGAACGCACCGTCTCCAAGTCCAACCCCAGCAGGTCGGCAATCTGGATAAAGTACGTATCGATCATGTAGCTATCGCGCAGTGGATAGATGAGCGTCAGCGCATCCTCAAGTGCCTTGGCACGACCGCCCGGCGTGGTGATGTCGCTCGACTCCTGCAGTGAGCGGTACACAAAGTCCATGAGGGGCTCAGCGGCGTCGATGCGCGCCTGCAGTGCCTCGCCACCATGCGCGGTGATGAACTCCATGGGGTCGTTGCCGTCGGGAAGTACCACGCAGCGCAGATCCATCGAATCCTGCTCGATAAACTGAATCGCGCGGCGAGCGGCCTTTTGACCGGCGGCGTCGCCATCGAACATATAGACAATGCGCTTGGCAAAGCGGGTGAGCGTCTTTACATGATGTTCCGTCAGCGCCGTGCCCAGCGTGGCGACGACGTTTTTGATCCCCGCCTCCCAGCAGGCGATGCAGTCGGTATATCCCTCCACCACGATGGCGGTATCCTGAGCGACGATAAACTCCTTGGCCCAGTTAAAGCCGTAGAGGTTTCGCTTTTTATGGAACACGCTCGTCTCGGCGGTGTTGAGGTACTTCGGCTGGCCGTCGCCCATAATGCGCCCGCCAAAGGCGATGTTATGACCCTGCTCGTCAAAGATGGGAAACATCACGCGGTCGTAAAAACGGTCGGCAAGCTGCCCGCGCCCACGGCTCACGGCCACGTTGGCGTCGATCATTTCCTGCGGGGTAAAGCCCGCCTGCGACAGATGGGACACCAGTGCGTTGCGACCCGGCGCAAAGCCCAGGCAGTAGCGGCGGCAGACGTCGCCGCCCATGCCGCGGCTGGCAAAGTACTCGCGCGGACGGCCGTCCTTACCGCGCATGAGCATGGTGTGGTAGAACTGGGCGGTCTCGGCGCACAGGTCGAAGATGCGGGCGCGCTTGGTGCCGCGCTCGCGATAGGCGCCGGTATCGTGCAGCTCAATGCCGGCACGGTCGGCCAGGTAGCGAATCGACTCGGGAAAGCTCAGATTCTCGCGCTTCATGATGTAGGTGAAGACGTCGCCGCCCTCACCACAGCCAAAGCAGTGCCACACCTGCGTAGCGGGGATAATGTGAAACGACGGGGTCTTTTCGCCATGAAAGGGGCAGCAGCCCCAAAACTCATGGCCGCGGGGCTTGAGCTCAACCGTTTCCTGCACGATGGCAACCAGGTCAGACGCAGCGCGTACCTGGTCTTTTTCCTCATCGCTAATCACGGATGCTCACCCCCTGCTCACCCAAATGATGACGAATATCGTCAATGTTGCCCTCGACGGTCGCGATAAGCTCGTCCAGCGAATCGAACATGCGCGACGGGCGCAGCCAGCGCGTAAACGCCAGCGAAACCGAGGTGCCGTACAGGTCGCCCGCATACCCGATCAAGTTGGCCTCGAGATGCGCCGAGGCGGCATCGTCGGCATACGTCGGCGGCAGGCCCACATTGACAGCGGCAGGCCACACGGTATCATCGACCAGCACCAGGCCCTCGTAGACGCCATCGGCAGGAACCTGGATGCCCTCGGGCACCTGGATGTTTGCCGTGGGGAAACCCATGTCGGAGCCCTGGTGACGACCGCCGGCAACAATACCTCGCAGCATGTACGGGCGACCGAGCAGCTCGGCGGCAAGCTCAACATGACCCCGGCGCAGCTCCTGGCGAATACGGGTGGCGCAGATTGTCTGTCCATCGACGCACAGCAGCTCGTGGCCATAGACGTCAACGCCGCGCTCGGTACCCCATGCCTGCATCTCGGCAACGCCCGAGGCGCCGCCGCGACCCAACCTAAAGTCGCTACCCACGCGAATCGAGCGGATATCGACGACGCGCGACAGCAGCTTAAGAAAGCCCGCATGGTCGAGAGCCGCCACCGCAGGCGTGAAGGGAACGGCCACGACCGCATCGACCCCGGTGAGAGCCAGGGCATGCAGACGGTCGGCCGTCGTCATAAGTTTTTGAGCGGGCGAGGGGCTCACCACCACATCCGGGTCGGGATCGAAAGTAACCACGACCGCCTTGCAGCCGTGGTCACGCGCATCGCGAACGACCGCGTCGATCAGTTCGTGATGCCCCCGATGTACGCCATCGAACACACCGATGGCGATCGACGCGGCGCCCAGGCACGCGCAATCATCAAATACATCGGCGGAGACGATGCGGGCCTCATCCGACTCGCCCGCGAAAAAAATACGCGCGAGCTCGTGGGGAGCCAGCATCACCGAACACCGCCGATCGCCTGCGGAAAGACGTGCTCCATTACAAAGCGACCGCCCTCGATACGGGCGAGCGCCTTGAGCCCGCCATCGAGCACCAGCGCAAACGGCGCCTTCGACGCATCGAAGCCCGCAAGCGCGCGCTCAATAGGAATACGACGTCCGCACAGTAGATCGTCGGCAAGATCGCCCGGCAAGTCGACGCGCGTGGCGCCCAGCGCCGCAATGGGATCCAGGGCAAAGCCGGCAGCGGACTCGGCAGAAAGCTCCTCGACCGCATGGCAAGCGCCGATGGAAACGACACCGGAGGCCGTACGGCGCAGTGCGGAAATATGTGCCGCACTGTCGCAGGCACGACCCAGATCGCGAGCGAGCGCACGGATATAGGTGCCCTTACTCACCGAAAACGCCACGGTCCAAACGCAAACGTCGTCCTCGCCGCCCACGGCAATCAGGTCGGCGGAGTACACCTCGACCGGACGCGGGGGCAGTGACACGGCATTGCCCTCGCGCGCAGCCTTATAGGCGCGCACGCCGTTGACCGAAATGGCCGAAAACGCCGGCGGCACCTGCATCTGAGGGCCCAACATGGCGCACAGGCGCTCGCGGGCATAGGCCGGATCGCGCAGGTCGGCGGCAACGGGCACCGTGCGGACGGCCTCGCCCTCCGCATCATCGGTATTGGTCTCGACGCCAAACGAGATGTCGGCGACGTAGCTTTTGGTATCGAGCGTAAGCATGCCCAGCAGACGCGTTGCCTGCCCCACGCCCACCACCATGACACCCGATGCCATGGGGTCGAGCGTTCCGGCATGACCGACGCGCCGCTCATGGAGGGCGCGCCGACATTGCGAAACCACGTCGTGGGACGTGCAGCCCACCGGCTTATCGACGGCGAGCAGCATATTCAGTTGAGAAGGCGTACGACGAGCCATGTACCATCCAAAAAGTTAGAGCTCGACGGTCACCGAAGCGGGATCCTCCCCTACCAGCTCGGCCAGCATGGGAAGTGCCGCGGTGAGCGTCTCGGAAATCGTTCCGGCGTTGGTAAAGCCGGCGGCAGCGTGGTGCCCACCTCCGCCAAAGTTGGCCGCAATCTCGGAAACATCAAGTTCGCCCTTGGAGCGCAGGTTGCCGCGCACCTTGGTATCGCCCTCGATGCCCTTAAGGAACAGGCAGACCTCGACGCCCATCACCGCGCGCACCACATCGACCAGGCCGTCGCACTCGTCCGAGGTGACGCCGCAGTCCTTAAGGTCGCTCTCGTAGGCGTAGCTATACGCCACGCGCCCGTGCGCGACCGTCTTGATGCGACCCATGACGATGGACTTGAGGTGCAAGAACTCGACACGCATGCTCTGATAGACCTCGAGCGCGACGCGCGCCGGATCGGCACCGTGCGCCACCAGACGCGAGGCAGCATGAAACGCGGCAGCATCGGCGTTCTGATACTGAAAACGACCGGTGTCGGTGACCAGGCCGCACAGCAGGCAGGTAGCGATGCTGTCACTTGCGGTAATACCGCAATCGGCCAAAAAGCGGTCGATAATCATGGCGCAAGCAGCGGCATTGACACACCTAAGGCTGACCTCGGCAAACTCCTCGCGCGCCGGGTGATGGTCAAAGCACGCCACGTGGGCCGAACGACGCAACACCTCGGCGGAATTATTGAGGCGCTCGACGACCGGCACGTCTACCGAGATGAACAGGTCCGGGTTGCCGGTGTAGGCAGAGGCCGGCACCAGCAGATCAGCGCCCTCCATAAAACGGTAGATGCGCGGAACGGGATCGTCGTCTGCCAGCAGCAGGGCGATGTCCTTGTCGGGGAACACCTTCATAAGCGAAAGGCCCAGGCCCAACACGGAGCCCAAGGCATCGCCGTCGGGAGAGGTGTGACCCGAGATCGCAATGGAGGACGCACCCTCGATGAGCTCGAGGATGCGTCGTTTAATATCTGCAGACTCGCACGAGGCGAGGTCGGCGGAGTTAGTCATCTAAAGCTGCCTCCTGGGCGGCATCCGCTATCGGATAGCCGTCCTCGTCCTTTTCGATCGCAAGCGTGGCCGGAACGTTTTCCAGCGCACGCGTGATGCGCTCGGCCTCATCGGTCGAGCGATCGATGCGAAAATCGAGCTCGGGCGTGACACGCCAATCGAGCGAGCGAGCCAACAGGCTGCGAATACGGCCCTTGGCGCTTGCAAGCGCCTCCATAACCTCATCGTAGCGGCTCGCATCGCACGACACGTACACGCGCGCGAACGAACGGTCCACCGCGACCTCGACCGCGGTCAAAGTAACCAGGTCGAGACGCGGATCGGAAACCTCAAAGAGCAGGATATAACCGAGCTTCTCGCGAAGCTGCTCGCCCAGACGGCGGGTTGCCTGCGTTTGCTTCATAGCGCTACCCCCTACTCGGTACGGGCAACCTGGTCGATGCGGTAACCCTCAATCTGGTCGCCGGGCTTGATATCCTGGAAGTTCTCCAGGCCAATGCCGCCCTCGGAACCGCTCTTGAGGCTCTTGGCCTCGTCTTTGTAGTGGCGCATCGAGGCGATCTTGCCGTTGAAGACCACGATGCCGTCACGCACCAGGCGCACGGAATCGGTCGCGGCGATCTCGCCCTCCTCCACGCGGACACCGGCGGCGATACCGACTTTGGGCACCTTGAAGGTGTCCAGGACGGTCGCGGAACCCGTGGAGACCTCGACCTCGGTGGGCTTGAGCATGCCGATACGGGCAGCGTCGAGCTCCTCAAGGCACTTGTAGATGACGTCATAGCAACGGATCTCGACGCCCTCGCGCTCGGCGGCGGAGCGGGCCTTACCGTCGGGACGAACGCCAAAGCCGATGATGATGGCGTTG
>URGF01000075.1 GCA_900547285.1 uncultured Collinsella sp.
GGGAGTAATTGAACTCGCCCGGCCAGTACACAACACGCACAACGCCCTTGCCTTCGGATGCTGCAGCTACGCGTTCCGGCAGGGTTTCGTAATACTCAAACGTCGCCGGATCTTCGCTGTTATTCTCCACCAAGACGATCTCGTAATTGGTATACGTGGCATTCTGGGCGATCGACATCACGCAGGCGTCGAGCGTCTCAACGTGGTCCTTGGTGGGAATCACAATACTCACCAGCGGCGCAGGCTCTGGTAGCGCATAGCGCATGCGATAGACAAACGGCGTCTCGGTCTCCTGGACTGTTCCATGAACGCCCAGCGAGTCAAAGTGGCACTGCAGCGCCAAACGACCAGCTTCAATAGCATACGGCTTGCTATCTGCAGAGCCATCGGCGGTAGAACCGGGATGCACGCGCCAGTGATACAACACATGAGCAATATGCTCAAAGCGCGCGCCCGCCGCGAGACAGCGAAGCGTCAGATCATAATCCTGGGCGCCCGCGACGTCTTCCGGCGACATGCCAATGCGATCGATGAGCGCCTTCTCCACCATCAGGAAATGCGTCACGCAGTTATGGCTATAGAGCAGGTCGACGTTAAGCTTAGTCTTAAAGACCGGCTGGCCCCACTCCCCCGTTTTCTGGAACATGTCCTCGTCGCAGAACAGGACCTGGGGACGCTCGCCCTCGTCCTCCTTGTTCAGCGCGGCGACATAGTGGAACAACGCATCCGGCTCCAAGATGTCGTCGTGGTCCAAGAATGCGATGTAGTCGCCTGTCGCTTGCTCGATACCTGCGTTGGTGTTGAGCACAATGCCGCCGTTGCCGGGAAGCTCGATGCGACGGATGCGCTCGTCGTTGGCGTCCGCCGCAAGGTCGGCCACCGCATCCCATTCGGGTGAGGCGTCCATCAGCAGCAATTCCCAGTTGTCATAGCTCTGGGCTAGCACCGATTCCAGCAGCTCGCGCAGGTAGACCCGATCAGTCTTGTAGCACGGCACCACAATGCTCACGAGTGGCCTATAAGCAAAGGCCGCCGAAGCGACACGCTGGCACGCTAAATCGCCCGGCTTTGCGCGATGTTGCTCAAACCAACGTCGATAAGCCGCGTCGTCTGCACGCGCGTCCTTCATGCGGTTCCAGCTGTCGTCGACCATGCCGTTGTACAGGCGACCGTCCATGGCGCAAAACCCGCTTTGGATCTGCTCTGTGGAATCGCTCACAATCGCGACAAAATCCCGTATATCCTGAGGCATCTCTACGCTCAGATACGTTTTGTTGACACGGCATCCGTCCTGCTGCGGCACATCGACCTGCGACTCAAACACATGCACGGTGACATCGATGGCATTCATATGCGTATCGAAGATCTGGAGCTCAGGTGCGCACTGGAGGTCTCCCGCCCAGGTAACCTCATAGCGCCACACCGCGCCGGCGTCGGCTGGCAAATAGCGAATGGCATCGATATCGTAGCGACCGCAACATTCGCCACGCTGCGCATCGCGGATAAGCGCACACAGCGCAGGCTTTGCTTTGTAGTTAATCTTGGATTCCAGTTTTGCCCTACGGCTATCAAGACGGATGGAGCCAAGCTTACGCGACCCAGCGGCAAACTCGACATCAACCATCGAGCCATCCAAGAACGGGAGCACCAAAACGGCGAGCTCACGCTCATAGTCGGCGACAGAAGGGCAGAGCGCCAACACGCGACCGTGGTCGACGGGCAACGCCAGGCACGGCACGCAAGCACCATTCGTCGTTGCGCGGGCAAAGACTTGGGGGCCTTCCTGCTCAATAAGTGCAGCGACATCTTCGCCGGCAAAACGAAGCAGGACGAACAGACGACCCTGGCTGCGGCAAAGCGCTAAACGCTTGATACTCATCTACACCTCTCGCTTTCCCAGAGCATTCGCGGCCATGCGCTTGCACGCGCCCAGGCGCCCAAACCTCAAGACGTCGTAATCGAACATGAGCTTTTTGCACTCACGGGCATTGGGGGCCTTGCTGGTAAGCGCCGCACGCACCATAGCGGCAACAGAAGGAGCGCATTGTGCGAGCGCAGCATCGCTGCCCACGGCAGAACCGGCAAGCGCCGTGGCAACGGCGGCAAACACCTTGCCGCAGTCCAAACCCAGCAACCTGAGCGCATCGTACAGCACCAGATCGCACAGGAAATATGCCAGGTCGTCCGCATGCTTGGCATCAAGCCCATCGCGGTGCCAATCATTCAGTACCGCGGAGTATATCTTCACGTGCTCCAACAGGCGCGTCTCGTCGTCATAGCGCATGGTGTCCATGAGAGAACCATTGCGCGCCACGCGGTAGTCATACAGTTTGTTGGAGATAAGCGCGGTTTTGCGCGAGCGACCATACACGGCAAAGTCAAAGACCTGATCCTCGCCATACTTGACGTTCTCATCAAACACAATCCCGTTGTCCAACAAGAACGCGCGCTTGCAGGCAGTGCGCCACGCAAACGGGCGAGATGCTTCCTTAAACAGCAGGTCGGAGCTATAACCCTCAAACGACACGTTGCGAGGACTCAGCACATAGTTAAGCCACGGATACCCCGCTTCCAGCGGATACGGGTTCGCTCCAAACGTCAAAACGTCGCAGCCCTCGCGCTCAAAGGCATCGACGATCACGCGGCATGCATCGGGCGTAAAGCGATCGTCGGAATCCAAAAACGCGACGATAGGAGCCGTGGACGCGGCGATACCTGCATTACGCGCACTCGACAGGCCGCCGTTCTCCTTATCGACCAGCGTAAAGCGCGCGTCCTTTTCGCAATAGGTAGCCGCAATATCGCGCGAGCCGTCCGGCGAGCCGTCGTTGACCAGCACGCCTTCCCAATCGGGCATGTCCTGCGCAAGCAGGGAGTCCAGGCACCAGGCCAGGCACTCCTCCACGTTATAGATGGGAACGACAACGGAAATCTTGGGGGTAGCCATAGTCAAGTGCTCCTACTGTGCGACCGGAACGTCATCGGGGTGCGGATTATCACCGTAGGTGCGCTGATACGTCAGCACGCGCCAGACCAGCGGCAGCCCGCCAATCTTAAAGTAGTGCTTAAACGTATTGATCTTGCCCGGCTTTTTAAAGCCAAAGCGCGAATCGATATAGGCGCGGGGCGACTTGACCATCAGGCGCAAGTCGGTCTCGCCACGCGGATCGAACAGCGACAGGTCAAAGCGACCGGCATCCCAATCGGACTTGAGCTCGGGAGAGGCCTTCTCCCAAAACTGCTCGCGCAACTCATCGACCAGACGCTCATCATTCCAACGGTACGTATCGACCTTCATGCGCATTAAAATGCCCTGAAGCTGAGCCTTGAGCTCGGGACGCTCGTCCAAAAAACGTTGCATCTCAGCATATTCGTCGCACACGCAAAACACCTTGTTGAGCGAATTAACTGAGCTCTTCTCGTTGTCTTGGCGATAGCACAAAATGGGGTCCGCAATAAACGCGGCACGCTCGGCGCATGCCCAGACCTTAAAGTTAAAACCCGCATCCTGATACGAAGCACCCGGCGTGGGAAGGAACCGAATCTGATTGTCGTTGAGGAACTCGCGCCGATAGATAGCCGACCAAATGGAAGGTTTGCGGTAGAAAATGCCCGGGCGATCGACGGGGCGATAAGCGGCGCCCGTCATATGCTCGTCGATGATCCCAAACAGCTCACGGCGTTCGCTGGGCGTGGACCAATACAGGTAAAAGTCGCCCTTTACCACATCGGCATGTTCAGCATCGGCCTTGGCGACCAGCTTTTGGAGCGAGTCCTCAAACATAAAGTCGTCGGACTCAAGGATGCCCACGTACTCGCCGCGAGCCATCTCCAGGCCGCGGTTCATCGAGTCGCCGTAGCCGCTGTTGGCTTTATCGATCATCTTTACACGGGGGTCGCGCTCCATGTACTCGCGGATGATATCCGGCGAGCTATCGGTGGAGCCGTCGTTGATACAGAGGATCTCGATGTCCTCGAGCGTCTGCGCCACGGCGGAATCGAGGCACTCGCGCAGGTAGCGCTCAACATTGCAAATGGGAACGAGCAGCGAAACTTTAGGGGTATCAGAGTTCTGCAAGAGAACCTCCTGTTGAATAGCGTGTAACAGGGTTATTTTAGCAGCCGAGTTGTGGCGGGCGGCAGCGCTTGGAATTAGATAAAGCGCTCCAGGCAGGCTTTGAGACCACGAGTCGAAAGATAGAACAGCGTGGCATCTGCCATCGAAACACCCGAGGTCGCCGCAACGAGCTTGTGGGCAACACGGCGAACGGCGCCCTTAGCGGGCATATCCGCCCACTTCGTTCCCAAAAACGTCGCGAGGTCCATGTTGACGTGAGCCGCCACGCGATGGAAGTCATCGGCATCCAAGCGCGCCAGGTCGAACACAATTAGGTCCAAAAACCAAGTTATCAGCTCGCCGGGACACAGGTCCAAAAGACCGTAGGCCGCCCAGTCCTCCAAGACCTCCTCGAGCATTCTCATATGGGCATCGAGCTTTTTGGCGCGAGCCTCGACACTGTTGAACTCGTGCGTCGCCGATTCGCTCTCCATCACGTAGTGGTAGAACTTGTCCGGCATGACGACGGTCCTGCGGGCAAGCGCATAAGCCGCAAATTGGAAGACGACGTCCTCGCCCAAAGCCAAACCGGGGGCGAAGCGAATGCCTTCGCGATTGAGCAGCTCGCGCGAAAAAGCCGCACGGCAGGCATAGGGCTGCGCATTCGAATGGAACAGCAGTTGGGGATCACGGGCGCCGAAGGCACCAGCTTTGGGGCTCATGAGTTGCTGGACGCGTTTGGGGGCAGCATCGGCAGGTTCACAGACGCCGCCAAAGACGGCGACCTCGGCATCTGCAGACTCCATGGAATGCAGCACGCGCACGACCGTCTGGACATCGATGTAATCGTCGGCGTCCACAAAAAAGACGGTCTCGCCCTCGGCGGCATCGATACCGGCATTTCGAGCACACGAGACGCCCGCGTTTTCCTGATCAATCACCAGTACGCGATCGTCGGCCTGCGCGATCTGGCGCAACACGTTCAACGAATCATCAGTCGAACCGTCGTTGACGCAGACAACCTGAATCGAGCGCTCGGACTGAGCCAACAGCGAATCGAGGCATCGCTGAATGGAGCGCGCAGAGTTGTAAACGGGGACGACAATGGTAGCTTTAGGACACGAGGCCTCTCCCATGCCGACCTACCCCCTCAGCGATTCGATGAGGAAGGCGGCGACCACGCCCGGGCCTCCAACCGAGGCGTAATACTTAGCACGCCCCAAGGCACCATCCGTCGCAAAACTCGGATGCTCGTCAACCCAACCCTCAGGATCTTTGAGGATGGCAGCGAGATTCGCGCGCTTCCACGGCTTGAGGTCGTCAAGCGAAAACTCCCCCGCGTCCAAGGCCGCCTGAAATTCCTTAGCCATCTGAACCAGGAACTCCTTATAGAACTTAGGCGCCAGGCGCACGTAGTTCCACATATACGAATCGTACTTAATGAGCTGATTGAACTTGAGCATGCGCGCGACGTCATCACTTGCGTGGTCACGGGCATAATCCTCTCGAATCCAACGCTCAATCTCGGCATACTCGGTATTGACGCAAAAGACCTTAGCCGAAGAATTGACCGAGGAATTTTCGTTGTCCTGGCGATACGACAACACGGCATCATGCAGGTAAACAGCCTTATCGGCACACGCGATCACCTTAAAGGCGAATGACGTGTCCTGAAAGGATGCCCCCGGAGTCGGCAGGAACGTAATGCCGTTGCGTTCAAGAAAATCGCGACGGTACACGGCCGACCAAATCGATGGCTTTTGCTTAAAGAACTGCGTCGTATCGCTCGGGTGCACCGGCTTGCCACAGTCCTTGGCTTTAAACATCTCGTGCAGCGAACGGCGCTCCTCGGGCTTAGACCAGTAGAAATCAAAGTTCGCCTTCGCAAAGTCGGCATTATTGGTATCGGCGGCCGAGACAAGTTTTTCGAGTGCGTCGGGCGCCATAAAGTCATCGGACTCCAAGATGCCAACGTACTTGCCACGCGCCATCTCCAGACCGTGGTTCATCGAGTCGCCGTAGCCGCTGTTGGCCTTGTCGATCATCTTGACGCGCCCATCGCGCTCCATATTCTCGCGGATAATCGCCGGCGAGTTGTCGGTCGACCCGTCGTTAATGCAGATGATCTCAATATCCTTGAGCGTCTGCGCCAGGGCGGAATCGAGACACTCGCGCAGGTAGCGTTGAACATTGTAAATGGGAATAAGCAGCGATAGAACAGGGCTGCCAGAGGCGTTAGTAGACAAATGTGCTCCTTAGGAAATACCTGTCGTTTCATGGTATCAAAGGGTCAGCGCGCCAGCCGGCGTTTATATAATCTATGGAGCTCGCAGAGGAAAAACCGATACGAAAGGACGTCATGCAGCCCAAAGCCGCGCGCAACATACCCATCGAAGCGCTGCGTTTGGTCGCGGTCGCCGGCATCGCGGTGTTTCACACCTTTCAGTGGACCTTCCAAGCGACCTGCGTCGGCTTGCCGGAATACGCGCCGCTTGCCGCCTTCCCCCATTCCGGCGTGCTCGGTTTTATTAACCTGCTGGGCTGCTGGGCCAACGAGGTCTTCTTTATGATCTCGGGCTATTTTCTCATCGCCTCAGCCGCGCGTGCTTGGGACGGTGGGGCAACGTGGAAGTCGCAAATGCAACGGACGGCGCAGCGCCTAGGCAAGGTTGTTATGCCCGCTGCGTTTTATTGTGTCGTGGCGCTCTCGTGGTCCACGGTCGTCTCCCCCATTCCCGATGTTACCCTCAGCACGCACTACTGGTACACGCTAGGCCTTGAGTTTATCTGGGTCTATGCCGCCACGGTCTTCATGGCGCCATGGTTTGGACTGGCTAAGAGTCGACTCTCCCAGAAGAGCTACACGACGACGGCCATCGCCGTTGGCATCCTCGCATTTGTTGTTAACGGGTATATAGCCGCCATGAGTACGACAAGCGCCGGCGAGTTTTCTTGGCTCCAGAAGCTCATGAGCGCTGCCACGTACGTAATCGCGTTTTTGATCGGCGGTCTGCTCCGCGACGTTACCGATGTCATGGATTCGGACAGGGCGGGCGCCTTGGGCATGCGGTCGCTCGCTGCGATTTTGGCGCTCGCCACCATCCTGGAAGGAGCACTCTCCTTCACCGGCAACCTCACGGCGATGGCAGTCCTCTCCTACAAATCGACCTCGTTGATCTCGTTTGCCCTCGCTGCAGCCTCCCTGCTCTTTGCGGCTACCCGACGCAGGGCCTTAGGAAATCCGCGGAATGCAGGTGTCATCGTCACCTTATCGACCGCCACGCTCGGTTTCTATGTGATGCAGTCGCTCACCAGTAGCCTGTGGCGTCCCGTCTTCAACACCCTGCTCGCAAACATACTGGTCAGCCAAAACAGCCCGGCAGCTATATGTATCGTCACGGGTACCGTCATTAGCATCGTCTTTGCTCTGGCGCTTCTCATCATCGATGCAGCTAGAAGCCTTATCGCTCGCAAGCTCAAGCGGCAATAGACACGCTGCCGTCAGACGCCAAAGCCGCTACACCCGTGGCAGGTTCCTGCGTTTTATTCAAAGCTTGCCGACAAGGTACGGTGAGCCTTTACAATAGAACAGTCCCAAGGACGTATTCGATAGCTTCCGCGCAGCGCTCGCCCGCCGCGCGTGAAAGGATATATTGCCCCATGCCTTCAACCCTTCCCGCTCCCATCGATAAGCTCGCCATCGTTGTCGTTACGTACAAGCGCCAGGAACTCCTGGCCAACTTGTTCGACTCCATGACCGAGCTCACGGCAACGCCCTGGCGCATCGTGATTGTCGATAACGAGAATTCGCGCGAGACCGAGGCCATGTGCACCGCATTCAACGAGCGCCTGGCCAGCCTGTGGGGCATCGACACCGAGCAGCCCGACGCGCAGGGCGGCACCGACCGTGTCATCTACGCCCCGCAACTCGAAAACGGCGGCGGTGCGGGTGGCTTCTCCGCCGGCACTAAATGCGCCTACGATCTGGGGGCCCAGTGGTTCTGGGTGATGGACGACGACGTGCTCGTCATCCCCGAAGGCATCGATCGTCTTGCCAAGTGGACCGACCGCTACGATGTCATCCAGGGTTCGCGCCTGGACTTTGACGGCGGCGCTTTCTTTTGGCAGTACCAGCTCATCCTTTCGCTCGGCATCCCTAACCCCATCGCCAAGTGGGACTTGGGGCCCGAGGGCTACCGCACCATGAACCAACTGTGCTTTGAGGGCGGCATGTTCTCGCGCCGCGTGGTCGACAAGATTGGCCTGCCCGACGCGCGCTTCTTTATCTACGGCGACGATGCCTGCTACGGCTACGTGGCCAGCCAGCACTTCCCCGCCGCCGTGGTTGCCGACGTGGGGCTCAAGCGCGCCCGCGCCGTCTCTAACTGGGACATCGCCGGCAAACGACAGCTCAACTCCACGAGCGACACCAACCGCTACTACATCATGCGCAACCGAGGCTTCCTCGCTCGCTATATGCAGATCTACGGTGACTACCACCCCATGCTGTTCCGCTTGGGCAATGCCGCAACCTTCTGCAAGGAATTCATTCGCC
>URGF01000076.1 GCA_900547285.1 uncultured Collinsella sp.
CGGAAGTGATGGGGATGCCACGCTCCTGCTCCTGCGCCATCCAGTCCATGGTGGCGGTACCCTCATGGGTCTCACCGATCTTGTAGTTGACGCCGGTGTAGTACAGGATACGCTCGGTGGTCGTGGTCTTACCAGCATCGATGTGGGCCATGATGCCGATGTTACGGGTATCGGAAAGCTTGTACTTAGGCTTAGCCATGTTAGTTCCTTACCTTAACTTACCAACGATAGTGAGAGAACGCGCGGTTGGCCTCGGCCATCTTGAAGACGTCCTCACGCTTCTTGACGGAAGCGCCCAGGCCGTTGGAAGCGTCGAGGATCTCGTTGGCGAGACGCTCGGCCATGGTCTTCTCCTTGCGAGCGCGGGAGAAGTTGACGATCCAGCGAATGCCCAGAGCGGTGGAACGACGGGAGTTGACCTCCATCGGGACCTGATAGGTAGCGCCACCGACACGCTTGGGCTTAACCTCGAGCGTGGGCTTGACGTTGTCCATAGCCTTCTTGAAGGTAGCGAGAGCGTCGCCACCCTCGGACTTCTCGGCAACGATCTCGAAAGCGGTGTAAACGATGCGCTCAGCGGTGGCCTTCTTGCCGTCAAGAAGGACCTTGTTGATGAGCTGAGTCACCAGGCGGTTGTTGTAAACGGCGTCAGGCTGAACCTCACGACGATTAGCTGCTGCACGACGCGGCATGTGAAATCTCCTTAAGTGTCTACCGTGCGGCGCTCAAGACGGCACACGGCGAAAGTATCAAAACGTTATCTGGCTTATTTAGCCTTGGGGCGCTTAGCACCGTACTTGGAACGGGCCTGCATACGGTTCTGGACCGGAGCAGCGTCGTAGGCGCCACGGATGACGTGATAACGGACACCAGGGAGGTCACGGACACGACCGCCGCGGACGAGCACGATGGAGTGCTCCTGCAGGTTGTGGCCCTCACCCGGGATGTAAGCAGTAACTTCGATGCCGTTGACGAGGCGAACACGGGCAACCTTACGAAGAGCCGAGTTCGGCTTCTTGGGGCTCGTGGTGAAGACGCGGGTGCACACGCCGCGCTTCTGGGAGTTGTGCTGCAGAGCAGCGTTCTTGGACTTCTTGGGCACGGAACGACGGCCCTGGCGAACCAGCTGGTTAATAGTAGGCAAAGCGTACTCCTTCTCGAATGATTCCAGCTTTCTGTAAAGTGCAACGGCTTGAATCGAGGGGTCAGCATCCCCCTACGAAACACGCAGTTCGATAGGATACGTGGCGTTAGCTGTGCCGTCAACAGACCACGCCGCCGGGCGTATCCCAAAATTGGCACATTTCCGCAAAGCCTACACAAAAGGAATCCCCTCCTGTGCGCGGGGGCGGATTCCCGGGCCGGGCGGCACAGGGGTTAAGTTTGTCGCGAGTTCCGCACGAGCCGGAGGCCACTTAATGTGGCCTCCGTGCGAGCCAGGACTGTAGAGCAGCAAACTTAACCCCTGTGCCGCCCGGGCCGGGGATCCGACGTGCTCGTCGGGGCAACGTTACCTGCCAAAAAGGGACAGGTTTATTTTGGTCGGTTTTATCTGGGGAAACGTCGCGCTCCAACGGTGATCTGCTCTCACCTGTCGCATGGAAATCGGCGGCGCTTTCGGAAGTATGCGGCAAATTCTGGACCCGCCGAGCGCACCGGGGTTTTGCGATAATAAACCCGCAGGTAGAGCGCTTGAGCATATACGGTGTGGTCGACCCATCAAGATTTTGCCGCATACTTCAGGAATGCAGGCGAATATCGTGCGGTCTAACCGCCCATTTACCGCAAAGAAGGCCGCTTCCCCTAGTAGAAAGCGGCCCCAAATCTTACGAATAGACGATGGTAAAGGGTTCCGACGTTTCGGCGCCCCCTGTTGAAGTGCAGCGTGTGCCTTCGAGCGTTACTGAAACCACTTGGTCGACATCAATCAACTTCGTTGGCACCCAAATGTTCTCTCCGCTATTGCGTCCCATCGAAACATAGAAATTGTACGCCCCTGCGTCGTCATCTTCGATAATCTGCTCTGACCCATCCTTGTAGGTGACGGTCAGTTTATGATCAACTGCTTCATAGCCCAGATCATCGATGTGCGTCTGGATGGAAAACGGACTGATCTCGAGAGGCGAGTCATCGGAGCGGAGTTCTTTTGTATCGACGTGCGCTCCGACGTTAAACTCTGGCGTCGATACCTCGATCACCTTCGCATCCTCACCTTTGCCCTCCGTCCAACTGATATTCCAGGTGACCGCATGTCGTAAATCTCGATCGCGATTCCAAGATGCAAAGTACATCGTGCCGTTAATGACCGTGTCGCTTGATGTGTCTTTATCAATGGTGCAGCGTGTATCAGCCCATTCCTCGCCGAAGTTCATGCTGGGTGTACTGACGCCCCCTTCTTCTTCACCATAGAGAACAAGTTCGCCTGTCTCTGCTGCCGGCTTGTAGTAGTTAACACCATTTGGATTGGACAACGTAAACGTCACGGCACCGCAACCGTTTTTATCGATAGCCATATCATGAATGTCGAGTGTATAGCCGTTGCCCTCGACGGACAGATTGACCTTCTGTACTGAACCCTCCAAGCTTTGGGGCGCGATACCATCACCAAACTCCCTGGTGTAGGTATATTTAGTCCCCGACGAGCCACCTTGAGTCCAGGTAATGGACTCTCCGTTGCCATGGTTTCCCCAGGCAGAGGCAAAATAACTGGAATTGACGACGGCGTAGGCGACCCCTCCGGTCGCCAGCACTCCGGCAAGGCATCCGATTACGGCAACATATAGAGGCTTCGCGTGACCCTTTCGGCGAAGCGGCTCACCAGCAGCGGCATAAAGAACACGGTCAGCAAGATCGCTATCGGCTTGGACGGACTCGAAGGCCTGCTTGATTTGATTGGATTTCACGGTCGCCCTCCTCTAGGATGAATTTGAGCTTCGATCGACCGCGAGCTAAACGCGTTCGAACGGTCGCGGCTGGCACATGCAGTAACTCGGCAATTTCTGAAGTCGAGAAGCCCAGATAGTAATAGAGCACGATGGGAACACGGAATCGTTCCGGAAGTCGCATAACGTCTGACAAGACCGCCTTGGTCTCATCCTGCGCCGCCGAAAGCGAATCGGTCAGACTTTCAATATCCTCCACGCGTCTCCACGGCTTTCGAAAGAGAGATTTGCATTCATTGATCGTGACCCGGATAAGCCATCGACGAAGATGCTCCCAGTTTTCAAATTGCGCGTCGCTTTTGAGCAACTTAAGAAAGACGTCTTGAGCGACATCGTCGGCGTCAGCGCAATCACGCAGATACGTCAAGGCGATTCGGAACACGACATCTCGGTGATCCTCGACCGCCTGTCTAAAAGCTTGTTCTTCCATAATCACCTCCCGGTGACGTTAATGGTTCTCGATGAGGCCCTCACCATAGATACGCTCTTGTCGGGCGAAATGTTTCAAATTCAAGCAGGAAAAACCTACCAAAATAAACCTGTCCCTTTTTGGCAGGTTTTCTTCAACAAAAAAGGCCCGCCCCCCTGTTGGGAAGCGAGCCTTTATAAGCGCGGTTAACGTACTTGGAAGTTACTCCTCGTCGTTGTCCTTGGCCTCTTCGGCGTCGTCGGTGTCCACGAGCTGGTTGAGCAGCTCGTCGAGGGAAGCCATGTCCTCGTTGATGGCACCGTTGGCGGGAGCCTTCTTGTCGCCGATCGGAGCGCCCAGGAGCTCCTCGTCGGCGTCGGCGTGATGCGTCGGCGCGGCAGAGGTGCCCAGCAGGATGTCGTCCGGACCGTCGGGGCTAAAGACCATCTGCAGCAGCTGCGAGAGGTCTTCCTCGTCGGCAACGTCGTCATTGTTCTCGAGGATGTAGAGCAGGTCGTGGGCCTCAAGGCCGTCACGGAGCTCCTCGATCGCCTTGGCACCGATGCCGTCGATGCGCAGCAGATCCTCCTCGGACTTGCCGACCAGGTCGCCGACCGTCTCAATGCCGACCTCGCTGAACTTGTTGGTCCAGCGCTGCGACACGCCCAGGTCGTCGAACAGGTACAGGCGAGCCTTCTCGGCGGAGATGGTGTGGCCGTTGCGGGTGAACGAACCGTCAGCACCACCGAACTCGTCGTAGCCGGCCCAGTCGAGCTGCTGCGGAAGCTGCTCGTCCAGGTCCTTGAGCTCCACCGGAGCCCACTCGGGCAGCGACTTGGCGTTGGGCGAAGCCGGGCCGTCGATGTCCACGTAGCCGTCGGCCGTGCGATACGTCAGCTTGGCGTTGGCGTACGGCTTGAGGCCGGTACCGGCCGGGATCTTCTTACCGACGATGACGTTGGACTTAAGGTCGAGCAGGTGGTCGACCTTGCCCTCAATGGCAGCCTCGGTAAGGACGCCGGCGGTACGGATGAACGAAGCGCTCGACAGCCAGGAGTCGATGTTGGACGCAACCTTGAGCGTACCCAGGATGACGGGCTCGGCCACGGGAGCCTGACCGCCCAGACGGGCAACGCGCTCGACCTCGTCGGCGAACTCGTAGCGGTCGACATACTGACCAAGCAGGTACTTGGAGTCACCGGGGTTGGTGATCTGAACGCGACGCAGCATCTGACGTGCGAGCACCTCGATGTGCTTGTCGTTCAGGTCGACGCCCTGGCTGGTGTAGACGTCCTTGACGCTCTCGACGAAGGTGTGCATCGTCGACTCGATGTCGGTCAACTTGCGCAGGTTGCGGAAGTTGACGAAGCCCTTGGTGATCTGGTCGCCGGCGCGAACCTCGCAGCCGTCCTCGATCTCGGGCATAAAGCGCACCGAAGCGGGGACGCGACGCTCGTCGAGGACACGGGTGTGATCCTCGGAGTCGGTGAGCGTCAGCACATACTCGGACTTCTCGGGCTTAATCGAGAGGTGACCGGAGTACGGAGCCAGCTCGGCCTCGCGACCCAGAATCTTCTCGTTGACGTTGCCGACGATATCGAACATACGGCTGACCGTAGGCAGACCCTGCGTAATATCGTCGACGCCAGCGACGCCGCCGGAGTGAATGGTACGCATCGTAAGCTGCGTACCGGGCTCGCCGATGGACTGGGCGGCAATAATGCCGACGGCAGTACCGATAGCGACCGGACGACGAGTGGAAAGATCCCAGCCGTAGCACTTCTGGCACACGCCGTACTTGGAGCGGCAGGTAAGCAGCGCGCGAAGCTTGACCTTCTTAAGGCCCGCATCGACCATCTTCTGGATGTCGGCGACCTTCTCGATGTAGCCGTCCTGCTCAAAGAGCACGGTGCCATCGGGAGCCACGACGTCCTCAATGAAGCAACGGCCGACGAGGTCGGTGTTGAGGTCGGTGGTGCCGGGGATGATGAGGTTGTAGGTGACGCCCTCGTGCGTACCGCAGTCCTCCTCGCGGACGATGACGTCCTGGGCCACGTCGACCAGACGACGGGTCAGGTAACCAGAGTCCGAGGTGTGGGATGCGGTATCGACCAGGCCCTTACGGGCGCCGTAGGTCGAAATGAAGTACTCGAGCGGCAGCAGGCCCTCGCGGAAGTTCGCCTTAATGGGAAGGTCGATCGTCTCGCCGGACATGTCTGCCATCAGGCCACGCATGCCGCCGAGCTGACGCAGCTGGGTCTTAGAACCACGGGCGCCGGAGTCGGCCATCATGTAGAGCGGGTTCTCCTCGTCGAACATGTCGAGCATGAGCGCTGCGACCTTGTCGGTACAAGCGGTCCACTCGTTAACGACTTCGATGTGGCGCTCCGTCTCGTTGATGAAGCCCTCCTCGAAGTACTCGTTGATCTGGTCGACGTTGGCCTGGGCGCGGTCGAGCAGCTCCTGCTTCTCGGCAGGGATGAGAGCGTCCCACACCGAGATGGTGAGGCCGGCGCGGGTAGCGTAGTGGAAGCCGGAGTACTTGATGGCGTCGAGGATCGGGCCGACCTTGGCCTCGGGGTAACGATCGCAGCAGTCGGCAACCAGCTTGGCCACATCGCCCTTGACCATCTTGTAGTTCATGAACTCGTAGTCTTCGGGCAGGCACTGGCGGTTGAAGATGATGCGGCCGATAGAGGTCTCGAAGCGCGCGGTCTTGTTGCCGGTGACGTCGTAGTCGACAAACTCGTTCTTGCCGTTCTTGACGCGGAAGATACGGGTGCCGTCCTCGTTGATGACGTTGGCATCGGCAGCGGACACGCGGACCTGGATCTTGGCCTGCATGTCGACCTCGGAGCGGCAGTCATAGGCGTGCAGCGCGTCGTCGAAGCTCGAGAACACGTGGTTCTCGCCCGGCAGACCCTCGCGAACCTGGGTGAGGTAGTACACACCGATGATCATGTCCTGCGAGGGGATGTTGACCGGCTTGCCGGATGCCGGCGAGCGCAGGTTGTTCGCAGAGAGCATGAGCACGCGGGCCTCGGCCTGAGCCTGGCTGGACAGCGGCACGTGGACAGACATCTGGTCGCCGTCGAAGTCGGCGTTGAAGGGGGTGCAGACCAGGGGGTGCAGGTGGATAGCCTTGCCCTCGACCAGCACCGGCTCAAAGGCCTGGATGGACAGACGGTGCAGGGTCGGTGCACGGTTGAGCAGCACGACGCGGCCGTCGATGACCTCTTCGAGGATATCCCACACAAAGGTGGCACCGCGGTCGATAGCGCGCTTGGCGCCCTTGATGTTCTCGACCTTGCCAAGCTCGACCAGGCGCTTCATGACGAAGGGCTTGAAGAGCTCCAGCGCCATGGTCTTGGGCAGACCGCACTGGTGCAGCAGCAGCTTGGGGTCGGTAACGATTACCGAACGGCCGGAGTAGTCGACACGCTTGCCCAGCAGGTTCTGACGGAAACGACCCTGCTTGCCCTTGAGGGCCTCGGCGAGCGACTTGAGCGGGCGACCGCCACGGCCAGAGACCGGGCGACCACGACGGCCGTTGTCGAACAGGGCGTCCACGGACTCCTGGAGCATGCGCTTCTCGTTGTTCACGATGATCGCAGGGGCGTCCAGGTCGAGCAGGCGCTTGAGTCGGTTGTTACGGTTGATCACGCGACGGTACAGGTCGTTGAGGTCGGATGCGGCGAAGCGGCCACCGTCGAGCTGGACCATCGGGCGCAGATCGGGCGGAATGACAGGAATGACGTCCAGAATCATGTTCGCGGGGCTGTTACCGCCCTTCAGGAAGGCGTCAACGACCTCGAGGCGCTTAACGGCCTTCTCGCGCTTCTGCTTCTGGGAGTCCTCGTCGGCGATGATGGCCTTGAGCTTCTCGGCCTCGGAGGGGAGGTCGATGGCAGCGAGCAGGTCGCGGACGGCCTCGGCACCCATACCACCCTTGAAGTACATGGAGTAGTAGCGAGTCATCTCGCGGAACAGCGGCTCATCGGAAATGAGGTCGCGCTCGCTGAGCTTCATGAAGGCGTTGAAGGCGTCCGTGCGGAGCTGCTTCTCGTCCTTGCACTCTTCCTCGATGTCGACGATGCCAGAGGCGATCTCCTCGGGGGTCAGCGGCTCCTCGTCGGAGAACTCGTCGAAGTTCTCGGGGTTGCCCTGCTCCTTGAGGGATTCGATCTGGCGGGCGCACTCGGCATCGATCTCTTCCAGATCGGCGGCGAGCTCCTCGCGCAGGTCGTCGGCGTCGGCCTCGCGAGCCTCGTAGTCGACCTCGGTGATGATGTAGCTGGCAAAGTACAGAACCTTCTCGAGGTCCTTGGACTTGATGTCGAGCATACGGCTCATCGGGAAGCTCGTGGGGCTCTTGAAGTACCAGATGTGGGACACGGGAGCGGCGAGCTCGATGTGGCCCATGCGGTCGCGACGCACCTTGGCCGAGGTGACCTCGACGCCGCAGCGCTCGCAAACGATGCCCTTAAAGCGGATGCCCTTGTACTTGCCGCAGGAGCACTCCCAGTCCTTGGCGGGACCGAAAATCTTCTCGCAGAACAGGCCGTCCTTCTCGGGCTTGAGGGTACGGTAATTGATGGTCTCCGGCTTCTTGACCTCACCGTGCGACCAGGAACGGATCTGGTCGGCGGAGGCAAGGGAGATCTTTACCGAGTCAAAATCAGTAGCTTCGAAATCTGCCACAGTCAACTACTCCTTATCAGTGGTCGTGGCGGCGACAGCCTCGGGTGCCTCGGCAGTCTCGGCATCCTCGGCCTCGACGTCGGCGTCAACGCCGGCGAGCGCAGCCAGGTCGTCGAGAGCGGAGGTCTCCTCGGCGGTCACAGGGGCGGAGGCGTCCTCGTCGGCATCGTGCATGGGCTCGATGTCCAGTGCGAGGGAGCGAATCTCCTTGACGAGAACCTTGAAGGACTCGGGGATACCCGGGACAGGAACGTTCTCGCCCTTGACGATGGACTCGTAGGTCTTGACGCGGCCCACGGTATCGTCGGACTTGACGGTCAGAATCTCCTGCAGGACGTTGGAAGCACCGTATGCGTACAGTGCCCAAACTTCCATCTCGCCGAAGCGCTGGCCGCCGAACTGGGCCTTGCCGCCCAGAGGCTGCTGGGTGACCAGAGAGTAGGGGCCGGTGGAACGGG
>URGF01000077.1 GCA_900547285.1 uncultured Collinsella sp.
GGATCTTCCATGCCGATGATAGGCTGCATCGGAATCTCTTCTTTCTGAAAACCGCCGATCCGGATCAGATTATTTTCAATCTTCTGCTGTTTGTATGCCAGCTGTTTTTCATAAGAAAGTGCCTGGATCTGGCAGCCGCCGCACTGACGGGCCACACCGTCGACCGCGCCGAGCTCGTCCGCATCGCCACCGAGGTCGAGGGGCATCCCGATAACGTCGCCCCCGCCATCCTGGGCGGCGCCGTCTGCTCTTTTACGCCGACCGATTCGCTCCCCCAGTGCCTGCGCTACGAGGTGAGCGATCGCTTGCGTTTTATTACCGTGATTCCGCCCTACGAGGTGCATACGAGTGAGGCGCGCAAGGTCGTGCCGCAGGAGATTCCACTCTCCACCGCCGTATGGCAAATGGGCCGCATCGCCGGCATGACGCGCGGCCTGGAGACCGGCAACCTTGACCTGATTGCCGCCGCCAACGACGACCGCATCCAGGAGCCCTATCGCCGCCGCCTGATTCCCGATTACAACGCCGTGCGCGACACCTGCCTTAACGGCGGCGCCAAGACCATCTGGATCAGCGGTTCGGGCTCGACCCTCATGGCTGTGACCGACGACACCATCGTGGCAAAGTTCCTACAGGTCAAGCTGCGCGAGCAGTTCCCCAAGTGCGATACGCATATTCTGACGTGCGACACGGAAGGCGCTCAAATCGAGTACCTGTAGACATCCTCCTCATATACCTGTCCGGGACGGTCGGGATGTTCCCTCAAAATCGTCCTCGCACATGAAGGCCCCTTGTCCTGCTCCTACGGAGCGACGGACAAGGGGCCTTCGCGCTGCGGAATGATTTTGAGGGAACATCCCGACCGTCCCTGCGCCTACCTTGCTGAGGATGTCTACAGGGACCCACGCTTTGAAGGGGCGCCGGGCTGATAGTTTGGCTTTTTATTGGTAGGGGCTCTTGCTAGACTGAAGCACTTATTAGAGGCACGCCTCGGCAATGCGGCGCTTGAGCTCGTCGATGCCCACACCGGTTTGGGAGCTTGTGATGATTACGTTTTCGGCCGGGACGTTGAGCTGCTTTTTGATGGCTGCTGCCTGGCGGGCCTGCTGGGTGCGGCTGAGCTTGTCGGCCTTGGTGAGGCAGACGATAAAGTTGAACTCGTTGCCCTGCAGATAGTCGATCATGTCGTGATCGAGCTTGCTCGGGTCGTGACGAATATCCACCAGCGACACGACCAGGTTAAAGCTGCGCTCGGAGTCAAAGAAGTCGCCGATGAGCTCTGCCCAGCGGTCGCGCTCGGCCTTGGAGCGACGGGCGAAACCGTAACCCGGCAGGTCCACAAAATGCACGTCGTCGGCCTCGAAGAAGTTGATGTTGCTCGTCTTACCCGGCGTGCTCGAAACCTTGACCAGGTTCTTGCGGCCAAAGAGCTTGTTCATAATCGAGGACTTGCCCACGTTGGAGCGGCCGACAAAGCTCACCTCAGGGCAGGTGGACTCGGGAATCTGCGAAACCTTGCCGTAGCTGGCGACGAACTTGGCAAGCTGGTAGTTAATGGAATCGGCCATGGACACTCCTTGGTCGTAGGTTCTTACAAATAGACGCGCTATTGCGCAGCGGCAATGCGGCGGACGATATCGAGCGTAATGTCACTTGCGACACGCGCGTACTCGAACAGATCGAACTCGCGCTCGCAAATTGCATCGTACGCCTCGTCACAATTATCGCTGATAGCGCGTAACACCAGGCAATCGACACCATTTTTGGTTGCGACATGGGCAATTGCCGCGCCCTCCATGCCGACACAATCGGCATGCGTCGCCTCGATAGCGTCGTTGCGCATGGCGGCGCCCGTCACAAAGCGGTTACCCGTGGCAATCGTGCCGACCAGGAACTGCTTGGTGCCCTTGTTCGAAGCGACTGCATTTGTCGAAGCGTCAACAAACCCACGCTCAGCAAGCACATCGGCGGCAATATCGACCAGCGCAGGCGTCGAGCCAAACTCCTCGAGCCCCGGTGCGGACTCGGCAATAAGCGCGGTATCGGTATCCAAATAGCGCAGGCGTTTACCAATGACCACGTCGTCGATATGGAGCTTGGGGTTCAAACCGCCCGCAATGCCCGAAAACACAACAGCCTGCGGAGCATACTTGCTAATGAGGTGCTGTGTCGCAGCGGCGGCGTTCACCGTGCCCATGCCCGCCGTTGTGGCGACAACTGTCAGGCCGTCGAGCCCACCGCTCACAACGGTCAAGCCTGCCTCCCGTGCCTCGCAAACGTCGCTCAGCTCTTCCTTAATCTGCATGATCTCTTTTTCGAGCGCACCGATAATCGCGATGGTAGCCATACCATTCCCCAAACCTATACGAAATTCTCAACCACGGTATGGTACCAGCATTTTGTTTGACCTCGCCAAACGAACACGCTAAGCCAGTGCAGCTCGCGTATCAAACAGCGCCTTTGCAATCGCGGCCGTAACCTCGCTCGAGCGGTCGCTCCACGGCATCGATGTCATGACGCTCATGACATAGGTACAGCCATCGATGTCGATAGCAGGCATTTCTTTCCAAAGATATTCAGTCGCGTTTAAGGTGTCTCTAAACAATAAACAGGCGTTTCTATGCAAAAACACCGATTCCGTTGCGCATCTTTGCCCAAAACGCAGTTGCGGTGAAATAGTTCCTGTTTGGGCGGCATAAGCCGAAAAACAAGAACTATTCCACCGCAACTTGACGGGGCTCTTTAGCAATCAACTAGGTGCCCGGGGCACTCATTTAAGTCTGTCCCCAATGAGTGCCGCTAGCCGATGGCGTTTTTGAGTTCGGCGCGGCGCTTTTTCATGCCCGTCATGACGGCGTTGCGCAGCTCGGGCATGCGCGCGGTATCCATCTGGGGCACGCCCTCGAGCTTATAGGGAATACCCAGTTGCTCGTACTTGACGACACCCATCGTGTGATACGGCAGCATTTCCAGGCCCACCACGTTGTGCCATGGAGCGATCAGGCGACCGAGCTTCTCGCATTCCTCCGCCGTGTCGGTGATACCCGGCACCACCACATGGCGAATAACAACCTTAATCTTGCGACGGGCAAGCTCATCGCCAAACGCCAGGATGCGCGCAGGATCGCAACCGGTCAGCTTTTTATGCTCAACCGGATCGGCATGCTTAATGTCGAGCAGCACCATATCGGTCTCGTTGAGAACAGCATCGAACTTCTCCGGATGCTTGGGATCAAATGCATAGCCACAGCTGTCTAGGCAGGTGTGTACGCGGCCATCGGGGTTGTTGTGCATCACGCGGAACAGGTCGGCCAAAAACTCGGGCTGCAGGAGCGGTTCGCCGCCCGAAACGGTAATGCCGCCGCTACGGTAGAACTCATGGTTGCTCTGGAACTCGTCCATGAGATGCTCGACGGTCACCATCGTGCCGCCGTTAACAGACCAGGTATCGGGATTGTGGCAATACGCGCAGCGCATGGGACAGCCCTGAACAAACACCACAAAGCGGATGCCGGGTCCGTCGACCGTTCCCATCGTCTCGATCGAATGCACGCGACCCAGGGCATACGCAGAGTCCTCGGGATGAGCATCCACACCCTCAAGCGTCATCTCAGCCATTCCCGCAACCTTGCCTCTCTTTGGTTTTTGTCAATTAAAATGCCAGAGCCATTCTAGCCCATACGCCTGATGGCGAAACGGTTTAGCGGTCAATTTGATCGTCCTATTTGACTCCACGCAAAAGCGGCGGGAAGGTTGTCACAACCCGCTCGCCGCCGAAGCAATAGAAATCGATAGACGCCAGGCCCTACGCCTTAAGCGTAAGCACCGCGCCAAAGGCGGTCGGGCCGCAGTGGCTCGAGATGACGCCGCCGACCTGAGTCCAGGTAACGTCATTAAAGCCCAGGTCGTGCGCATAGACTTCCATATCGTCGCGCAGCTCCTCGGAAAGGCCCACTGAATACGCCAAACCAATGTGCGAGTAATCAATATCGCCCTTCGCAACCATGTGGTCAATAAAGGCACGGGCACATTTGAGCATAGAGCCGCGGAGCTTCTTGGTCGCCACGAATTTGCCACCCGTTACCTCAATGCAGGGCTTAATCTTGAGCAGATGGGCGCCAAGAAACGCGACGTTGGACAAGCGACCACCCGCCTTAAGGAAGGCAAGGTCCGTAGGAACAAAGCCCAGCAGCACGCGGTCCATCACCGAATTGGTAAAGGCGAAAATCTCGTCGACGGTGGCATCCGGATGGGCTTCGATATACTTGGCGGTCTCAACGGCGACAAGCGACTGGCCCACCGACACAAAGCGCGTATCCATGGAGAAGACGTAATCGCGGCCCTTTGCCGCAATCTTCGACGACTGATGTGAGCAGGTCGTAACCTCGGAATACGCAAGATGCAAAATGGTCGCATCGGGCCGCTCGGCGTGGATGCGGTCGTACACATGCGCAAAATCCGCCGGCGAGCAACCGCTGGTCTTGGGCATCACACCAAACTCGTTGCAACGCGAGTAAATCTCAAGCGGGTCGATCGATCCGTCTTCGACGGTCTCGTCACCAATCGTGACATGCATGGGCACGCGCACGATGCCATAGCGCTCGCAGAGCTCCGGCGTCACATCCGAACCAGACTCAACCACGATTACGTACTTGCCCATTATCATCACAACCCATCTCGACGTTGGCTTTTGAATATGTGACGCACGTCCGCCGTCCTGCTGCAGAACGGCCTCCAAGCGCCAAAGAGACGCCGCCCCTTGCACACAACAAAGGACAGCGTCTCCCTGGAAAACTCCGTGCTTATCTGAGATTCTACACGGTTTATTAAGGAGTGTTACTTATTCCGCAAACGGTAGCTATACGCGATAAACGGTAGCAAGCAAGAATCCAGAACGCTCAACCCATTAGGAGAGTTCCGCCTAAAGGGTGACTACACAGGACCCCGCCGGGGCTGTTTGGGCTACCTCCCAAAATATTCCGCAGGACGCAAGAAGCCCTCGCCGCACGAAGTGCGCAGCGAGGGCTTCTTGCATGTCCGAGGACGTTTTGGGAGGTAGCCCAAACAGCCCCGGCGATCCTGCGGGAGTTAAACCCCTTTAGAACTTGTTGTGGAAGGTACGCGAAATGACCTCGTCCTGCTGCTCCTTGGTGAGCGTGTGGAAGTTCACGGCGTAGCCGGAAACGCGAATGGTCAGCTGCGGGTACTTCTCGGGGTGAGCCTGAGCGTCGAGCAGCGTCTCACGGTTGAAGACGTTGATGTTCAGGTGGTGGCCACCCTTCTCGGCGTAAGCGTCGAGCATGTGGACCAGGTTATCGGCCTGAGTCTCGGAAACTTCAGAAACCTTCATAATGTGTCTCCTTCGATTAATAGGCGCCGGCCGAAACCGGCGCACTAATCAGTAATCGTTATTGTTAGTATAGCACTAACAATAGTTACTCGCCCAGCTGATCAAGGTCGATATCGCCAAAGAACACCTGGTCCTCCTTGCCGAGCGCACCCGGGATGATGGAGAAGGTGTTGGAGATGCCGTCCTGAGCATCGCGGAACGGGAGCTTGGAAACCGAAGACAGCGAAGCGATGGCGCCGTGGCTATCGCGCTTGTGCATGGGGTTAGCACCCGGGGCGAAGGGCTGGCCAGCCTTGCGGCCATCAGGCGTAGAACCGGTCTTCTTGCCGTACACGACGTTGGAGGTGATGGTCAGAACCGAGGTCGTGGGCACGGAGTTGCGGTAGGTGTCGTTCATGCGGATGTACTCCATGAACTGGTGCACAACGTCGTGAGCGATCTGGTCGACGCGGTCGTCGTCGTTACCGTACTTGGGGAACTCGCCCTCGGTCTCGAAGTCGACAATGATGCCGTTCTCGTCGCGGACGGGGTGGACCTTGGCGTACTTGATGGCGGACAGGGAGTCAGCCACGACGGAAAGGCCAGCAATGCCCGTAGCGAACCAGCGGTGCACGTGCTTGTCGTGCAGAGCCATCTGGATGCGCTCGTAGCAATACTTGTCGTGCATGTAGTGGATGATGTTCAGCGAGTTGACGTACACGCCAGCGAGCCACTTCATCATGTCGTTGTACTTGGCCACAACGTCGTCGTAATCGAGCGTATCGCCCTCGACGGCGCGATACTTGGGGCCGACCTGCTTCTTGGAGACCTCGTCAACACCGCCGTTGAGTGCGTACAGCAGGCACTTGGCCAGGTTGGCGCGGGCGCCGAAGAACTGCATCTCCTTGCCGATGCGCATGGAGGACACGCAGCAGGCAATGCCGTAGTCGTCGCCGTGGTAGACGCGCATGAGGTCGTCGTTCTCGTACTGAATCGAGGAGCTGGCGACAGAAGTCTTGGCGCAGAACTTCTTGAAGTTCTCGGGCAGACGGGTCGACCACAGAACGGTCATGTTGGGCTCGGGGCTGGTGCCCATGTTCTCGAGCGTGTGCAGGTAGCGGTAGCTCATCTTGGTAACGAGCGTACGGCCGTCAACACCCATGCCGCCGATGGACTCGGTGACCCACTGCGGATCGCCGGTAAACAGGGCCTGGTACTCGGGGGTACGGGCAAACTTGACCATGCGGAGCTTCATGATGAAGTGATCCACGAACTCCTGGATCTGCTCCTCGGTGAAGGTACCGTTGGCAAGGTCGCGCTCAGCGTAGATGTCGATGAACGTGGAGGTACGGCCGATGGACATAGCGGCGCCGTTCTGCTCCTTAACGGCAGCGAGGTAGGCGAAGTACATCCACTGGATGGCCTCCTGCGTGTTGGTAGCAGGGTTGGAAATGTCGAAACCATAGGTCTCGGCCATCATCTTGAGCTCGCCGAGGGCGCGGATCTGCTCCTGCAGCTCCTCACGATCGCGGATGTTGTCGGCGGTCATGACCGTCGGGGTGGAAGCCTTCTGGGCCTCCTTGTCCTTGATCAGGTAGTCGACGCCGTACAGGGCAACACGACGGTAGTCGCCGATGATGCGGCCGCGGCCATAGCCATCGGGCAGACCGGTGATGATGTGGGCCGAGCGGCAGGCGCGCATCTCGGGGGTGTAAACATCGAAGACGCCAGCGTTGTGGGTCTTACGCTCGAAGGTGTAGCGCTCGACAACGTTCTCGTCGACCTTATAGCCGTGCTGGCTGGCAGCCTGGCAAGCGATGCGGATGCCACCGTTGACGTGCAGCGCGCGCTTGAGCGGCTTGTCGGTCTGGAGACCGACGATGGTCTCCTTCTCGCGGTGGGCGTTATCGATGTAGCCAGCGGGGTGGCTCACGATACCCGTAACGGTCTTGGTGTCCATATCGAGGACACCGCCCTGCTCGCGCTCCTTAAGCAGCAGGTCGAGAACCTCGCCCCACAGCTCCTTGGTACGCTCGGTCGGGCCGGCGAGGAACGACTCGTCGCCCTCGTAGGGGGTGTAGTTCTTCTGGATGAAGTCTCGGACGTCAACTTCTCCCGTCCAGATGCCTTCCTTGAAGCCTTCCCATGCCTCCTGCATTGTGTAACCACGCTCCTAGTTACGTGTAATGCGGCGCTCTCTCACACCGCTGCTTATTGAATTCTTGAATGTTCGGCTTGCACTACCGGCTTCTTCCGTTCTTCACCACACGTTGGTGCAGGGAAAACGTTTGTCCACCTTGGAACTACAACCCAAAACCCAAGATTTCACCCGTTTGAGAAGGATAACATAGCGACCCTCTCCATCTGGGCTGTTATATGTTTCTTTTTTTATATCATAAAGGCGTTTTTTACAAACCCGCAGGAAATGCGAGCGCGAACAACTACCGTTCACCGATTTGTTTGGTATTTTTCCTTGCCTTTGTACGACGTTCACTCTAGCTGTTATGCCAGCTTTAGCAGGGTAAAGTGTTCCAGAGACCCTACAGAAACTGCAGGGCGGCCACGGGACCCCCCGTGGCCGCCCTGTGGCGTGACTAGTTTTTAGCTTTGATTGCCGCTTGGCATTAGGCGGCTGAGGCGGCCTTGTCGGTCGTTGCCTTGCTGTTGCTCTGCTGGCCCTCAAAATGCTTGTAGCACCAGCTGGTGACCAGCGGGGTCAAAATAGCAGTCACGATTGCACAGGCAGCAACCTGTGCCGTGGCCGTCGCGAGCACCACACCGCCGTACAAGGCCTCGTTGACGCTTGCCATGGCAGCAGGCGTGGCCACATTGGCTCCGGCGCAGCTCGAAATGGCCGCACCTGCGACACCCGTACCGCCTGTGAGCTTATCGACCGCGATAACGGGAATTGCAAAGACCACCGAGCAGATCACGCCGAGCAGAATACCGGGAAGACCACCATTAATGAGCTGGCCAAAGGTCATGGTCGAGCCCATGGCAAAGAAGACGAGCACGATGATGGCGGAAAGTGCCGGTGCCATCATCTTCTTAAAGCTGGGGAAGAGGTTACCCAGAATAATGCCGACGACGATCGGCAGGAGCAGGAGCTTCAGCTCCGCCTCCAGGCGGAGCTCCTCCCCCCTGGCCCGGTCATATTCCTCCTGGGCCAGCTCCCGGA
>URGF01000078.1 GCA_900547285.1 uncultured Collinsella sp.
GCTCGCTGATTTATTGCCGTGAATCATCTGTCCGCATCGACATCGCCAGACTCCACTGTAAACGCCGGACCGGTACTCACCAGATAAAAACGGGTCACCCTGGTATCTCTAAATAGGTAGAGCAAGCCCTGATCGCGTCGGCGCGAAATATACGCCACGTGGACCGTACCGAATTCTTCGCCGTTTTCCTTCTTTAATATCAGGATGTTGGGGTCATCCGTACGCTTAAACTGCCCGTCTGTGCAGATTCCGTCTTGGTCGACCAGCTGCCATCGACAGTTGTCCTCCTCAAGAAAAGCCAGGGTTTCCCGACTCGTTTTGTCATCCCGATAGTAACCGTCAATGGCAAAGCCTTCGGAAACGCATTCCTGCATATAGGATGTTTCTCGATTTATAGCAAACTGCCCTGCAGCGCCCAGGAGCACAGCCAGGCAGACCACTGCGAGGGCTATCGAGATAGTACGGCGGTTCATGTCAACCAGCCCGATACTTGTTTAACGGAGTGCAAAACATACTTGGTACCTCCGGTATCATGACGAACGTCACCTACGGCCTGCCGGCAATCATATGTTTACAACATCAAACCATATGGCAACCACTCGCGAGAGGAGTATCGGCGAACGGTGCATTTTTGCGTTCTATTGGCCAAACGTCAACGCGCGCTACGGCTCTTGCTCGACCTATTCAGATCTTGTCGCATACTACCGTAGATCCCCAACGCTTCCGCCCCCAAGAGATCATTTTTAGTACGTA
Organism: uncultured Collinsella sp.; assembly: GCA_900547285.1. Taxonomy (GTDB): domain Bacteria; phylum Actinomycetota; class Coriobacteriia; order Coriobacteriales; family Coriobacteriaceae; genus Collinsella. Next base: position 754 of record URGF01000078.1, read on the forward strand.
AAGAAGCCCTCGCCCGAGCTTTCGCCCAGCTTACCTTCGTCGAGCATCTTCTTGAGGACGGACGCCATAGCCTTAAAGTTGTAGGGCATCATCATCTTCTTGAGCAGCGGGCTCACCAAGCCCGGCACCTTCTGATACTGCATGACGATGTTGTAGGCCGTCTGGATACCCACCGTGTCGAATACGCGGAACGGGCCCTTGGGAGCGCCGGTGCCACGCGTCCACGCGAGGTCAATGCTCTTGGGGTCGCTCACGCCCGAGACGTACAGGTCAAGACCCGAAAGCAACCACGGTACCAGCATGGAGTTGAGCAGGTAGCCGTTCTTTTCCTTGTTGACGGGCAGGGCAAGCATGCGGATGTCGTTGGCGAAGTCGACGAGCTCGTCGAAGTAGCGCTTGTCGGTTTGGTCCTGTGCCATGACCTCGGTCATGTTGTTCTTCCAGATAGAGTTGGCAAAGTGCAGCGACAGGTACTTCTCGGGACGGCCGGTGTACTTGGCAAAGGTGCTCGGCAGCAGCGTGGATGAGTTGGTCACGATGACGGTCTTTTGCGGCAGAACCGGGGCGAGCTTCTTGTAGAAGTCGATCTTTGCCTGGGTGTCCTCGGCCATAGACTCGATGACCAGGTCGGCGTCGGCCACGGCCTTGGCAAGATCGAGCTCCAGCTTGAGTGTGGAGTAGGCACGCTCGACGGCGGCGAGCGCCGCTTCCTTGTCGAAGGGCTGGGTGCCATCGGCGATACCGGCGCACCACTCGCCCGTACCGTCCGCCATGCCCTCGATTGCCGCGATGTACTCCTTGCGCACGCGATCGATCTTGGGCTGGGTGCGGCCGATGCTGCCCTCGTTGCGCAGCCAAATCGTTACATCAAAGCCGCAGTAGGCAGCCTGAAAGGCAATCTGGCTTCCCAACACGCCGCCGCCGGCAACACAAACGGTCTTGTAGCTCATGGGACGGTCCTCTCTTACGTAATTCCATAGATGTGTATTTATTCAACCGTAAGGATGACGCGCGTTGGGGGTGGGTTCTATAAACGGGCGGTATTTCGCGGCAAACGGCTACATATGTTCATTATCTCAGGGTTCCGAGGGCAGTTTTTGGTGCCACCGAGACGTCATTTTCGGAAGTATGCGGCAAATTCCGGAACTCTTGAGCACATCCTGGTTTTTCACCAATAAAACCGCAGGTACAGAGCTTGGACATATCCGATGTGCTCGGCCTATTCAGATTTTGCCGCATACTTCCGAAATCTAAGTTGGCAAAGGGTGATAGTTGGAGCGTTTACGCAACAGATGTCCAGTAAAAACGGGTGGCAGCCGGTATGGCTACCACCCGTTTGTCTCATATCTAGCCCAAAGCAGGCCAGTTATTTCTTAATGCCGCGTCCCAGGCGCTCGGCGACCGACGCCACGGCCTCCTCGCTGGCCGGCCCGCAGCTCACGCAGCCGTCGTGGGCGCGCATCTGGCCGGTGACCTCGTCCATCGCGAGCGGCGCCACCTTCTCGAGCTTAAAGCCCTTGCCGGCGCGCATGTTCTCCTTGGCCACGCTGATCATGAGCTTAATACGGTTGAGCTGGTTGACCTCGGACGCACCGGGATCGTAGTCCACCGCAACGATGTTGCTCTCGGGATGCTGGCGGCGCAGCTCCTTGATCACGGCCTTGCCCACCACGTGGTTGGGCAGGCACGCAAAGGGCTGCGTGCAGATGATGTTGGGCGCACCATGGTCGATCAGGTCGAGCATCTCGGCCGTGAGCAGCCAGCCCTCGCCCATGTTGTTGCACACCGAAAGTACCGTACGGGCCTTGTCGGCCATGGTGCCGATGCGCTCGGGCGCCTCGAAGCGGCGGGACTTCTCGAGCATCTCCTCCACCGGCGTGCGCATCCAGTCCACAAGCTTGATGAGCGCTTGCATGCCCGCGCGCGTAGTAGCAGAGCTTCCCAGCTCGTCTTTCTGCAGCTCGGCGTTGCTCATGGAGTAGAGGAAGAAGTCGAGCAGGCCCGGCACCACGGCCTCGCAGCCCTCGCGCTCAATGATATCGACCACGTGGTTGTTAGCCGTGGGATGGAACTTGACCAAGATCTCACCGACCACGCCCACGCGCGGCTTGGTGCCCTCGCCCACGAGCGGCATGGTGTCGAACGCGCGGATGGCCTCGCGGCACAGCTTGGTGTAGTTGTGGCGGTTAAACTTGGGCGCCAGCTTGCGGGCACGCGCCATGTACTCTTCATAGAGCGTGTTGGCGGCACCAGGCGTGGCCTCGTACGGGCGGCAGCGGTAGAGCATCTGCATCATCACGTCGCCAAAGAGCACCGCGTAGACTGCCTGCTTAAGCAGCGCCGGCGTAATCTTAAAGCCGGGGTTGTCTTCGCCGAGTGCCACGGCCGAAAGCGAGATCACCGGGATCTCGGGGTGGCCGCTCTCGCGCAGGGCCTTGCGGATGAGTGCGATGTAGTTGGTGGCACGGCAGCCGCCGCCGGTCTGGCTGATGACCACGGCGGTCTTGGACAGGTCGTACCGACCGCTCTCGATGGCCTCCATAATCTGGCCCGTCACCAGAATCGACGGGTAGCAAATGTCATTGTTCACATAGCGCAGGCCAGCCTCGACGGCATCGTGGTCGGTCGAGGGCAGCAGCTCCAAGTTGTAGCCGGCACCGCGGAACACCTCTTTGACCAGGTCAAAGTGGATCGGCGCCATCTGCGGGCACAGGATGGTGTAGCCCTCGTCGCGCATCTGCTCGGTAAAGGGCACCTTGGGCCATGCGGTCGAGGCGCTCTCACGCTGTGCCTCGAACGTGTACTTGCGGCTCGCGAACGCGGGGGCATCCGTGGAGGGCGCCACCGGCGCAGCGTCGCCCTGCTCAAAGACCTTGCCCGCAGCCGTGGCCTCGGCCAAGCGCTCGGCCTCCTGGTCCTTGAGTGCCGCCATGAGCGAGCGGATGCGAATGCGCGCGGCGCCCAGGTTGGACACCTCGTCGATCTTGAGCACGGTGTAGATCTTGCCACTGGCCTCCAGGATCTCCTGCACCTGATCGGTGGTCAGGGCATCGAGGCCGCAGCCGAAGGAATTGAGCTGGATCAGGTCCAGGTCGTTGCGCATCGTCACAAAACGGGCCACGGCGTACAGGCGACTGTGGTACATCCACTGGTCGACGACGCGAATCGGGCGCTCGGGCTTCACCAGGTGCGCAAGCGAATCCTCGGTAAAGACCGCAAAGCCAAAGCTCGAGATAAGCTCGGGCAGGGCGTGGTTGATCTCGGGGTCGTTGTGGTAGGGGCGGCCGGCGAGCACAATGCCATGGCCACCGTGGTCCTCGACCCACTTAAGAGCCTCCTCGCCCATAGTCTGGATGTCCTCGTGGAAACGCGCATCGGCCTCAAAGGCAGCGTTGACGGCGGCATCGACCTCGGAGCGCGTGATCTTGGGTCCACGCACGCGACCGCGACCAGCCTCGGCATCGGCCACGCGGTCGACGGCGAGCACCTGGTACAGACGGCGCTTGAGCTCGGTTTTATCGTGATAGGGCACAAACGGATACAGGAACTCGATGTTCTGCTCGCGAATCTCGTCGATATTGAGCGCCAGCGCCGTGGGATAGCTCATGACGATGGGGCAGTTGTAGCAGTTGCCAGCCGTCGGATCCTCCTTGCGCTCCCAGCGCACGCACGGCATCCAGATAAAGTCGACATCACGATCGATAAGGTTCATCACATGGCCGTGGCTCATCTTGGCCGGATAGCACACGCTCTCGGACGGCATGGACTCGATACCCGCCTGGTAGGTCTTCTTGCTCGACTGGTCGGACAGCTGCACGCTAAAGCCCAGGCGCGTAAAGAACGCATGCCAGAAGGGGTAGTTCTCGTACATGTTGAGCGCACGGGGGATGCCGACGGTGCCGCGCGGGGCCTCGTCGGGGCTCAGCACCTCGCGGTTAAAGAGCAGCTCGTTTTTCTTTTTGAAGAGGTTGGGGGCCTCGGTCTTCTGCTTTTTGTGGCCGGCACCCTTCTCGCAGCGGTTACCGGTAATGAAGCGCCTGCCGCCGCCAAAGTCGTTGACGGTGAGCTGGCAGTTGTTGGAACAGCGACCGCAGCGGACATGCTTTTGCGTCACGGTGAGGTGCGCGATATCCTCAGCCGAAAGGATGGTCGAGGTGCCGTCGGCGCCGGCGCGATCGCGGGCGAGCAGGGCCGCACCGTAGGCGCCCATGCAGCCGGCGATGTCGGGACGCACGGCATGAACGCCGGTGAGCTGCTCAAACGCGCGCAGCGTGGCATCGGACATAAAGGTGCCACCCTGGACGATCACCTGACTGCCGATCTCCTGGGGGTCGCGCAGCTTAATGACCTTGAACAGGGCATTCTTGATGACGGAATAGGACAGGCCGGCCGCGATGTCGCCCACCGTGGCGCCTTCCTTTTGCGCCTGCTTGACGCGCGAGTTCATAAAGACCGTGCAGCGGCTGCCCAGGTCGACGGGGGCCTTGGCATGGATGGCGGCGTCGGCGAACGCGCGCACGTCCATGTTCATAGAGACGGCGAAACTCTCGATAAAGCTGCCGCAGCCCGACGAGCAGGCCTCATTGAGCATGATGTGCTCGATGACGCCGTCCTTGACGCGCAGGCACTTCATGTCCTGGCCGCCAATGTCCAGAATGAACTCGACGCCGGGCAGGAACGCCTTGGCGCCGCGCAGGTGCGCGACGGTCTCGATCTCGCCGGAATCGGCCTTGAGAGCCTCGATGAGCAGCGCCTCGCCGTAGCCCGTGGTGGTCACGTGGCCGATGGTGCAGCCCGCGGGGATGTGGTTGTAGAAATCGGCCATGATGACCTTGGCCGTGCCCAGGATGTCGCCGTTGTTGTTGCCGTACCAGGTGTGCAACAGCTGGCCGTCCTCGCCCACGAGTGCAGCCTTCATGGTGGTGGAACCGGCGTCGATGCCGATGAACACGCGGCCGGTGTAGCCGTCGAACTTGCCCTTGGGGACGACTTCGGTGTCGTGGCGACCCTTGAACTCGGCAAAGTCCTCGTCGGTGGCAAAGAGCGGATCCAGGCGCTCGACCTCAGCACCCTGCGTGTCGCCCAAACTGTCGATGGCCTCGATAAGCTGTGGGAACGTGCTGAGCTTGTTGGACTCGTGCGCCATGGCGGCGCCGCTCGCTACAAACAGGTGGGCGTTTTGGGGCACGATACGGTGCTCCTCGTCCAGGTTGAGCGTGAGGTAGAAGCGGTGGCGCAGCTCGGAGAGATACTGCAGCGGGCCGCCCAGGAAGGCGACGTTGCCGCGGATGGGGCGGCCGCACGCCAGGCCCGAGATGGTCTGGGTCACAACGGCCTGGAAGATGGAGGCGGCCACGTCCTCGGGACGGGCGCCCTCGTTGAGCAGCGGCTGCAAGTCGGTCTTGGCAAATACGCCGCAGCGACTGGCGATGGGATAGATGGTGGTGGCGTTGGCCGCGAGCTCGTTGAGGCCGCTGGCATCGGTGTGCAGCAGGGTGGCCATCTGATCGATGAAGGCGCCCGTGCCGCCGGCGCAGGTGCCGTTCATGCGCTGCTCGATGCCGTTATCGAAGTAGATGATCTTGGCGTCCTCGCCGCCCAGCTCGATGGCGACGTCGGTGGCAGGGATGAGGGTCTCGACGGCGCGTTTGCTGGCGATGACCTCCTGGACAAACTCCAGGTCGAGCCACTGGGACAGCAGCAGGCCGCCCGAGCCGGTAATGGCGCAGGTCATCTGGGCCGTCGGCAGCACGGTCGCAGCGCCCGCGAACAGGTCGCGGGCGCAAGCGCGGACATCGGTGTGATGACGCTGGTACTTGGCGTAGACGATCTGGTTGTCGTCGTTGAGCACGGCGAGCTTAACGGTGGTGGAGCCCACGTCGATGCCCAGGTGCAGGTTGCCGCGGGCGGCCTCGGGGTTGAAGATCGCGCCTTCGGGGGCGTGGGCGGCGGCTACGGGCTCGCTAGCGACGGACGTCTCCCCTGCCGCGTTCTTGGCCTCGGCAACTTTCTCGGCAGCAGCGGTCGCGGCCTTCTGCGCGGCGTCCGCCACGGCGGGCGCGGCCTCGCGCGCGGCAGCAACTATACGGTCCTTAATGCCTTCGGCGAGTTTGCTCATTGTCTCTCCTCTTAGTTGTTGGACTCGACGGTTGCGGTGGTGTCGACCGCGTCCTCGAGCTGCAGGTTCAATAGCTTCATGCCGTATTCCGGCACGTTGATATCGATGGGTTGGCCATACAGGTCACCGGGGCGCACAAAGGCGATAACCGTCATGATGCGCGCCATGGCCTCGGGCGATTCGGAAAGGTCACGCTCAAACCAGCGCTGAATCATGCCGACCTCGGCACTCACGACGTAGGTGACGTAGTAGTCAAAGAACGTGCCCAGCGCCAGGCCCAAAATGCCCGTCTGCGCACGCGGCACCACAGCCTCACGCGCAGTGTCGATAATCCTTTTAATGAAGGCCTGGTCGCCGCCCGGCCCCAGCAGCGCACCGATTAAGTCGCGGTTGGCCGCAAGATAACGCAGCAGCTCAACCGAACCGGGCGCCGGCTCGAGCTCATCGATATTGTGATAGAGATCAGGCAGCTGAGCTGCGGTAATGAACTCAATGCGCTCACGGATCTCGGCCAGCAAGCCGTCCTCGATTTGATTGATAAAGTCGGGGATATCGCGGTAGTGCGAATAGAACGTGCGACGCGTAAGGCCAGCGCGCTCGGTGAGCGACGCGACATTAATGCGCGAAAGGTCGCCGCTTTCGGCAAGCTCGCTGGCAAGTGCCTGGCGAAGGGCACGCTGCGAGCGAAGGGACCGGCGATCGCATTTCTCGAGCTGGGACAAGCGTCCTCCTTGTTACTCAGCCTGTGCGCTATTGCACAGTGCGAGTATTATTGCACACCGTGTGTACCAACACGTAAAGGCAATATTTAGATTGTGGCAAAGGGACTGTCCCTTTGTCACATTATTCGATGACGGTGCGGGAATTCTGCTTGCGCATGGTGGCGAGCATGTGTTTGGGGACGGCGTGGACCATGCAGCTGCCGATAGTTGCGCTCGCAGCAGCCTTAGCTGCATCGCTAGCGTTTTTGGTCGCGTAGCTGTGGCGGAAACGCTTGAGCATGGCGATGTCGTTTCCGCCGTCGCCATAAACCGCGACCTCGTCCTCGGCAATGCCGTAGTAGCCCGCCAGCCAGGCCACACTCTCGCCCTTGTTACACGCCACGTCCGTGATCTCGAACATCACCGGATCGAACGGCGCGTTGACCACGCGGTCCGATCGCTCGGCAAGATACGACTTAAGGTCACGCTCCAGCTCGGGCGAGGTCACGCGACAATTGATCTTGCATACATCGTGACGCAAGATATCGCCGATCGACTGGTCGAAATACTGTTCCTCGTGATACCCGCCGCGTGCACGCATGCCGCGCATCACAATACGCTTGATGGGGCTGTCCTTTTTAAAGCCCGCCTGGTGCATCTCAAACGATCCGCTCGAGAACATGCCGTCAGGCGTGGAGCAGTCGAAGCAAATGTCCGGGAACGCCTTGAGCAGTTCCTCAGTGACCTGCGGATCGATGGTCCAAGTCTTGAGCACCTCGCCATGGCTGTCGCGCACGATGGATCCATTGGAGCCGCAGGCGTCAAGCGCCAAGCCCGTAAAGCCATGCTCG
>URGF01000079.1 GCA_900547285.1 uncultured Collinsella sp.
CCGCCCTCCCCGCCGATGCCGATATGGAGGCCATCGCCGGCGCCATCACCCACGGCTCCCTGATGGGTGCCCGCGGCAACTCCGGCGTCATCACCTCTCAGATCCTGCGCGGCGTGGCCGAGGGTCTCGTCTCTGCTGATGAGCCCATCACGTCCGCCAACATCGCCTATGCGTTCCGCCGCGCCGTCAAGGTCGCCTTCCAGGCCGTCCGTAAGCCCATCGAGGGCACGATTCTCACGGTGCTGCGCGATGTCTCGACCAAGGCCGACGAGTGCGAAAAGAAGAAGTTCTCGGCCGAGGACGCGCTCGATGCCATCGTCGTCGAGGCCTACCAGTCCGTCGCTCGCACGCCCGACCTGCTGCCCGTTCTGAAGGAGAACGGCGTGGTCGACTCCGGCGCCTTTGGCTTTGCCATCTTCCTCGAGAACTTCGTAGCTGCCGCTCTTGGCCGCAGCACCGTTGTCGAGGATTTCTCCGCTACGTTTGACTCCGCCGGCTCTGCCCGTGATGCCGCTCTTGGCCGCGTTGAGATCGAGGCTAACGACGACTGGGAGGGCTCGGAATTCCGTTACTGCAATGAGTTCCTGTTTAAGGCCGACGCCCCGTTTGACGAGGACGAGTGCCTTAAGTTCCTGGGTTCCATGGGCGACTGTGAGCTGCTCGTGGGCGCATATCCCGACTACAAGATCCACGTGCACTCCAACACCCCGAACCTGGTGCTCGAGCACATGCTGCAGCTTGGCCAGATCTACGAGGTCTTTATCCACAACATGGAGATGGAGGCCCACGACCGTACCGCCAAGATCCACGAGGACCAGGAGAAGGCCGCCGAGCCCGCGAAGGCCCTGGGCTTTGTCGCCGTTGCCGCCGGTTCCGGCGAGGCCGACATCCTCAAGTCCCTTGGCGTCGACGTGGTCGTCTCCGGTGGCCAGACTATGAATCCCTCGACCGCCGACCTGCTGGGCGCGGTGGACCAGGTCAACGCGACCTCGGTCATCATCTTGCCCAACAACGGCAACATCCGCATGGCCGCTGAGGCTGCTGCCTCAGCCTGCACCGACAAGAAGGTCGCCGTCGTTCCCACCAAGACCGTCCCGCAGGCCTTCTCCGCGCTGTTCGCAGTCCTTCCCGATTCCGAGCTCGAGGATGCCGTCGCCGCCATGGTCGACGCCATCAGCGAGGTCCGCGATGGCGAGGTCACCCGCGCCGTGCGCGACTCCAGTGCCTCTGACGGTTCTCCGATTCACTCCGGTGACGTCATGGGTATCATCGCCGGCTCCATCGACGTGGTCGGCTCCGACGTGAAGCAGGTCACGCTCGATTGCATCAACCGTATGCAGGAGGAAGAGGAGGGCGACGCGCTGACGATTCTGGCCGGCGAGGAGCTGTCCGATGAGGCCTTCCAGGAGATCGTCGACGCTATCGAGGAGGCTCAGCCCGATCTGGAGATCGACGCCCATCGTGGCGAGCAGCCGCTCTATCCCGTGATCTTCTCGATCGAGTAGGCATCTGCCCATGTCCGAGCTCTGCTCCGTGCCGCGCGTCTCGGAGCGCTTTGCCCAGAGCAATGCGCTCGACGAGGATATCGCGCGACTCAAATATGTTTCGGGTAAACGTGAGGAGGCCCTTCGCCGTCTGGGAATTCGGACGGTGGGGGACCTCCTTCTCCATATCCCTCATCGATACCTGGACTTTACGCGCTCCTGGTCCATCGAGATGGCGCCCATCGGTACCGTGTGTACCATCATCGCCACGGTCGATCGTATCGTCCAAAAGCAGCCGCGTCCGCGCATGCAGGTGACCGAGGTCTCACTTGTTGACGAGACGGGCGTGCTGCAGGTCGCCTTTTTCCGCCAGCCCTGGATTGCCCAGCAGCTTAAGCAGGGCGACCGCCTGGCCGTAATGGGTAAGGTCGAGTTTGCCTACGGCTTTAAGCAGATGGCCTCGCCGCACTTTGAAAAGCTTGAGGAAGGGCGCGCCGCGGGCACTATCCTGCCGGTCCATTACGTGAGTGACGGCGTGAGTCAGGCATGGATGCGCCGTATCGTAAGTGGCGCGCTCGAGGTCGTCGGCAATCCCTTCGATCCGATTCCCGCACGCTTACGCGTCAAGCGCCGCCTGATGAGCAATGCCCGTGCGCTTCGATCGATCCATTTTCCCTCGAGCATGGCTGAGCGCGATATCGCGCGCGCACGGCTTGCCTACGAGGAGTGCCTCTACCTGCAGCTGGCGCTGCGCCTGCGCAACGTCGGCGGCCTGGTCGATGTGGTTCCCTATGCCCACACCGCGGGCGAGCACCTGGCCGCGCTTAAGCAGGCCCTGCCGTTTTCGCTGAGCGACGAGCAACAGGCCGCGTTCCAAGATATCCTGCGCGATATGTGCGATGGCGGGCGCGTGATGAACCGCCTGCTGCTGGGCGATGTCGGTACCGGCAAGACCGCTGTTGCCGCCTGCGCGCTGGCTGTGGCTGCCGATAGCGGCACGCAGGCCTGCGTTATGGCGCCCACGGGCGTGCTGGCGCGTCAATATGCCGATAAGACCGGCCCCTTGCTCTCGCAGGCTGGTATGACCTGGGCGCTCCTGACGGGCGCCACGCCGGCGGCCGAGCGCGAGCGGATCCATGCCCAGCTGGAATCGGGCGAGCTCGATGTCCTCTTTGGCACCCACGCGGTCCTTTCGGATAACGTTGCGTTCAAGCATCTGTCACTCGTGGTCATCGATGAGCAGCACCGGTTTGGCGTCGGCCAACGCAACGCCCTGCGTGCGAAGGGTCCCGGCGCGGACCTGCTCGTCATGACGGCGACTCCCATTCCGCGCACGCTGGCGCTCTCGGTCTATGGCGACCTGGATACGAGCATCATCCGCCATCGTCCCGTCCCGGGTGCTGGCGTGACGACGCGTGTTCTCACCGAGTCGAGCCGTGACCTCGCCTATGGCGCCATCCGTAAGGCGCATGAAAAGGGTCAGCAGGCCTACGTGATTTGCCCGCTCGTGGAGCCGAGTGACTCGGCCGATGAGCTGGAAGACGTGCCCGGTATTGCTCGCGACGACGAGGGCCGCGTAACCGTCCCCGTGCCACTGCACGATACGGCAACCGAGCTCGACCGCCTGCGTCTGGCGTTGCCGGGTCTTGCCATCGAGCGCCTTCACGGCCGCATGCCAGCGGGGGAGAAGGACCAGGTTATCGATGCCTTCAAGCGTCGCGAGATCGATGTGCTCGTCTCGACTACGGTGGTCGAGGTGGGCGTCGACGTGCCTAACGCCACCGTCATGGTCATCGAGAACGGTGAGCGCTTTGGGTTGGCGGCCTTGCACCAGCTGCGCGGGCGTGTAGGCCGCGGCAGCGTGTCGGGCACCTGCCTGGTCATGACGCACTCCAAGGGCAACGGCGGCGCGTCGGCGGCACAAGACCGCCTGCAATCGCTCGAGAAGACCTCGGACGGCTTTACGCTCGCCCAGATGGACCTTCGTCTGCGCCACGAGGGCGAAATCCTGGGGTACCGCCAGCATGGCGGTGTGACTCTGCGTTTTGTCGACCTGGATGCCGACGAGGAGCTGATCGAGTGGGCCCATTTGGACGCGGTCGAGCTCTTGCGGTATGCTTGCAACCTTGACTCCGTGGCGACGCGCCCCCTGCGCGATGCGGTCGCCATGCGATATCGACACATTTTTAAGGAGGTCAGCGGAGGATGAGAATCATCGGCGGCGAATGGCGCGGTCGTAAGATCGAGGAGCCCCGTGGTCGCGATGTCACCCGCCCCACGACCGATCGCGTGCGCGAGGCATGCGCATCTATGGTCATGTCGGCATTTGACTTCGATCTGGACGAGGTCCGCGTGCTGGACGCCTTTGGCGGCTCCGGTGCCTTAGGGTTAGAGATGCTCTCACGTGGCGCCCGCTCGCTCACGACGTTCGAGATCGAACGGAATGCCGCGCGGCTCATTACCAAGAATATCGAGTCGCTCTGCCGTGACCGTGCGCGTTGGCGCGTGGTAACGGGCGACATGCTGGCGAGCGCCTCGCGCGGTCGTGTGCCGGGCGGCCCCTTTGATCTGGTCCTGCTCGACCCGCCCTATGCTTTTGGTGCCGAGCCGGTCGAGATACTGCTGCAGAACCTGGCTCAGCAGGGTCTGCTTGCACCTGGCGCTTATGCCCTGTTTGAGCATGCCGCCGCCGATGCGGGCGCGCATCCGGCAGGCTTTGAGATCGTGCGCGAGAAGCGCTACGGCATTACCTCGGTCGACCTGCTTCGTTGGGTCGGCGATGACGATGGTGAGGAAGATTGCACCGGCACCGATGCTCACAACAACGATGCCATGACGGTTCAGGAGAACGCCCATGAATGACACCATCAACCGCGTGATCGTCCCGGGCACCTTCGATCCCATCACGTTTGGCCATATCGATGTGATCCGCCGCGCCCGTCGCATCTTTCCCAGCGTGATCGTCGCTGTTGCAGAGTCGCAGGGTAAAAACGGTGTGGGCACCACGTTTATGCTCGATGAGCGCGTGGCGCTGGCTCGCGAGGCGCTCGGTGATATCGACGGCGTCGAGGTCCTGCCCTTTACCGGCCTCTTGGTCGACTTCGCTCGCGAGCAGGGGGCGGGGGCCGTTGTCAAGGGCCTGCGCGCCATGACCGACTTTGAGTACGAGCTGCAGCAGGCAGACCTCAACTATCGCTTGGATAACGAGCTGGAGTCCATCTTTGTCATGAGTGCGCCGCAGTACGGCTATATCTCGAGTTCGGTCGTTCGCCAGATCGCCTCGCTCGGCAGCGATGTATCGACGTTTGTCCCGCCCAACGTGGTCGAAGCGCTCAGACACCGCTTTTCGTGACGTTTTTTATTGCCTGGTGGCATGTGGTAAACTAGCACGATGATATGTTACCTATGAAAGGAGACCGGATGCCGGGCGAGAATTTTCCTGGCGATAGGATCGTCAGCTTGGTCGATGAGCTCGAAGGGCTGATCGAGGAAGCCAAGCCGCCTTTCGGCAAGAACGCTCAGTTCAAGGTCATCGACGCCGACGTGTTCTTCAACATCCTCGACGAGATCCGCATGAGCTATCCCGAGGAGTGGCAGAAGTCTCGCCGTATCCTTAAGGAGCGCGAGGAGCTTATGGCTTCCGCCGCCGCTCAGGCCGATTCCATCATCGCCGACGCTCAGCAGCAGGCCCTCACCATTGCCGGTGAGCAGGAGATCGTCCGCTTGGCACAACAGCAGGCCGATGACATCCGCGATCGTGCCCAGCAGTACGAGCGCGAGACGCGTTATGCTGCCGAGGACTACGCAGAGCAGGTCTTTACGCACCTGGAGGAGAACCTCAAGAGCCTGACCGGCACCGTTACCCGTTGCCGTCAGCAGCTCAACGAGGGTGCCGCCCAACAGAATGGTCAGTGGTAATGGCTGAGTTCCCGAGCGTTACCGTCGATCTTTCCGAGCAGCTCGAGTTTCCTGGTGATTCGTATCCGCTGACCGGCAAGGTCGATGTCGCCACCTACACGGTGGGCGAGAAGGAGTACCAGCTGCAGGACGGCATCGACTACGACGTTGTCTTTACCAATGCCGGTACCGGTGTCTTGCTTACCGGCATGGTCCGCGCGCATGCCACCGGCGAGTGCGACCGTTGCCTGGAGCCCGCCTCGTTTGATATCGCCGGCGAGATTGAGGAGTTCTACCTCTTTGAGGAGCCCGAGGATCCCGAGGCCTACGAGGACGGCTACGAGCTCCTGGGTGAGGACCGCATCGTCGATCTGGGCGAGCCCATCAATGACGCGGTCGTTATGGACACGCCGTTTGTCGTTCTGTGCAAGCCCGATTGCCGCGGTCTGTGCCCCACTTGCGGTTGCAATCTCAATGTCGAGCAATGCGATTGCGCCGCCCAGGCAGAGGCAGAATGGGCCGCTGCCACGGAAAATCCATTTGCAGCATTGAAGAATCTCAAGCTCGATGAGTAAAACTGTGGTAGTATCGCTACTTGCGCGTAATCGCCACACTGGATAGTTCATAAGGAAGGTCACTATGCCCGTACCTAAACAAAAGCAGGGTCGTATCCGCACTCACACCCGTCGTTCCGCCAACATGAAGATCTCGGCTGCGGCTCAGTCCACGTGCCCCCGTTGCGGCGCTGTCAAGCTTCCGCACCACGTGTGCCCCAGCTGCGGTTTCTACAAGGACCGCGAGGTTATCGTTACCGAGTAACGGTATACTCTGGATGCGATGCCGTTCCAAATGGAACCACAATGGCCGGCTCAATGAGTCGGCCATTTTTGTATAAGGAGCATGTATATGAGTAACGTTCGCGTTTGTGTAGACGTTGTGGGCGGAGACGAGAAGCCTCAGGTTGTTCTCGATGGTATCGAGGCCGCACTTGCCGCCGATCCCGATATCGAGGTCTTGGCAGTTGGCCCCGCCGAAATCGTCAATCCCTTTGCCGCGGCCCATGCACGTGTGGAGGCTCTGGAAGCCCCTGACGTCATCGCCATGGATGACGATCCTATTCGCGCCGTGATGACCAAGCGCAAGTCCTCGATCGTGCTTGCCTGCCGCGCCATCAAAAAGGGCAACGCGGACGCGTTCTTCTCCGCCGGCTCCACCGGGGCCGTGACCGCCGCCGCCACCGCCTATGTGACGCCGTTTAGGTATCAGGCCGAAGGCAAGAAGCAGCCGGTGCGCCCCTGTCTGACCAATGCGTTGCCCAATCGCGCCGGCGGTCTGACGGTGCTGTGCGATATGGGCGCCAACCCCGATGTCGAGGTCGATGACATGGTGCGTTTTGCCCAGATGGGTAGCGCCTATGCCCGCGTCGTCCTGGGCATCGAACATCCTCGCGTGGGCCTGCTTGGTAACGGCACCGAGGACGAGAAGGGTTCTAACTTTACCAAGGCCTGCTTCCCTGCTATGAAGGCCGCAGTTCCGGGCTTTGTGGGCAACTGCGAAGGCACCGACCTCACCTCGGGCAATTTCGATGTCGTTGTTGCCGACGGCATGTCGGGCAATATCGCTCTCAAGGCTACCGAGGGCGCTGCCAAGTTTTTGCTGCAGGAGCTCAAGGGCGCCTTTATGGCCTCGCTCGGCACCAAGATCGCCGCGCTGCTCATCAAAAAGCAGATGCGCGAGATTAAGGCCAAGCTCTCTGGTGATGCCAAGGGCGGCGCGATTCTTTTGGGCCTGCGTGGCGTGGTCCTGATCGGCCATGGCGCCACCTCGGTCGAGGCTGTTAAAAACGGTACGCTTGCGGCGGCCGAAGCCGTGCGCGCGGGGCTGGTCGAGAACGTCGCCAACTCCATGGACGGCATCGTTTTGTAAGAGCGAGTTAGAGCGCTGTTATGTGCCTCGCGGCCTGCTTCGTGGGGTAGAATCAGAACCGTGTCTTGGTACCGCCCGGGCGGTACCATTCTTTTGGTATTCATGCACTATGAGAGGAAGCGCTATGGACCGCTCCGAAATCTTCGACAAGATCGCCGAGGTCGCTGCTGACGTTCTGGGCGTCGATGTTGCCGAAATTAGCGATGAGACCACCTTTGACGACCTCGATGCCAACTCGCTCGAGCGCCTGCAACTGGTTACGGCTATCGAGGACGAGTTCAATCTCGAGATCGATGACGAGACCCTGCTCTCGCTCAACTCTGTCGCCGACGCCGTCGACGCGATCGAAAACGCCAGGGAGGCTTAGGTCTTGGCTTTATCCGAACGACTTACGCGCGCCCAGGAGATTCTGGGCCACGAGTTCAATGACAAGGTGCTGCTGCGCGCGGCCCTTACGCATCCTTCGGCCGTCGAAGGCCAGCCAGTCTCGGCAAGCTACGAGCGCCTTGAGTTCTTGGGTGATTCCATCTTGGGCGCCGTTGTCGCACGCTCCCTGTTTGTGTCCTATCCGGAGTTTGACGAGGGCAAGCTCACGCGCCTGAAGGTGTCCCTTGTCTCGGGCGCCACGCTGTCCGAGGTGTCGCACGAGCTGGGTATCGATGACATCATCATCTTTGGTGCCTCCGAGACCGGTACCGGTGCGCGCGGCCTGCATTCGGCCCTCGAGAACGTCTATGAGTCGCTCGTGGGCGCGCTGTACCTGGATGCCGGCTGGGATGCCGCGGCAGAGTTCATTCACCGTACGCTTAAGCCGCATTTGGCTTCCGAGCGTGCCGAGCATCCTGCGAACCCCAAGTCGTTTTTGCAGGAGTGCGTGCAAGCCGACGGTCACGAGCCCCCGGCGTACAAGCTCGTTGGCTCCGAGGGCCCGGCGCATGCGCCCACCTTTACCGCCGTGGTGTTGATCGATGGTATTCGCCAGGGTCGCGGCTCCGGCTCCTCAAAGAAGGAAGCCGAGGGAGCCGCTG
>URGF01000080.1 GCA_900547285.1 uncultured Collinsella sp.
AAGGTCGCTAACGACGTCATCTGGGACAATAAGCTCAACGCCCTGCCCATCGTCGACGACTACGATCACCTGATGGGCATCGTCTTCCGCAAGGACTACGACAGCCACAAGACCAACCCCAACGAGCTGCTCGATAACGACAAGCGCTATATGGTCGGCGCCGGTATCAATACCCGCGACTATGCCGAGCGCGTGCCGCTGCTCATCGAGGCCGGTGCCGATGTCCTGTGCATCGATTCTTCCGAGGGCTTCAGCGAGTGGCAGAAGCGCACCATCGAGTGGATCCGCGCCAACTACGGCGAGGACGTCAAGGTCGGTGCCGGTAACGTCGTCGACGCCGAGGGCTTCCGCTTCTTGGCCGACTGCGGTGCCGACTTCATCAAGGTCGGTATCGGCGGCGGTTCCATCTGCATCACTCGCGAGACCAAGGGTATCGGTCGTGGCCAGGCCACCGCGCTGATCGACGTCTGCCGCGCCCGTGACGAGTACTACGAGGAGACCGGTGTTTACGTGCCCGTGTGCTCCGACGGCGGTATCGTATACGACTACCACATGACGCTCGCCCTTGCCATGGGCGCCGACTTTATGATGCTGGGCCGCTACTTCGCCCGCTTTGACGAGAGCCCGACCGAGCGCGTCAACGTCAACGGCCAGTACATGAAGGAGTACTGGGGCGAGGGTTCTGCGCGTGCCCGCAACTGGCAGCGCTACGACCTGGGCGGCGCCGCGAAGCTCAGCTTCGTCGAGGGCGTCGACTCCTACGTTCCCTACGCCGGTTCCCTCAAGGACGGCGTGGGTGGCACGCTCTACAAGGTCAAGTCAACGATGTGCAACTGCGGCGCCCTCTCGATCCCCGAGCTCCAGGAAAAGGCACGTCTGACCTTGGTCTCCTCGACCTCGATCGTCGAAGGCGGAGCCCACGACGTCGTAGTCAAGGACTCCCAACAGAGCGTAACGTATCGATAAGATAAGACCTGCACATAAAGGTTGAGCCTCAACCACGTTATTTAGATAAAGCGAGATGCCTGCAAGTCGCAGACATCTCGCTTGTTGTATTTGCTATCATCATGCGAGTCAACCTTAGGGTCGGGCGGCTTGGCTTTGTTCGCTACAAGTTCCGCACGCAAAGAAGAGCACTTAATGTGCTCTTCGTCTTGCGCAGGACTGTCCGCAGTAGCGAATAAAGCTAAGCCGACCGACCCCATTAAAGATTAAAGGAGCTGATATGTGCGATTGCACAGATCATAAGGATGAGATCCCTGCCTACGACGCGCAGGCCATTGAGTCCAAGTGGATGAAGGCCTGGGAGGACTCCAACCTCTTTGCCGTCGACACCGACGCCAGCAAGCCCAAGAAGTACGTGCTCGAGATGTTCCCGTATCCGTCGGGCGACCTGCACATGGGCCACGCGCGCAACTATACCATCGGCGATGCCATGGCCCGTCAGGCCCGCATGCGCGGCTACGATGTGCTGCACCCCATCGGCTTTGACGCCTTTGGCCTGCCTGCCGAGAACGCCGCCATCAAGCACAACACGCAGGCTGCCGCCTGGACGTATAAGAACATGGACCAGGCGCTCGCCACGATGAAGCGCATGGGCTTCTCCTACGATCTGGATCGCATGGTCAAGACCTGCAGCTCCGATTATTACCGTTGGGGTCAGTGGATCTTTGAGAAGTTGTGGGAAAAGGGCCTGGTCTACCGCAAGAAGAACCCGGTCAACTGGTGCCCTAACTGCAAGACCGTTCTGGCCAACGAGCAGGTCACCGAGGGCAAGTGCTGGCGCTGCGGCACCGAGCCCGAGAAGCGCGACCTTGAGCAGTGGTACTTCAAGATTACCGATTACTCCCAGGAGCTGCTCGACGACCTGGAGAAGCTCCCCGGCTGGCCCGAGCGCGTCAAGCAGATGCAGGCCAACTGGATCGGTCGCTCCGAGGGCGCCGAGGTCGACTTTACCCTGTGCGACAAGGATGGCGAGCCCATCGAGGGCGACGAGGGCAAGATCACCGTCTTCACCACGCGTGCCGATACGCTCTTCGGTGTCTCCTTCTTTGTCCTGGCCCCCGAGTACGCTCGTCTGCACGAGCTCGTCGAGGGTACGGAGTACGAGGAGGCCGTGACCAAGATCGTCGAGGACTCCAAGCATATCTCCGCCGTCGAGCGTGCCCAGGGCACCCTCGAGAAGCACGGTGCCTTTACCGGCCGCTACGTGGTGAACCCGGTCAACGGCGAGAAGGTCCCTGTGTGGGTTGCCGATTATGTCGTTGCCGACTATGGCACCGGTGCCGTCATGGCCGTTCCCTGCGGCGACCAGCGCGACTTTGAGTTCGCCCGCAAGTACGACCTGCCGATCGTGCCGATCATCCTGGACGATGACGACCGCGCTGCCGTCGAGGCCAACGGCGAGACCATCGATACCTTCCATGCCGAGACCGTCGACTGGGATTGCGCCCACGCTGCCGAGGGCACGCTCGTCCAGTCCGGCAAGTACACCGGTATGCGCGGCGGCAAGCACTCCGAGGGCGAGGCTGCAATCGTTGCTGACCTCGAGGCCATGGGCTGCGGTCGTCGTAAGGTCGAGTTCCGTCTGCGCGACTGGCTCATTTCCCGCCAGCGCTATTGGGGCAACCCCATCCCGGCCATCCACTGCGAGCACTGCGGCATCGTGCCCGTGCCCGAGGATCAGCTGCCGGTGACGCTGCCCGAGAACCTGGACCTGGGCGCCGGCGAGACTCTCGCCGAGTGCAAGGAGTTCTACGAGACCACCTGCCCGGTCTGCGGTCGCCCGGCCAAGCGCGAGACCGATACCATGGACACCTTCACCTGCTCCAGCTGGTATTACCTGCGCTATACCGACCCGCACAACACCGAGCTGCCCTTCTCCAAGGACGCCGCCGACCGCTGGATGCCCGTCGATAACTACATCGGCGGCATCGAGCACGCCATTTTGCACCTGCTCTACAGCCGCTTCTTTACCAAGGCGCTGCGCGACCTGGGTCTGCTGAGCGTGGACGAGCCCTTCACCAACCTGCTGTGCCAGGGCATGGTCAAGGACGAGAACGGCGACACCATGTCCAAGTCAAAGGGCAATGTCGTGCCCCCGAGCTCGGTCATCGAGCCCTACGGCGCCGACACCATGCGTTTGGCGATCCTGTTTATCGCCCCGCCCGAGAAGGACTTCGACTGGGATCCCAAGGCTGTTGAGGGCGCCAACCGCTTCATCAAGCGCGCCTGGCGTATCGTGTGGCAGCTCGTCCAGTCCGGCGACGCCAACGTGGCCTTCGACAAGTCCGCGCTCGACGAGGTTGCGATGAAGCTCTATCGCGAGCGTCACCGCACCATCGCCAAGTGCACCGAGGACTTCGACCGCGGCCAGTTCAACACCGCCATCTCGGCCGTCATGGAGCTCGTCAACGCGGCGAGCGCCTACCTCAACGCCACTGAGGGCACTGACCGCGACAAGGCGCTGTGCTACGGCGTGGCCAAGGATATCGTGAGCGTCCTTGCCCCCATCTGCCCGTTCTGGGCCGACGAGCTGTGGCACGAGGCTCTCGGCTGCGAGGGCAACGCCTACACCGCCGCCTGGCCCGAGTTCGACCTGGCCGAGTCCAGCGAGGACACGGTGGAGATCGTCGTCCAGGTGCTCGGCAAGGTCCGCGGCCGCATTGACGTGGCCCGCGATGCCTCCAACGAGGAGATGCAGGCTGCCGCCGAGGCCGCCGTCGCCAAGTGGCTCGAGGGCAAGACGATCGTCAAGGCCATCTGCGTGCCCGGCAAGCTGGTCAACCTGGTGGTCAAATAGGCTCTGCGTGTAAAGCTGACATGCAATAAACGAGGGACGGTCCGGTTGGGTCGTCCCTCGTTTTGTTTTGCCTGCCCAAAGCGCCCGCGGTCAATTGTTCTATTCTTGTGGAGAACCTGTGCGCACGCTGACCTGCAGATTCGTACTGTGCTTGCGCGTTTCCGCAGCTATTGGTATAGTTTGCTTGCAAATGAAGTTGTATTGAAAGAAGTGGGGTTTCGGCCCCGCTTCTTTTTTGTATGTATGGAGGTGCCGCAATGGTCAAGACCAAGACCGAGCAGGCGATCATCGACGCGCTCGAGGCCGTCGCTCCCCAGCACGATGTCGACATCGTCGACGTCGAGCTCGTGGGCGCCACCAAGGCCCCCTGCGTGCGCGTGCGTATCGAGGGTGCTGAGGGTCAGAGCCTGTCGCTCAACGACGTCACGGCCAACACCAAATGGGTCGGCGATGTAATCGAGGAGCTCGACCCCATCTCTTCGAGCTATACGCTCGAGGTGTCGAGCCCGGGCATGGCGCGCCCGCTGCGCCGTCCGCGCGACTTTGCCCGCTTTGTGGGCGAGAACTGCGAGCTCACCTCCACCGCCACCGAGGGTCGTCGCAAGTACGCCGGCAAGATTGCCGCTGCGACCGAGACCGACGTGACCCTCGAGCTCGAGGACGGCGAGTCCGTCACCCTCGATTTCTCTGATGTTAAAAAGTGCAAGTTGAAGCCCACCTACGACTTCAAGCCCGCGAAGGAAGGAAAGTAAGATGGCAGCATCCGACATGATGTCCGCCCTGATGGAGCTTTGCCAGGAGAAGCACATCGACCAGCTCTACCTGATCGACCGCCTGGAGCAGTCGCTCGCCAAGAGCTATGCCGAGATCCTGCATCTTGAGTGGGGCGCCAAGGTGACCATCGACCGCACCACCGGCAAGATCTACGTCTACCGTCTGGAGCCGATCGACGATTCCATGGATGAGGAGGGAAACTTCACCGAGTTCGAGGAGATCGACGTCACCCCCAAGAACACGAGCCGCATCGCCGCTCAGCACGCCAAGGCCGAGATCAACGCCATCGTGCGCAACTCCGCCCGCGAGCAGATCTACGAGGAGTTCTCCGGCCGTATCGGTGACCTCATCAGCGGTACCGTGCTGCAGTCCACGCCCGACTTCACGATCGTCAAGATTCGCGAGGGCGTCGAGGCCGAGCTTCCGCACTTCGACCAGCGCCGTTACGAGAACGAGCGCAACGAGCGTCCGATGGGCGAGCGCTATCTTCACAACCAGCACATCAAGGCCGTGATCATCGACGTTCGCGACCCCAACTCCAACCTGCAGCCGGTTCGCGGCGAGCACAGCCGTCCGCCGATCGTCATCTCCCGTACCCACCCCGAGCTTATGCGTCGTCTGTTTGAGCAGGAGGTGCCCGAGATCTATGAGGGCACCGTCCAGATCAAGTCGATCGCCCGCGAGCCTGGCCAGCGCTCCAAGGTCGCCGTCCACTCGCTCGACGACCGCCTGGATCCCGTGGGCGCCTGCGTCGGCCCCAAGGGCAGCCGCGTTCGCGCCGTCGTGGGTGAGCTCCGTGGCGAGCGCGTCGACGTCATCCTGTGGGATGCCGATCCGGCCGTCTACGTCGCCAACGCCCTGTCACCTGCCAAGGTCACCCGCGTCCTTATCGACGAGGAGAAGGCCTACGCCGGCGTCATCGTGCCCGACGACCAGCTTTCGCTCGCCATCGGCAAGGAGGGCCAGAACGCCCGCCTCGCCGCTCGCCTGACCGGCTGGCACATCGATATCAAGTCCGAGACCCTTGCCGCCGACATTCTCAAGAACGTCCCCGTTCACGAGGAGCCCGCCGCCGACTTGATCGGTGACGAGGAGGACGACGACGTCCGTCGCTGCGAGTACGTGTCCGAAGACGGCGTCCAGTGCCGTAACCAGGCCCGTCCCGGCTCCCGTTTCTGCGGTGTCCACGACACCGATGCCTTCGATGATGCGGAGGACCTGATCTAGCGCGCGGTCGCGCCGGGCGGGTCCCGGCGCATCTCCCACGCTCGTTCAGTCTCTAGGCACCCAAGGTGCCAGAAAGGGTAGGTGAAGTCATATGGCAAAAGTCCGTGTGTCCACCCTGGCCAAAGAGTTCGGCATGACCTCCAAGGAACTGATGGGTCATCTCGCCGATATGAAGATTCCCGCTAAGTCCGCTTCCTCCACCTTGGAGGACGCCTATGTCGCCATGGTCCGCAAGCAGCTCGCCTCGGTGATCGAGGCCCGCGCCAAGGAAGTCGAGGCCGCCAAGCAGGCCGAGGAGGAGGCAGCCGCCGCCGAGGAGGCAGCGCGCGCCGCCGAAGCCGAGCGCGAGCGCATCGCCGCCGAGAAGGCACGCGAGGAGGAACGCCGCCAGTTCGCCGCCGCCCAGGCTGCCGAGGAGGCCGCTCGCGCCGAGGCCGAGGCCAAGAAGAAGGCCGAGCAGGAGCGCCTTGCCCGCGAGAAGGAGGAGGCTGCCCGCGAGGCCCAGCGCCGCGCCGTTCCCGCTTCCGACTCCGGTTCGCGCTTCCGTTCGCTGCTCGACCAGATCGCCGCACAGGAGACCGTGCTCAAGGAGAAGAAGGACGCCGAGGCGAAGGCCAAGGCCGAGCGCGCCTCCGAGCGCGGCAACCGTCGTGGCGGCAACAGCGATCGTCGCGGTGGCCGTCGTAACGATCGCAACGCCTCCGACAACAACTCCGAGCGCAATGCCTCCGAGAGCCGCCCGCACAGCCATCGCACTAACGCCAGCAACAATGTCGCTGCCGGCATGGACTTCCCCAACCCCGATAAGCAGGGCAAGGGCAAGAAGCGTAAGGGCGGCCACGGCAACGAAGAGGATCACTACAGCCGCATGGCGCGTGAGGCCGAGGAGTACAGCCGCGAGAAGGTGCTCGAGGAGGCCCGCGCCGCCGTCGAGGAGGCCTCTCGCGAGTCCACCGGTCGCCGCAAGAAGCGCAAGGAGAAGCGCGAGCGCGAGGCTGCCAAGGCTCAGGAGGAGCGCAAGATAGAGGAGGCGCTGGCCCAGGGCGTGAACCCCGAGGACCTCGACGCCATCAAGGTCTCCCAGGGCGTTACCGTCCAGGAGCTCGCCGAGGCGCTCGACGTTCCGGCCAACGACATCATCAAGCGCCTGTTCCTACTGGGCACGCCGCTCACGATGACGCATTCCATGTCCGACGACCTCGTCGAGCTCGTTGCCGACGACCTTGGCCGTCAGATCAAGATCATCACCCCCGAGGAGGAGAACACCTTCTCGTTCTACGACGATCCCGCCGACCTTAAGCCCCGCGCCCCGGTCGTCACCGTCATGGGTCACGTCGACCACGGCAAGACGAGCCTGCTCGACGCCATCCGTCACACCGGCGTCGCTGCCGGCGAGGCGGGCGGCATCACCCAGGCTATCGGCGCTTCGCAGGTCATGATCAACGACCGTAAGATAACCTTCATCGATACCCCGGGCCACGCCACCTTTACGGCTATGCGTGCCCGCGGCGCCAAGGTGACCGACATCGTCATCCTGATCGTGGCTGCCGACGACGGCGTCATGCCTCAGACCATCGAGTCGATCAACCACGCCAAGGCCGCCGGCGTACCCATCGTCGTCGCCGTCAACAAGATCGATAAGCCAGGCGCCAACCCCGACCGCGTGCGCCAGGAGCTCACCGAGTACGGCATCATCCCCGAGGAGTGGGGCGGACAGAACATGTTCGTCAACATCTCGGCCAAGCAGAAAATCGGTATCGACGACCTGCTCGAGACCGTGCTGCTCCAGGCCGACGTGCTCGAGCTCAAGGCCAACCCCGACACCTTTGCCTCCGGTAACGTCCTCGAGGCCAAGCTCGACAAGGGCCGCGGTTCGGTTGCCACGGTTCTCGTGACTCGCGGCACCCTGCACGTGGGCGATACGCTGGTCGCCGGCCTTACCTACGGCCGCGTCCGCGCCATGCTCGATCCCAAGGGCAACGCCGTCACCGAGGCCGGCCCCTCCGACGCCGTCGAGATCCTGGGCCTGCAGTCCGTGCCCAACGCCGGCGACGAGTTCCGCGTGTTCGAGGACGAGCGCGAGGCTCGCGCCCTGGCCGATGAGCGTTCGCTCAAGGCACGTATCGAGGAGCAGAGCCGCGTGAAGCACGTTACGCTCGAGAACCTCTTCGAGACCATCGCCGACGCCGAGGTCAAGGAGCTCAACCTGATCATCAAGGCCGACGTCCAGGGTTCCATCGAGGCCCTTCAGGATTCGCTCGACAAGATGGATCAGTCCGAGGTCCGCATCAACACGATCCACTCCGCCGTCGGTGCCATCAACGAGTCC
>URGF01000081.1 GCA_900547285.1 uncultured Collinsella sp.
CATCTCCCAGGGAGAAACGCACGCCCAGGATCTCCACATTTTTGCAGGACTCGGGATCCAGTCCGTCGGTGTTGGGAGAATCGCTGGGATTCTGCACGGTCACACCGATGAATTTCAGATCGTTGCTGAAATAGGGATGCAATGTCCAGGAAGGTGAATTGCAGAAGGTCACTCCCTGTAAAGTCACATTTTTACATCCGCTGATGAAAAACAGTCTGGGGCGGAACGCAATGTTCATGACCTTGGGATCCTTCCACCAGTTTTCCTTAGAAGCGTTGCCGTTGATCTTACCCTGTCCGTAGATCACCACGTCTTCTGCACCGATACCGCAGATGATGCCGGAGAACATAGGTAAGGGATTCCCCTCCCAGGTGCCGAGATTGTACTCGTCGGTCTCATCATAGCTTTGTAGCATGCCGGGGAATGTGGGGAATTTCTCTCTGTCGGTAAATGCCTTAAGCTCCGCACCCTCTGCCAGTTCGATACGGATGTGGCTTTTTAAGAACAGGCTGGTAATACGGTAGGTTCCTGCGGGGAAATACACTCTGCTGTTCACCGGGCATGCCATGATGGCAGCCTGGATAAAGTGGGTATCGTCGTGCTCACCGTCACCTTTGGCACCGAATCTGGTCACATCCAGGGTCACATACTCATAATCTGTCTTGAAAGATACTTCACCCTGCTTTTCACCATTCACGTAAGCTTCCACCACATATTTCTGATCCGGCTTTAAATCAAACAAGGAAGTGATGGTCTTCTCTGTAGTGAGGGTGGGCTCACCGTTTAATCGTAATTCTATGGGCTGTTTTGTAAAATACCTGCCGCCGTCTGCGATCTCTATAGTCACACTACGGGCAGTATGCATAATATGTCTGATTTCCATGCGCTGTTTCCTCTCGTTTCTACCTCATGCACTCCTGATATTTTTCCGCTAAAAGTAAATATTCCCCGCATGCCTTCTGTACGGCACCGCAGAATACTTTTTCCGAGGTTTCATCCATAGCAAAAGTTTTCGACTTTACATCATAATACTGCTCCAGCATACGCTTCACGGCACCACGGAAATTATCTAAAAGCTCTCTGTAATTCTCATAGATCTCCGGACTGATCTGCTCTACGGTATGAAGCAGTGCTGCAGTGTAATCCGCGCCGTTTTCCGCGGTGAATTCGCTCTCCGCATGCTTTTTCAGCACACGCATCTGCGCCATGATATCCGGATATCCTTCCTTTTTATTCTCGGTGGTCTCATATGCCGCATATGTTGGATATACCAGATCCGCAGCCTGATAGATGTTCCTTCGTCCTGCATCTGCCTGCACCTTTTTTAAGTCAAAGATGTCTTCCTCCGTACGGGGAAGTGCCTTGATTTCCTGAATTGTCATAGTTCCTCCTATATAACAAAGGCGTTCTCCTGCACGTTTATTGTAACAAAAGAACGCCGTTTTGTGTATGATCTTTTACAGAGTTACACCCTGCTTGAAAATAGCCATATCATGGAAGCCTGCTGCCTCGCTGCATACCTGCCTGCCGGAAGCGGTCTCCACTACCAGATCAAACAAAGCCTTAGTCTCCTCTTCCATGGTCTTATCCTCTACCAGTACGCCGGCATTGAAATCGATCCAGTTGGACTTTTTGCCTGCCAGGCGGGAGTTGGTCGCGATCTTCATGGTAGGAACCGGAGATGCGAAAGGAGTTCCGCGTCCTGTGGTAAACAGTACGATATGTGCTCCTGCGGCTGCCAGTGCGGTAGCTGCTACCAGATCATTGCCCGGTGCGGACAGAAGGTTCAGTCCCGGAGTCTTCACGGTATCGCCATACTGCAGTACGCCCTTGACCAGAGCACTACCGGACTTCTGCGTACAGCCTAAAGACTTATCCTCCAGAGTGGAGATGCCACCCTTTTTGTTACCTGGGGAAGGATTCTCGTAGATGGTCTGATTGTGGCTCTTGAAGTAGTTCTTGAAGTCGTTGATCAGATCTACGGTCTGGTGGAACAGTTCCTCGTTGGCACAACGGTTCATCAGAATGGTCTCTGCTCCGAACATCTCGGGAACCTCGGTGAGCACCGACGTGCCGCCGCGGGCGACAACCATATCGCTCACGCGACCGATCGTGGGGTTGGCGGTAATGCCCGAAAGACCGTCAGAGCCGCCGCACTTAAGGCCAATGACCAGCTCGGAGGCAGGAATGGGCTCACGCTTGGCCTGCTTGGCCAGGTCGGCAAGCTCGGACAGGATCTTGTGGCCCTCGACCTGCTCGTCGGCTACATCCTGACAGGTGAGGAAGCGAACGCGCTCGCGATCGAAGTCACCGAGCTCGTCGAGCACCTGCCGGTGCGTGCAGTTTTCGCAACCGAGCGACAGGAACAGCACGCCCGCAGCATTTGCGTGACGCGAGAGCGCCACCAGCAGACGGCGCGTCTGGGCATGGTCGGCACCGGTCTGCGAGCAGCCAAAGGGATGCGGGAAGTAGTAAACGCCCTCCAGCGAGCCCTCGACCAGATCCTGAGCCTGCTCGCACATGGCACGTGCGACCTCGTTGACGCAGCCGACCGTGGGGATGATCCACAGCTCGTTGCGCGTGGCGGCGCGGCCATCGGCGCGACGGAAGCCCATAAAGGTCTCGGGCTCAACCGGTTCAACGACCGGATGCGTCGGGTTGTAAGCATACTCGACCTCGCCCGAAAGGTTGGTCTTGACGTTATGCGTATGAAGCCACTGACCGGGCTGGATGTCGCCCGTCACGTGACCGATAGGAAGACCGTACTTGACGACGTCCTCCCCCGCCGCAATGGCGCGCACGGCCATCTTGTGGCCCTGCGGAATATCCTCCGCGGCCACGATCTCGCCCACCCCGGGAACCGCAACGGCGGTGCCCTTGGCAAGCGGCGACAGCGCGACGATCACGTTGTCGGCCGGATTGATCTGGATAGTATTCATTACAAAGAGTCCTAACCCTACAGGTTGAGCAGAAGTCAGCGGACGCCCGCCAGTTGCCCAGCGGGCGCACAGAAGGATTTAGGCCTGGGCGTTGGCGAAGGCCTGCTTGGCGCCCTCGACGCGCACGACGGCAAGCGCGTTGACGACAAACTCCTCAAGGCCGGCGATCTGCGTAAGGTCCTCGCCCCACATCTGCTCGTTGCTGAGCACGTCGTGCACCAGCTCGGCATCGTCTGCACCGGCGTGGGCGGCGTAGAAATCGAGCACGAAGGCATCGTCCTGAGCGGTGTACTCGGTGCCGTCGGCGCGGCGCAGGTGCAGGCCGTCACCCTCGCGAGCAACGAGCTCCTGCGTATAGAAGGCAATGAGCGTAGCGAGGCTCGTCGCCAGGCACTTGGGCAGGTTACCGGTCTCGGCAACATAGTCCTTGAGCGTGGGCAGGTCGCGAGCACGCCATTTGGCGGTTGAGTTGAGGCAAATGGAGAGCAGCGCGTGGTCGATAAACGGGTTGTCGAAGCGGTTCTCGACGGCGGCGGCAAAGGCCTTGCAGTCCTCGACATCCAGATCGGCGGCAAGCGTCGGGATGACCTCGTCGTAGAGCATGGTGTTCATGAAGCCACGGACGGTCTCGTCGTGCATGCAATCGCGCACGATGTCAAAGCCGGCAACCCAGGAGCCCGGAACAAAGGCAGTGTGGGCGCCGTTGAGGATGCGGACCTTGCGCTTCTTGTACGGGGTGACATCGGGGGTCACAAAGACGCCCGGCAGGCCGGCCTTCACGAAGGGCAGCTTCTCGGCAAGTGACTCGTCGCCCTGGATACCCCACATCTGGAAGGGCTCGCGCACGGCCAGGAAGGGATCCTCGTAGCCCAGGCGCTCGGCCACGGCAGCGGCCTCCTTGGGGTCGCGGATGCGGCCGGGGACGATAGTGTCGACGAGCGTGGTGCAGACGGTGCAGTCGTTGGCCATCCACTGCGCAAACTCGTCCTCCCAGCCCCAGTCGCTCACGTACTGGTTCATGATGCGCAGCAGCTCCTCGCCATTATGGTCGATGAGCTCGCAGGCGAGCACGATGACGCCCGGCTTACCGGCAGCCCAACGAGTGTGAAGGACCTGGACAAGCTTGGCGGGGAAGCTCGCGGGCGGCATGTCGTCGGCCTTGCAGGACGGATCGTAGGCAATACCGGCCTCGGTGGTGTTGGAGACGATAATCTCCAAATCGTCGGAGACGGCGACCTCCATCATGGCGTGGTAGTCGTCCTCGCGATACGGATTGAGACAGCGGCTGCAGGCGCTGATCACACGGGACTCGTCGACCGTGTTGCTGCTCTCCTTGCCGCGCACCAGCACGGTGTACAGGTCATCCTGAGCGTTAATGCCGTCGGCAAAGCCAAAGGCACCGCTGATGGGCTGGACCATGACAACCTTGCCGTTCCAGCCGGTTGCCTCGTTGCCCATGTCAAAGAAGCGGTCGACGAAGGCGCGCAGGAAATTGCCCTCGCCAAACTGCAGAACCTTCTCGGGCGCGTCCTTGGGCAGCAGGTAGCCCTTGTAGCCGATCTTCTCGAGCGTCTCGTAGCTGATGTTCTCCATCGATGTCTCTCCTTAGATTGCTGTTAGCGTGCAGGCAAAACGGGGGCGCCGCGTGTGGCAACGGCGCTCCCGAGTTCGGTGTGATTCGATGCGGGTTTAGGCCTCGACGGTATCCAGGTCAAAGCCAAAGTAGCGGACCGCGTTGTTGTAGCTAATGTCGCGCACGATGGCTCCCAGCAGCTCCATGTCGGCCGGATACTTGCCCTGCTCGACCCACTCGCCGATCACGCCGCACAGCACGCGACGGAAGTACTCATGACGCGGGTAGGACAGGAAGGAGCGGGAATCGGTAAGCATGCCCACAAAGTTGCCCAGCACGCCCTCGTTAGCCAGAGCCGTGAGCTGCTCGCGCATACCGATCTCGTTGTCGTTGAACCACCAGGCAGAGCCGTTCTGGATCTTACCGGCGGTCGGAGCCTCCTGGAAGCAGCCCATGACGGTATCGATCATGGTGTTATCGATGGGGTTCAAGCTGTACAGGATGGTCTTGGGCAAGCCGCAGGTCTCCTGGATGGAGTTGAGGAAATCGGCCAGCTGGTCGGACGGCGTGTAGTTGGAGATGCAGTCATAACCGGTATCGGGGCCGAGCTTGGCGAACATGGCACGGTTGTTGTCGCGCTTGCAGCCAAAGTGCAGCTGCATGGCCCAGCCAAGGCGGACATACTCGCCGGCGACGAACTGCATAAAGGCCGTCTTGTACTTGAGGACCTCGTCCTCGGTAAGCGGCTCGGCGGCAAGGCCCTTGGCAAAGATAGTCTCGATCTCGTCGGCGGTAGCCGGAACGTACATAACGTAGTCGAGCGCGTGGTCGGAAGCGCGGCAGCCCAGCTCGTGGGCGACCTCGTAGCGCTTGGAGATGGCGGCCTTCATGCCCTCGAAGTCGCTGATCTCAACGCCAGCAACCTCGGAGAGATGCTTGCAGTAGTCGGCGAACTCCTGGCCACGCTCGATGCGCAGGGCGGCATCGGGGCGCATGGCGGGAACGACCTGAACGTCAAAACTGTCGTCGGCGGCAATCTTCTTGTGCCACTCAAAGCTGTCGGCGGGGTCGTCGGTAGTGCAGATCATGCGGACGTTGGACTGCTTGATGAGGTTGCGGCAGGTAAAGCTGGCCTCGGCGAGCTTGGCGTTGGCAAGGTCCCAGACCTCCTGAGCGGTTTTGCCGTTCAGGACGCCCTCGTAGCCAAAGTAACGCTTAAGCTCCAGGTGGCTCCACTCAAAGACGGGGTTGCCCACGCAACGGCCCAGGGTCTCGGCCCACTTCTGGAACTTCTCGCGAGCAGGGGCATCGCCGGTAATGAAGCGCTCGTCGACGCCGTTGGCACGCATCAGGCGCCACTTGTAGTGGTCACCGCCCAGCCAAACCTCGGTGATGTTCTCAAAACGCTTGTCGTCCCAGATCTCCTTGGGAGAAATGTGGCAGTGGTAGTCAACGATGGGCATACCCTCGGCAAAGTTGTGGAACAGCTCCTCACCGGTTTTGGTGCTCAGCAGGAAATCCTGATCGTCCATGAAGTTTTTCATCAAACAACCCCTTTGTTGGCGGAGCGAGCGCACGATGCGCTCGTTATCCTCTAGGTGAACGTTCACTATACTAATTCATTGCGACTTAAAAGGTGAACGTTCACCTAACCACCATGGGGTGAACGGTCGATTTTGCCCGTTCAACGGTTACTGGAGCCGTGACTTGTATGTATTGCGAATTGGCAGGCGTCCCCGAATACCGAACTTGAGCGCTTTGGCCAGGTGGGTCATGTTCCGCCGTGCATTTTTGGGAGTATTCAGCATCGGAGCGCACCGCGCACCGTCTTCGAAGCCCTATCTGATGCTCATATTGCGCCCAATCGGCATAAATAAGTGCCCCCGATGGCGAATTACGCCATCGGGGGCACTTAAAACAGTCGTCCTAGCCTCTTTCGGGACACGCCATTGCTGAATACTCCAAAAAATGCACGTCGCAAGAGGGGGTACCTGCTCAATCGGCTAAATACCCGCAAGTTCGCAGTAGCGGTCGACATTGCTGGCAAATACCATCTCGACGGCACCCTTCTGGACGGGCACCGTCGGGGTCCTTCCCCACAGCAGATAATCGCCCAGCGTCTTAGCGCCGCGATACGCCAGGCTCGTCGGGTCCTTATAGACAATATTGGTAAAGATACCGCGGCGCAAGGCCAGAGCACTTTCGGGAAACAGGTCGTTGCCGATCACCATGACCTGACCGGCCTTGCCGGTCGAGACGAGCGCGTCGGCAACCACTTCGGAACCAACGGCAAAAACGCTACAGATAAGTTCAGGGGCGTCCGGCGCACTCAAGCGCTTTTCGAGCTCATGCTCGAGTTGTTTGACTTGCGCATGGGCACCTGCAAGATCCTCAACCTGCCATGGAATATCACGTTCGCGCAGGTAATTGTGGAAGGCGCGGGCGGTTAGATAGTGCGAATCGGTATATGGGTCGCCTGTCAAAAGGAGCACGCGGGCGTCGGCCCCAGAAGCATGGACCAGGTTTGCCGCCTGCTCGGCCATAAGGCTGCCTGCCGTCGAATAATCGGCCAAGCTCGCACCCAAACGATTCAAATGCGGACGGTCGCCGTCGACAAGCTCAATCGTCACGCCCTCCTCGGCGATCTGCCCCAAAAGCTCAGTCGCACGATCGTCGCCCGGCGCATAGGCGAGCAAGCCATCAATCTTCTCGCCCACCTGCAGACGCTCGTCGATTTGCTCGAGTGCATCAGCGTAGCCGCCCACGCCAAATTCTACGCGCTCAACCGTAATGCCCCGGTCGATGACCTCCTGTTCAAAGCGATTGCAGCCTTCCCACAGGTAACGGAAAAAGTACGCTCCCTCGCGCGATGCGCGGGGCAGGCAAAACACCAGATTGATATCCTTGCGGCGCAGGCTTGAGGCACTTGTGTTGCGGTGATAGCCCATGGCCTCGGCCTTAGCGTTCACCTTGGCGCGCACGGATTCGCTCACGCCGGCCTTTCCCGTCAGAGCCTTGTGCACGGTATTGATGGAAACGCCAAGCTCGGCGGCTATGTCCTTCATGGTTACGCGAGCGCTCATGCGGTTACTCCGTTATAGATAAGTTGCCAATTAACAGTACAGGTAACGATACCCCAAAATCACTCTTCGACTCGCCGCACTCGCCCCCAAATGTGCAAAGCGCCCCGCAAACGGATGCTCGCGAGGCGCTTGGATGACGGACCTTACTTGATACCGCGGCCCAAGTCTTCGGCAATTTTGTCCACGCCCTTAAGTGCGGCGCAGGTTTTTTTGTTGGAACAATGTCCCGTGCAAACGCCGCCCTGAGCGCAGTCGGCGCAGGTGCCCTTGCGATAAATGCGCACGCACACGGCGACAAACGCAATGCCGATAACAGCCAGTACAACAATATCGATAGGTGCCATAGCAAGCCTCCTCTAGTTAACCATCACTTACTTTACCCCATTCTCCACCTGCCAAAAAGGGACAGGTTTATTTTGGTCG
>URGF01000082.1 GCA_900547285.1 uncultured Collinsella sp.
CGCACCAATTGAACTTGAAGCCTCCGGCAACGGGGGCTTTTCTTTTATGCCGCCGCTGCATGGATTCGAACCTCGGTCGAGGCGCGGGCGTAAAGCGGACGATTTCCTGTCGACTCGTGTAAGATTCCGAGTAGATGTCGCGACTAATTCGCGACCACTCCTTCTTCAAGCGACCGATCAGGGTGATACTTCGTGGCAGAGCGTCCGACATACAAGCTCAGGTTTCTCGATCCCAAGAAGCGCTTTCCGGCGATGCCCGAGCAGCCTGCGGGACGCTCATATGGCGTAGTCTGGAAACTCTTTGGCGAGGATCAGCATGAATCTTGTTATGTCGTCGAATTTGTTGGCAAAAGTCATGTGTCGCTTTTGGGCTACGTAAGCGTTTCGGGTGAGGTGTACAAGGTGGACCGCCCCGTCAGCGAGGCTCCGCTGCCCAACGATCCCGACATGGAACTGGTCCTTGACGAGTCGGACTCCGGTATTGGTGAGATTGTGGTTCGGGGAGCCAACGGCACGATGCGCGCGTGCGCGCGAACCGTCGGCTCTCCCGAAGGTCCCATGCGCGAACAGTCCGATCACGAGACATGGAATTCGACCCGCTCCCTTCCTTACGGTGAGTTCATGGCATCGATGTTCCTGCGCTACGTGATATTCGCTGACTCCGAAAATACCATTGCGAGCACGGCGGGCGTCGACGGTCTCGATGCGGACATGCAAAACGTTGTCGACAAAATAAAGCTCGTAAAGTTGCCCGAGCCGGTCGAGGTGTTTTTGGGCTTTAACACGGCACCGCTACCTGACGCTATCGAGACGCTGCTCTACCGTGTCGACCATGCCGAGAATCCGAGCGGTATCGAGCGTTATGCGGCCGCCCTTATGAGCGAGGTCGACTTGCCCCGACTGCGCACCATCGCCGCCAAGTCCGAGATGAGCCTGGCTCGCATCGATCGCTCAAAGCTTTTCTATCTCAATTTTGATCGTAGCCTGCTGGACCAGGACGAGATTGACATGCTGCTTGCCATCGAGTGCCGTCTCAACCGCCTCTCTGGCATCCTCGAGCGCATCGGGGCCGGATTGGCCCCTGCGGCATCCTCGCCGAGCCTTGAGGGCTGCGCGCTCTTTGATGCGTGGCATATCGCCAAGACGACCAACGATGTTCCCCGACTGCTCGATACGGCCTCGAGCGATAACCCGTGGGGCAAACCGGGTACGGTGGCTTGCCAGCCGGGCGGTGAGTGGGATGTGCGTACCCGTTTTGCGCGAATCGTTGAGGCGCTTAACGTGGTCACACGGCTCGACTATACCTATCGGGCAAACGTTGCCGAGGGGATTATGCTCGTTCGGTTTGGTCGGTCTGTCGTGGATGCCATGCCGCAACGTGAATACGACGCTCAAGATGACGCCTGGCGCGAGCTGGACGAGGACACGCGCGCGGTCTGGGCCGCGGAACACGATGCGCGCGTGGCACTCACGCTTGCGGCAGCGTGTTTTGCCGCGGGCACCTGCATCACGCGCTGCTATGTGCAGATTGCTGCTCCCGACAGTGAGCAGGGCGAGCGCGTTGTCGCAACGTATTTCTTTGGGCGCGCGGCCTATCTGGCCGATTGCGTGCCTGTCGCCAAGGATCTTGAGAGCATGGACATGGACGATATGCCGTGCAAGCGTGTACTTGAGGCGTATGAGTCAACTGCTCCGGAGACGATTGAACCTGCGGAGGTTCATGCTCGTCCGCGTGATGACCATCGCACGCTTCCACCGGCGCTGCGCGATTTGCTGCTTGCCGATACGGCTGACGAGTTGGAGGTCATGGAAGAGGACGACGACCCATACGTGGCCCGTGTTGTTGAATTGCGCGAGCAGGCAAAAGTCGACCGTACAGGTGCTTTTGAAGGCTTTTCCCGTCTTGTTGAGGAGTTGGAGGCTAAGTGCGCCGTCGCCGAGCTTTTGGCGACAGGTCCGGTTCAAACGCAGTTTTGCGATAACCAGCTGGTGCGCATGGTGCTACCGGTGTTGGAAGAAGACCGCTCTGTGCGAATCCTTCGTGCGCCCGATGCACTGTACTTTGCCCAGCACGAGATCTGCAGCTTTTACGCCGAGCAAGAGGACTTTGAACGAGCACTGCCCGAGGTGCGCCATCTTTACGATCTGGCACGCTCGTCCATGCAATCGCACTTTGCGCTCATCAACGTGCTTGCGCGTCTGGAGCGCTTTGACGAGATTATCGAGGTGGCGCGCCACGGCCTACGTATTGCCAGCGATCGTTCTGCAATCGGCTACCTGTTCTATCGCTTGGCGTTTGCCTATTGGAATTGCGATCAGCTCGACCTAGCGCTGGCTTGTTACCGTCTGGTGCCGCGCGGTGAGGAATCGGGCAGTAGTGCGCTGGAAGAAATGCGGGGCCTTATGAATGAGATGGGCGTCAGCGAGCCTCCGACGTTCGAGGAGGCGGTCGAGACCATCCGCAAGGCTGGACTCGAGCTGCCGCCAGTGTCCGCCGTGACGAATCAGCTGGCAGATGCCGCTGTGCAACTGGTCGACAACGGCTTCTTTTTCCTGGCACGCGGTTGCATCTTCCAAATGTGGCGCACCATGGGCAACGACGAGCTCGGCTCCCTCAACCGCTCGCTGGGGTAGGCGAAGCCTCCAAGGAGGAAAGGATGCTAGGCAATTAGAAAATTTCCTCTTGCCTATCCTTGGCTGTTTGGTTACTATAGAACGGCTGTTACGGAGAGCTGACCGAGAGGCCGAAGGTGCTCGCCTGCTAAGCGAGTATGCCCCAAAAGGGCATCTGGGGTTCGAATCCCCAGCTCTCCGCCAGTTTAACCTTAAAGAAGGGTCCCATCGGGGGTCCTTTTTTATTATCGAGAAAGGGCGCTGGGGATTCGAACCCTCAAAAAAGGAGGCATCCTTTCGGACACCTCCTTTCAGCGAGTGTATTGTTCTTCGACCTTACACCTCGGGTGCCTTGGCTACGGTCTCGCTCTCGGCTGTGAGCGGGCGGTTGTCGATGCGGCGGCCCAGGCGGTCGAGCTTCACAAGGAGCCACTCAATGGGATTCGGCCCTGCCCCTTCCTCGTCGGCAACCAGGTCCATAACGGCGATTTTGGTGCCGTCCTGCTTGAGCGTAACGCTGCCCACCTTGTCGCCCACATGCACCGTGCCCGAAAGATCGTCGTGGCTAACCTTTTCGGTCACCTCGCCGGCAAGGGAAAACACGGTCGCTTGCGCCGTGGGGTCGGCGAGCGTGGCGTCGATCGTCTTGTCCGTCCAATCTGTCTGGCTAATGCGTGCCATAAGCGGGTTGCCGTTGGCGGTCTTTTCCTGCGTGTTGGCGATCGCGACCGTGACCTTGTGGCCGTAGTACCAATTGGCAAGGGTGGCGGTATCGGTAAAGCGCTGATCGGTGGTGGTGGAGTTCAAAATAACGGTGTAGATCTCGTCGCCGTCGCGGTTGTAGGCGCTCGTAAAGCAATAGCCCGCGTCGTCGGTGGTGCCGGTCTTGCCGCCGATGTTGCCATCTTGGCCCAGCAAATAGTTATGCGTGTCCATGGAATGCGAATGGTCGGTGCCGTCGGCGCCCGTGACCTCGATCCAGGAATCCTCGCTCGCTACGACCTCGCGGATCGTGTCGTTTTTCATGGCCTCCTGCATCATCAGCGCTACGTCGTGTGCGGTTGAGTGCATATCGCCAGCCCACTCATCAAAGTCCAGACCATGCGGGTTTTCAAAAAGCGTACCGGTGCAGCCGAGCTTCTTAGCGCGCTCGTTCATGGCCTTCACAAATGTGGCCTCGGCGTCTTTGGTCTTAGGGTCGATCTTCTTGCCCACATATTCGGCGAGCACGATGGCGGCGTCGTTGCCCGAGGGAATCATCAGGCCGCGCAGCGCCTGCTCCACGGTAAGCTCGTCGCCTTCGAGCAGGCCGGCGGTCGAATTACCCACGGTGGCTGCGGCGTTGCTCACCGTGACCTTCTCGTCCATCTTGCAATTCTCGACGGTTAGGATTGCGGTCATGACCTTGGTGATCGAGGCGATTTTGACCTGCTCATCGGCGCCGCGCCCATAGTAGACGGTGCCGTCTTTGCCCATGACGAGGGCATTGGTCGCATCGATATCGGGCAGGTTTTCGGCCGTGATGCCGCGCGCATCGGCGGTTTTGCCGCAAACATTGTCGGTCGTGAGCACTTGGGCGCCGGCGACGGTGGGCGCGCCAGCGGCAAGAGCGATAGCGCAGACAAAGCCGGCGGCAAGCTGGGCTGAGCGCTTTGCAAAAGAGGTGAGGGACTTCACAGATTTCGCTTTCGACGGGATGGTCTCTTCTGGAACTAGAGTATATCGTTTGCCGGCGTCGGCGATCATCGCGTGCGTGTGTGGCCCACATCCGCGCCCGAACGGGCACAAGGGTGCTTAAGGCCGACTTAATCACCCACGCTTGTTGTGTGTGGCGTGCGTCGCCTCGGGCATAATGGAGCGCGAGAGGAGCACGCATGAACGAGCGCATTTTGGTAGTTGATGACGAGAAGGCCATCGCCGACTTGGTTGGTATCTACCTTACAAAAGAGGGCTTTGATGTCCAGATTGCCTATAGCGGGGCCGATGCTGCCAAGGCAATCTTGGAGCAGGAGTTCGATCTGGCGCTGCTGGATGTCATGCTGCCCGATATCGATGGGTTTGAGCTGCTGCGTACGATCCGTTCCAGCCATACCTATCCCGTGATCATGCTGACGGCGCGCGATGCCCAGCAAGACAAGATCGAGGGCCTTTCGCTTGGCGCGGACGATTACGTGGTTAAGCCGTTCCGTCCGCTGGAGCTCATCGCGCGTGTGCACGCTCAGCTTCGCCGCTACACCAGCTACGGTAGCCGCTCGCAGGCGGCCGAGTCGCCGACCATCCAGCTCGACGGCCTGGAGATCAACCGCGATGCTCGTTCCGTAACGGTGGACGGTGCACCGGTGCGCCTCACGCCCATCGAGTATTCCATCTTGCTGTATCTGGTTGAGCATCGCGGCAGCGTGGTAGCCGTGGAGGATCTGTTCCGCGCGGTGTGGAACGAGGATTTTATGCCCGGCTCCAACAATACGGTGATGGTGCACATT
The DNA here is from genome assembly GCA_900547285.1 of uncultured Collinsella sp. Taxonomy (GTDB): domain Bacteria; phylum Actinomycetota; class Coriobacteriia; order Coriobacteriales; family Coriobacteriaceae; genus Collinsella. Next base: position 5,097 of record URGF01000082.1, read on the forward strand.
CGCCACCTGCGCGAAAAGATTGGCGACGACGCTCAAAAGCCGCGCTTTATCAAAAACGTCTGGGGCGTCGGCTACATAATCGAATAGCGCCTTTGATGGTGGGGAAGTGGACATGACAAAAGACGATAGGCAGGCATTCGAGGTGCCCGATCGACTCTTTGAATACGTGAGGTCGGTCGTCGACAACCGCGCACTTGCAACGGTGCTGCTCTTTTTGCTGAGCCTGCTGCTGATTGGCATCGATAACATCGCTGGAATCTTGGCGGTGCTGCTTGTCGGCTTTTTGCTGATCGATCGATTTGAAATCGTACGCCGCTGCGTGGTGATTGGCGGTGCCGCATGGGCCATGACGTTGGCGATTGGCGCCATGGCACTCGGCGGCATCGAAGGGCCGGTGCTGTTCGATGCCGGCTTTGTATTCAACATGCTTGGCTTTGTGCTGGCGCTTGCCGTGTGCGTGCTGTTCTTTTGCGGCCGCGCCCTGTACTACCAGGGCTATGAGCAGGGCGAGCAGCATGCCGATTGTGTGCTGGCCGCTCGTATTCAAGATCGCCTGATCGATCACCCCGACACCTGGGACAACATCGACGGCGACTTCCTGGAGGTCGAGGGCGCACTCAACCGTGTGCGCGATCGCGAGCGCAAGGTGCAGCAGGCCTTGCGTGACGAGTCTCATCGCAAGGACGATCTGGTCACGTACTTGGCACATGACCTACGCACCCCGCTTGCCAGTGTGGTGGGCTATCTTTCGCTGCTTCAAGAGGCTCCTGAGCTGCCGGTTGAGCAACGTGCGCACTTTACGGGCGTGGCTCTCGACAAGGCGCACCGGCTCGATGCACTCATCGAAGAGTTCTTCGATATCACGCGCTTTGACTTCCACGATATCGTGCTCACGCGCGGCTATGTTGATCTGGGGTTGCTGCTGGCTCAGGTGGCTGACGAGTTCTATCCCATCCTCAACGAGCAGCATAAGGAAGCCCAGGTTGATATTCGCGAGGACCTGACGGTGCTCGTGGATGGCGACAAGATGGCCCGCGTGTTCAACAACATCATGAAAAACGCCGTCGCCTATAGCTATGAGGGCTCGACTATCACGATTGAGGCCAGGCGCCAAGACGATGGCGGCGTGCGCGTGCACTTTATCAATCAGGGCGATCCTATCCCTGCGGCTAAGCTCAAGGTGATCTTTGAGAAGTTCTATCGCCTGGATGCGGCGCGTGCGACCAATCGCGGTGGTGCCGGCCTGGGCCTTGCTATTGCCAAGGAGATCATCGCGGCACACGGCGGTACCGTTGCATGTGAATCGACGCCCGAACACACGATATTCACCATCGAGCTGCCCGCCGCATAGCCAGTGTGCCCTTACAAACACTTGACAATGTGCTCACGTGCGTATGAGCCGCGATTCCTACTATCGATACTGCTGAATTGATATCGATATGGAGGTGTGCGGTATGACGGCTGCTGCGGCTGTGGAGCCCACGGAGCTTGAAGAACTCATGGAAGCGCAGGCCGAGGCCGCGCATGAGCGCGAGGTTGGGGATGCGACTCGCCCCACGGCAGAGGATCTTGCCGCCTCGCCGACGCGCATCGACGTCGAGGGCCTCGACCTGTTCTATGGCGACCATCATGCGCTCAAGGACGTGAATATCAAGATCCGCGACAAGCAGATCACCTCGTTCATCGGGCCTTCGGGCTGCGGAAAGTCCACGTTGCTGCGCTGCTTTAACCGCATGAACGACGGCATCAAGGATTGCCGCATCGAGGGCAAGATTGCGCTCGATGGTCAAGATATCCTGGGCGATTACGACATCTGCCGCCTTCGCCAGCGCGTGGGCATGGTGTTTCAGCGCCCCAACCCGTTTCCCATGAGCATCTACGACAACGTCGCGTACGGTCCTCGCGGCATGGGAGTGCGTGACCGCGTCGTGCTCGATGAGCTGGTCGAGGACTCCCTGCGTCGCGCTGCCCTGTGGGACGAGGTCAAGGACAAGCTCAAAGAGTCGGGCCTGGGTCTTTCGGGTGGACAGCAGCAGCGCCTGTGCATCGCCCGCGCGCTTGCCGTGCAGCCCGACATTCTGCTGATGGACGAGCCGACCTCGGCACTCGACCCTGTGTCGACGCTGGTGGTGGAGCAGCTGGCCTGCGAGCTCAAAGAGACCTGCACGCTCGTGGTCGTTACGCACAATATGCAGCAGGCGGCGCGTATCTCCGATTCGGTCGCATTCTTTTTGCTGGGTGAGCTGGTGGAGCACGCGCCCACCGCGCAACTCTTCAAGAATCCGACCGATCCGCGCACGGCGGATTATTTGACGGGGCGTTTTGGCTGATACCATCTAGTAAAGGTACCTTTAGGGTTAAGATGCGGTCATGCCGGCCGCAAAGGGGTTCAACATGATCTATTACGTCGAGGACGATGACAACATCAGGGATTTGACGGTCTATGCGCTGCGCAAGCAGGGGATTGAGGCCGAGGGCTTTTCGTGCGACGGTGAGTTTAAGGCTGCTGTGGCGCGACGGGTACCCGATGCCGTCCTGCTCGACATCATGCTGCCCGATACCGATGGCTTGGCGATTATGCGTCGACTGCGTGCCGATCGCCTGACGGCGACGGTGCCCATCATGATGCTTACCGCCAAGGATACCGAGCTCGACAAGGTGATGGCGCTCGATGGCGGTGCCGACGATTACCTGACTAAGCCGTTTTCGCTCATGGAGCTCGCCAGCCGCTGCCGCGCACTGCTGCGTCGCGGCGGCATGGTCAAGCAGGCGAGCGATGTGCTCAGCGTGGGCGACATCGTGCTCTCGCCCAGCCATCGCGAGGTGACCGTTGCCGGCGAG
>URGF01000083.1 GCA_900547285.1 uncultured Collinsella sp.
ATACTCATGGAAAACCTCCCATTTCCCGATGTCCAAGAAATGGGAGGCAGTTCACTGCCCCCTTTGTGGTGGTTTTGATGGTGGTTATTTGGCGCCTTGCATGACCTCGTCGAGGGTAACGTTGACGGCGTGCTGCGTCGGGACCCAGTCGACCTTTAGGAACAGTGCAGCCACCGTGATGGGGATATAGCTGAACATAAAGATCGGGAAGGTAAACAGGTTGGTCACCAGACGCCACTTTTGAGCGCAATGAATGTGCTTGTACTCAAAGATGGTCGTGAGCAGCGCCAGGATAAAGAAGGTCTGGTACATCATCACGAACGTCATGATAAGCGAGGCGGCACAAGCCTGCATCTCGATCTCGGTAGCCAAGAAACCATGCGAAAGGCCACCCACGATCAGGAACGTCGCATTGGCGAGCATGGAGATCAGGGACAGCAGCATGCCCGGAGCGATGGTCATAAACATGTCATATGCGGCAAAGCGATGATAGCGGAAGGTCGATTTGACCAGGTGCTTACCGTAGGTAAAGAACACCTGGTAGAAGCCCTTGGTCCAGCGCATGCGCTGTTTCCAGGACGCCTTAAACGTCACGGGCTGTTCGTCAAAGAACTCCGCCGGCGCATAACCGATGCGAATGCCGTGAATGGCACAGAACGTAGTGAACTGGATGTCCTCGGTCAGCGTATGGAACTGCCAGCCGTGCATGCCCTCAATTACGCTGGCGGAGATGAGGTAGCCCGAACCAGAGACGGCACAAGACGTCTTGCAGATGTTGCGCGCGTTGTTGAGGAAGCGGGCCTCACGCAGATACCAGGTGGCGTTGGCAGACGAAATCCACGAGCTGCCGAAGTTCTTGGAGTTACGATAGCTCGTAACCACATGGAAGCCCTGGTCAAAGGCATCATTCATCTTGGAGACGTAATCGCGGGAGATAACGTTGTCGGCATCGAAGATAAAGTAGCCCTCAAACGTGTCGGGATACTCGTTGAGAATGCGATCGAAACCAAAGTCCATGACCCAGCTCTTACCCTTGCGGGCCAGGTCGTTGCGCTCATAAACGATGGCGCCCGCCTCGCGCGCGAGCTGCGCCGTATTATCGGTGCAGGCATCGGCGACCACGAAGACCTCGATAAGCTCGGACGGATAATCCTGGTCCTTGATGGAGCGAACGAGGTTGGCGATCACGGCCTCCTCGTTATGCGCCGCGATAAAGAAGGCATAGCGGTGGAGTTTTTTGGCCTTGGGAGGCGCGACCTCGCCACGAAGAGCGCCAATGACAAAGAAGACCACCTGGTACAGAAAGCAGACCGTGAGTAGCGTAACCACAATCTGGTTAAAGATCACGATGGGCGTGTTAGTTTGTAAAAAGGCGAGCATGCAGGCTCCCGAGAACGCGTTACGTAAACAACCGTATATCTTACCGTAGGCTAACCGAGTTCAAGAAACCACCTAATACTGGTTAGGCTTCGAGCAGACCGAGCTGCGGAACGATTTCGTCGCCGGCGGCAGTGCGGCCGAGCGAGCGCGGGGCTAAGTCATCCAGAACGGCGGCGAGATCCCACGGCAGCTCATCGCGGCACTCAATGCGCTCCCCCGTCACGGGATGATCGAACGCCACACGCCAGGAATGGAGGAATTGCCTGGTCAAACCCTGGTCGGCACGCGCATCGCACTTCCCGTAGAGCGGATCGCCCACGCAGGCGTGGTTGATATGGCGCATGTGCACGCGAATCTGATGCGTGCGACCCGTAAACAGGTGGCACTCGACGAGCGTATAGCCATCGTCAAAACGCGTGGAATCGAAGCGCTCGAGGACCCTAAAGGTCGTAATGGCCTGGCGCGCGAAAGGATCGTCCGAAACCGCCATCTTGACACGGTCGCGCGTAGAACGGGCAATGCCGGTGTTAATGGTGCCCTCGTCCATGGCAATGTGGCCGTGGACGAGCGTAATGTAGCGGCGGTCGAGCGTGCGCGTGCGGATGAGATTCTGGAGCGCGCGCTGGGTGTCGTCGTCTTTTGCCGCGAGCATAAGGCCCGAGGTGTCACGATCCAGGCGATGCACGATGCCGGGGCGGTCCTCGCCCTGCACGGTGCCCAGATGGTCAATGCCACAGTGATAGACCAAGGCGTTCGCAAGGGTGCCGCTCTCGTGGCCATGGGCGGGATGGCACACCAGACCGCGCTGCTTGGAGAGCACGATGAGGTAGGCGTCCTCGTAGCGGATATCGAGGGGAATGGCCTCGGGAATCACATCGGTGGGATCGTGCGGCTCGGGCAAATCGACCGAAATACGGTCGCCGGAGCGCACGGCATACTTTTTTGACAGGCATGTCTCGCCGTTGACGGCAACGGCACCGCCCTCGATCAGATGCGCGCAGGCAGAGCGCGTGGGGCAGCCGTCGTTGGCACCCAGAAAGGCGTCGAGACGCTGGCCAGAGCAATCGTCGGCAACAAGAATATGGATGTCGGCCATTAACGCTCATTCCTTTCGCGAATCTTGCGGGCACGCTCCCCACGCTGCTTGGCTTTGCGCTTAGCGCGGGCCTCGTCACGGGCGTTGAGCTCGGCGGTCGCGTCGACCTCACGGGCCGCAGGACTCAAGAACATGTAGCCGATGAGGGCAAGCACCACACCGACCGTAATGCCGACATCGGCCACATTGAAGACGGGGAAGTCGATGAAGGTGGTGGCAATAAAATCGGTCACAAAGCCAAAAGCCAGACGGTCGATCGCATTGCCAATGGCGCCGCCCACGACCATAGCCATGCCCACAACCTCAAAGCGAGCAAGCTGGGGTGCGCGAAGAAAGTACACCGCGATCGCAACGATAACGACAAACGCCAGCACGGCAAATGCGAGGCCATGTCCCTCGCCCATGCTAAAGGCAGCACCGATGTTACGCACGAAAAGGAAGTCGATCACACCGGGGATAACAGTCACATGCAGAGCATCGCCAACGGCACGAACCGCAAGCTTGGTCAGCTGGTCAACAAGCAGCACGGCCAACGCCACGCTACCAGCAACACCCAACCGCCAACGCAAAGGCGGCGTCATTTCCCCAGCACGACCCAAATCAATCCCCTACCCTCAAAAACATCGAATTACGTTTAACGCAATTAACCATCTTATATTGCCACACGCAGAACGCACGACATATCCACCAACGCAAGCTAAATAACCAGCTAAAAACGAAAGCGGCATTCCGAAAAACAGAATGCCGCTTTTATTCAACGGAGCAAATGGGCCGAAGGCGCCCAAATTCTCCCTATAACTAAAATGCCGAGTTACCGTGCCTTAAAGGGCATTCGCACACCTCTCGCAGATGTGAGCGTGACCGTTGTACTCGCCGACGGTGGTGCGGTAGTTCCAGCAACGGTCGCAGCACTCGCCCTCGGCAGCCTCGATGGCAACGGAAAGCTCCTCGCCCTGGGTCAGTTCAACATCGGAGACGATGTAGAACTCGGCCAGGTCGACGGCCTTATCACCGGTCAGCAGCGCGTACATCTCAGCGGGAACGACCGCCTTGACGCGGACCTGCTGGCTCTTGGTGAAGGTGCCGGCGGAGCGGGCATCCTCAAGAGCCTTGGTCACGGCGCTACGGAGCTCAAGAGAAGCCTCGAGCACGCCCTCAAACTCATTGGCCTCGTCAACCGTGATGGGCGACTTGTACCAATCGAGCAGCGCGGCGTACTTCTGGTGATCGACGCAGCCGGCGGGTGCATAGGCCATGGCCTCATCGACCGTGTAGGACAGGATCGGCTGCAGGTCGCGCATGAGCATCGAGAAGAGCTCGGCAAGCACGGTCTGGGCGCTGCGGCGCTCGAGCGAACCGGGCTTGTCGCAGTACAGACGATCCTTCAGGGCGTCGAGGTACACGTTGGAAAGCTCGGTAACCACGAAGTCGTAAAGCGCACGGTAAGCGCGCGGGAACTCGTAGCAAGAGTAAGCGTCGTCGACCTCGGCCTGGACCTGGGTCAGACGGGCAACCATGAGCTTGTCGAGCGGCAGCAGGTCGGCAAAGGCGACGCCGTCGGTTTCGGGCTCAAACTGACCCTCGAGCTCGGAGAGCAGGAAGCGCAGCGTGTTGCGGAAACGACGGTAGGCATCGGACGTACGGGCAAGGATCTCGTGGTCGATGGACACGTCGGAGCTGGTATCGACGGAGGCAACCCACAGGCGGATGATGTCGGCGCCCATCTCGTCGCAGACCTTGTTGGGGTCGATGACGTTGCCGAGCGACTTGGACATCTTACGGCCCTGTCCGTCGAGGGTGAAGCCCTGCGAGACGACCGCCTTGTACGGAGCGTGGCCGTTGGCGCCCACCGAGGTGAGCAGCGAGCTCTGGAACCAACCGCGGTGCTGGTCGGAGCCCTCGAGGTACACATCCGCCGGATACTCCAGCTCGGGACGGTACTCGCAGACGGCCTTCCAGGAGACGCCGGAATCCCACCACACGTCGAGGATGTCCTTATCGGCCTTGAGGTGATGGCCACCGCACTTGGGGCAGACGCAGGCCTCGCCAAGATAGCTCTCGGGAGCGTCGGTGAACCAGGCGTCGGAGCCCTTCTCGTGGAAGAGCTTGATGACGGCGTCGAGCGTGGCGTCGTTCATGACCTTCTCGCCGCAGTCGGCGCAGGTGTAGCTGGGGATAGGCACGCCCCAGTTGCGCTGGCGGCTGATGCACCAGTCGGGACGCTGCTCGACCATGGCACCGATGCGGTTGGCCGCGTGGGCCGGATACCACTTGACGTTCTCACGGACCTCCTTGCCGGCCTGCTCGCGCAAACCGGTCTTGTCCATCGAGACAAACCACTGGTCGGTAGCACGGAAGAGCACCGGGTGCTTGCAGCGCCAGCAGTGCGGATAGCTGTGCGTGATCTTCTTCTCGAGGACCAGGGTGCCGCGCTCGCGCAGGAACTCGATGATGTGCGGGTTGGCCTCGTCGGTATCCATGCCACTGAAGGGGCCACCGGTACCAAACTCCTCGCCGGTGTAGAACTTGCCGTCGTCATCGACCGGCATGCAGATGTCGGTGATGCCCTCCTTGAGGCAGGCAAAGTAGTCATCGACGCCGTGACCGGGCGAGTTGTGGACGATACCGGTACCGTCATCGACACCGACGTAATCGGCCAGCAGCGCCACGCCCTCAACGCCGTCAAAGATCGGCTGCTTGTAGTGGATGTGGTGGAAGGTCTCGGCAGGAACCACGTAGGGCTTGCCGTCGACCATGACCGGGGTGTACTCCCAGCCAAACTCCTCGCAGCACTTGGGAGCCAGGTCTTCGAGCATGACCTCGGCACGGCCCTCGTGTTCAACGGCGACGTAGGCGGCACCGGGCTTGAGGGAAACGGCCTGGTCGGACGGGATGGTCCACGGCGTAGTCGTCCAGATGATGAAGTCGACCGGGCCGTCGAAGTTCTCGAGGCCGGCGGGCTTGGAGGTCATCTCAAAGCGCACGAAGATGGACGGGCTCGTCTCGTCGGAGTACTCGATCTCGGCCTCGGCCAGCGCAGTGTGGCAGTGCTTGCACCAGTGAACCGGCTTGTGGCCGCGATAGATCATGCCCTTATCGAACATCGCCTTGAAAACCTCGATGTCGGCGGCGTCATGCTGGTGATAGAGCGTCAGGTAGGGGTTGTCCCAGTCGCCGAGCACGCCCAAGCGACGGAAACCGGCCTTCTGCAGCTCGATGTTCTCGACAGCGAACTTGTTGCAGAGCTCACGAATCTTGGCCGTGGGGGTCTGGTTGAACTTCTCGGTGCCAAGCTTCTCCTCGACCTTGTGCTCGATCGGCTGGCCGTGGCAGTCCCAACCGGGGACGTAGGGAACCTCATAGCCCTGCATCATCCAGTAGCGGTTGATCATGTCCTTGGAGATCTTGTTCATGGCATGGCCGATGTGGATCGGACCGTTGGCGTACGGAGGGCCGTCGTGCAGCACGAACTTCTTGTGACCCTCGTTCTTCTTCAGAACTTGCTCGTAGACCTTGTTGTCCTGCCAGTCCTTGAGTCGCTTGGGCTCGGACTTGGAAAGACCGGCACGCATGGGAAAACCGGTTTTGGGCAGATTCATCGTCTGCTTGTACTCGTTTGCCACGGTACCCCTTTCATGTCGTGGGCGCGCACGCCCGTTGGGCACCAAAAAAAGCGCCCGTCCCTGCAAGCTGGGACGAAGCGCCACAAAACGGGCCGTCTGCCCGCAAAAGCTCTTCGCTTAACCACCCAGCTTAGATGCCCTCACCCGCATTACAGCGCGCTCGCATCCGTTACTCGGCTGGCCTGTATCGACGACCATCTCGGCGATGTCTACTAAGACGTGCCTGTACGGCGCGTCCGTTGGGACCGCAGCTCCGGGGTGATTTTCATCGGTCGCATGCACGGGTTCTCAGCGCTCCCCGTTCTCTGTAGCACACGGACGGCCGACTACTCGTCCCCATCAACGCTTATGCGCTGTATGGTAGCACGGTCAACGCCGGCGAAAAACCCTCAACATCGGTTTCATACTTTAGTAATTTCTCGCGGTCGCAAGCACTCACTTGGAGCAAAATACCTGAAAGCACTTTATCTAACGAAAGAAGGCTGCTATGCGCACGATTGGAATGAGCGACTACACCGTCGGCGAGGACTGCTTTGACGAGCTGCCCGGCGCGCTGGACGAGTACGGAGCGGCCAAGGTCGCGATTATCGGTGGTAAACGAGCACTGGCCGCGGCGCTTCCCAGTATCGAAGCGGCACTGGAGGGCACCGACATCGAGATTCTGGAGACACGCGTCTACGGCACCAACAGCACGCGTGCCAATATCGCCAAGCTTGTTAACTCCCCCGCCTGCCGAGAGGCCGATGTGCTCATCGCATGCGGCGGCGGCAAAGCGCTCGACACCGTCAAGACGGCGGCCATCGAGCTCAAGAAGATCGTCTTTACGGTACCGACGATCTGCTCCAACTGCTCGGCCGCGACCGCCATTGCCGTCGTGTACAACGACGACGGCTCGCTCGAGGGATATTCGTACCCCAACCGACCTGCGCATATCTTCATCAACCCCAAGATTATCGCCGAAGCTCCGGCGGAGTACTTCTGGGCCGGCGTGGGCGATGCCCTGTCCAAGCAGCCCGAGGTCGAGTACGCCACGAGCGCCGGCAACCTGGAGCACACCGCAGGTCTTGGCCTGGCGCTCGCACACACCTGCTCCGAGCCGCTGTTTACCTATGGCGTGCAGGGTCTTGAGGACGTTCGCCAGAACCTGTCGACCGAAGCCGTCAAGCAGATCGCGCTCGATATCGTGGTCAACACGGGCTACGTCTCCAACCTGACCAACCAAAACGATTACTACTACAACTCGAGCGTGGCGCATGCGTTCTACAACGCCACCTGCAGCATTCCGCGCGAGGGCACCTACCTGCATGGCGAGGTCGTGAGCCTGGGCGTGCTGGTGCTGTTTGCCTACACGGGCGATACCGAGAACCTTGAGCGCTACTCAGCCTTTAACAAGCAGATGGGACTGCCCGTGACGCTTGAGCAGGTCGGGCTTTCCGAGTCCGATATCCCCGCCCTGTGCGAGTACGCGCACACCACCAACGAGTGGAAGCAGGGAAACCCCGAGCCCTTCACCGACGAAAAGTTCGCCGCCGCCATCAAGGCTGCCGACGCTTACGGCCACACGCTCTAGGACTGGCCCAAAACCACCACAAAGGGGACAGTGAACTGCGCCCCGAAACTTGGACTGAATAA
>URGF01000084.1 GCA_900547285.1 uncultured Collinsella sp.
GGGCGCATTTGTTTTGCCTGTGACAGACGCCACCATAGTTGACGGTATTAAGGAACGCTGCCTGGCCGGTAAGGTTAGATTGGTCAACGCCAACGGCGAGTGGTATCTGGGCACTTTTGGTAAAGCGCGCCAATTCTACGTGTACACCTACACTTCCGCGCGGCGTTACTTTGAAACCGTCGCAGTTGTAGTTGCCAGCGTGTTGGTGCTCTACGGCGGCGCTATAGCCGCAACTGCGTTGGTGCGCCGCCATGCAGAGCGCCGACGCCTGACCGACCTGTTGCTGCAGGAGCGCGACTATGGCGACAAGCTGGCAAAGGCAGCGCGTGAGGCCTCGTCTGCCAACTCTGCAAAGACGGAGTTTCTGCGTCGCATGAGTCACGACCTGCGCACGCCTATCAACGGCATTCGCGGTATGGTCGAGGTGGGCAATGCCAACGCAGACGACTTGCAAAAACAGACCGAGTGCCGCTCAAAGATCTGGACGGCATCGGGATTGCTGCTCGACCTTGCGAACGAGGCACTCGATATGAGCCGCTTGGAGAGCGGGCAGGTCGACCTGAATCTCGTGCCTACAGATATGGTGGCCCTCAACCGTGAGGTGTGCGATATTCTGGAGCGCCAAGCCGAGGAGCGCCTGGTGACAATTATCTGCGACCAACGGACTCTTGATCATCCCTATGCCCGGGTGAGCGTGACGCACCTCAAGCGTTTGCTGGTCAATATTGCCGGCAATGCCGTCAAGTACAGCCGTCGGGGCGGCTATGTTCGTCTGACGTGCCGCGAGGTGGAGCCGGTGGATGGCGTCCCCGTCTATGAATACACGATCGCCGATAACGGTATTGGCATGAGCGAGGAGTTCCAACAGCCCCTCTACGAGCCGTTTAGCCGCGAGGAACAACAGGTGGAAGGCGCTTCGTCGGGAACTGGCCTGGGCGCGTCTATCGCCAAGCAGCTGGTCGAGCTTATGGGCGGAACCATGAGCTTTACGAGTACCTTGGGGCAGGGGACGACGTTTACCATTCGCCTGCCGTTTGAGCAGTGCAAGCGCTCCGAGATTCCTCAGGCAGTTCGCGTGGATGCGGTCGACGTCGATGCGGTTCGGGGTCTGCGTGTTTTGCTCGTAGAGGATAACGAGCTGAATGCCGAGATCGCACAGTTTACGCTCGACCGTGCCGGTGCCGTCGTGGTGCATGCTAAGGACGGCGAGTCTGCTGTCGAGACGTTTGCCGCGAGCGCACCGCACGAGTACGACGTGGTGTTGATGGACATTATGATGCCTGGCATCGATGGCCTTGAGGCCACGCGCCAGATTCGAGCGCTCGACCGCGAGGATGCCGCGACCACGCCGATTATCGCTGTGAGCGCCAATGCCTTTGCCGACGACCGTAGGCTTTCGCGTGAGGCGGGCATGGACGCGCATCTGAGCAAGCCCGTGAGTGCACAGGAGCTCGTTGAGGCGCTTGCGCACATAGCCGCCGACGCTTCATAAGCATATGGCCCGGCTCCAAGGTGGGTTGGAACCGGGCCATATTGCTATCTGCAAGACCTGCTTTAGGGTCTACTTTTCATGAATCTGCTTGCCGCAAAGATGTTCAATCGAAATCTCGTAGAGTTGGACGCCCTTGATGTCTTTGGTAATCTCCTCCTCGACTTCTTCGGCGGAAGGGTAGTACTTAAGCGCGAGCTGGCGGACTTTGTCCTCGATAAACGAAGGCGTCTCATCTACAAGGCGGCAACGGCCAAAGACCACGGTGCTCATAACGTAGGGAGCCCAGTCATCGTCCTTGTACCACTCGTTGCCATAAACGGTAAAGCAGACTTTATCGTCACGCTTGAGTGAATCGACCTTGTGGCCGGCCTTGGCGCCATGGAAATAAATCTTGTCGTGCTCGGGGTCAAAGAAGTAGTTGACGGGAATGGCGTATGGGTAGCCATCGTCGCCGTTAACGGCAAAGACGCCGCGCTTGCAGGTTGCCAGCAGCTCGCGCGCCTCCTCGTCGGTGATGGCACGTTTCTTTCGGCGTAAAGGCCTAAACATCGTTGGCTTCCTTTCTACCTGTGCAGGGTGGTTGAGCACAAACTATAACGAAACAACTCCGTTTTCCTTGATGCAGGCGAGCATGTTTTTGAGCTTGTTAAGATCGAGCGGTTTGGGCAGATGGGCGTTCATGCCGGCATCGTGTGCCGCCTGGGCGTCCTCGGCAAAGGCGTTGGCGGTGAGCGCGATGATGGGGATGTCGGCCGCATCGGCCTTCTCGCTCAGGCGAATCGCACGGGTTGCCTCGTAGCCATCCATGCCCGGCATCATAATGTCCATCAGGATCGCATCAAAGCTGCCGGCGGGATGGCCGACGTATAGGTCGACCGCTTCGTTGCCGTTGGCGGCGCGAGTCACGACGATGCCCTCGCTTTCGAGCAGCGTTTGGGCAATCTCGGCATTGAGCTCGTTATCTTCCGCCAAAAGGACGCTCATGCCGGCAAGCGAGCAGTTGCATGTTTGCTCGTCCGCACATTCCCTTGCCCGAGGGTTCTTGTCGATGTCGAGCGGAATCTGGACGTTGAACGTGCTTCCCGCGCCAACTTCACTCGAAATCTCAATCGTGCCGCCCATCATGTCGAGGAGCGATTTGACGATTGACATGCCAATGCCGGTTCCTTGGAACTTGCTGCGCGCATCGTCGCCTTCCTGGGCAAACGGCTCGTAAATGCGCGTCAAAAACTCGGGCGTCATACCAATGCCGGTATCCGAGACGCTAAAGCAAAACACGGCGTGCTCGTCGTCGAGCGGTTTGATGGTCGACGAGAAGGTGACGGTGCCACCGCGTTTGTTGTACTTGATGCTGTTGTCGAGCAGGTTGACGAGGATTTGCCGAATATGGGTGGGGCTGCCGATCATGTATTGGTCGACAACGTAGGGTTCGCTGGTGTCGAGCATTGTTATGCCACGGTCCGATGCGCGAAGCTTGCATAGTACGAGCGCATCGTCGCACAGTTCTTTAAGATTGAACGATTCGTGATCGAGCGTTACTTTGCGTTCCTCGATCCGGCCCATCTCGAGGATGTCATTAATGAGCGACAGCAGGTGGTTGGCGGCAACACGCGCTTTGGCGCGGCTTTCGCGGGCGACTTGCATATCGCCTTCTTTCAATTCCTCAATTTCGATAAGGCCCAGGATGCCGTTGAGCGGCGTGCGGATGTCGTGGCTCATGCGCGTGAGGAAAGCGGTTTTGGCGGCGTTGGCGGCGTCGGCTTTCCGCCGTGCTTCCTGTGCACGTTGAAGCGACCAGACAAGGATGGCGATGCCGGTGAGCAACATGCAGATGATAACGGTCGCAATGGCGGTGCGGTTGCGGTAGACAAACTGGAACGTGTCCGATTCTTGCGCCGAGTACGATGTGGGGGAATAGCTGCTCGCAGAGAGCGATTCGCCTGCATTGATGATGCCCTTATTGATGATTCCCAACAGCTCGGGTTTGCCGCGCGGAATCATGCACGATAGTTCTGCCGTGTTGGTGAGTTCTTGCGTTTCAAAATCCTCGATGTCGTAGGTGTCGCGGATGGTTTCCAGGCGCGTACTGGGGACGATGATGCAACGTGCCTTTCCCACACGGAGAGCATTGAGCGCTTCGTCTTTATTCGGATATTCGGTTACCGTCGCGTCGGGGAAGAGGCCTTCGAGCTCAAACCGGTTGATGATCGCGTTCTCTGTGCAAGCGATGTCCTTTAGGTCGCTGTCTAGGTCGTTACTGACGTGAATAGCGGTTAGGGAAACCGTTCCCATCGAGTTTGACTGGGCGACCCCCTTCTGTTCGGCAAGCCAGTAGTCGCGAAAGAATGGCAGAGCGGCATCGATGGTTCCGTCGGAAAGGGCTTCAACCATCTTCTCGTTATTTGAGAATGCGACGGTTTTAACCGTAATGCCAAACTTGTCATGCAACGTCGTTGCAAGCGAGGTGAGCGATCCCTCCATCTCGCCATCGTCATTTTGCGTGCAGTAGGGAAGCTGGTCGACAAGATAGCCGAGCGTGATGGTGTTGCCGTTTGCTTTGAGCCAGGAGGCCTCGGGGCCGGTGAGCGATGACGAGCCGCTGTTTTGGGCCGAGTAGCTCGATTTGACTTCGTCGTTATAGCGCGGGTTGACGCGGGCGATGGCCGTCATGGCGGCGTTGATGTCGTTCATCAAATCGGGGCGGCTTTTGGGAACGGCAAAATAGTAGTCGCTCGATCCTACGTAGAACATGGGTGACGCATCGGGCGACGAGATGGTGTCGTTCATGATGATGGCGTCGACCTCGCCGTCTGAAAGCGCCTCAAAGAGGGCGTCGCCGGTGTCGATTTCTTTATAAGTACAGGTGACGCCTTGGTCGGCGAGCCACTGCTGGCCGACGATGGTTTGCATAACGCCAGCGTTGCAGCCGATGGTGAGACCTTGGAGCGCCTGGGGGTCACCCTTGGCCAGATCGTCGCGATCGGGCTTGGCGTAGATGTAGTAGCGCTCGGTGCCCTCGGGGTTCGAGGAAAAGAGCAGCGTCTGCTCGCGTTCTTCCGAATACGAGATGTTGGGCATGAGGTCGATCTCGCCTGCCTCGAGCATGTCCAAAAGCTCGGTGAAGGTGCCGCTAACGTATTCGTATTGCCAACCCTTTGTGTAATACGAGAGGGTCTGGAGGTATTCGTAGCCCCATCCCGAGAGGCGCTCGCCCGGCGTGCCTTCCTGGAAGCCTGCATTGTTGACGAGCCAGCCAACGCGGACTTTCTTGACCTGCTGGTCTGAGTCAGCGGCAAAGGCAGGTGCGGGCAGGACGGCGCTCAGTACGGTGAGCGCGGCAAGCGCGACGGCCAGGGTGCGATATAGAGCTAAGCGAAGGACGGCGGAAGGTTTCACATGCAATCCTATCGAGTAGAGACAATACGCGCATAAGGATACCAGCTCAGCCGCCCTAACACCCGGCAGATGGGTAGTCATTGGGGACGTTCTTAAACGACTAGTCGCTGGGGACACTCTTTGCCGGAGTTGGCACTTAGGGACGTTCCCAATCTGTCCGGCACAAAAGGAGCGTCCCCAGCTGCCGGTTGTGGGACAATACCGAGCGAACGTGATGGGGTATCTGGAAAAGGGGTCGCGATGAACAAGTTGAGGACGCTTGCCGACGTGTTGCGCCAGGCTGGCTTTGCGCGCATCACGGGCCTGTTTCTTATCTTTTACCTGCTGTGCTCGACGGCTGTCTGGCTGTCCGAGCCCACGACCCTTACGTTTGGCGATGGACTCTGGTTTAGCTTTGAGACTGTATCGACGATCGGCTTTGGCGATATTCCGGCCGAAACGCCGGTTGCCCGCGCCATCACTGTCGTTTTGAGCGTCATCAGCATCTTCTACATCGCCATGCTCACGGGCGTGGCGGTGAACTACTGCAATACGCTCATCAAGATGCGCCAAAAGGACACCATGGCGCGCTTTATGGATGATCTTGAGCACCTGGAAGAGCTTGACCGCGATGAGCTCGCCGACCTGTCGCGCCGCGTGCGCGAATATCGCCGACGCCAACGCTAGGGCGGGCGCCGCACGTCACAACAAGGGGGCTGAATATGAATATCACGGTATACCTGGGCGCCAGCGTCGGTAACGACCCGGCGTTTTTGCCTGCGGTGCAGCAGCTCGGCACATGGATTGGCTCCAACGGCCACGCGCTGGTATACGGCGGGTCCAAGTCGGGCCTGATGGGTGCGCTCGCCGATAGCGTGCTCGATGCTGGCGGGCACGTGACCGGTGTGGAGCCGAGCTTTTTTATCGAGGCCGAGTTTCAGCACGATGGCATCGACGACCTTATCGTGACGAGCGACATGGCCGAGCGCAAGGCCAAGATGATAGAACTCGGCGATGCGTTCATCGCCTTCCCGGGCGGTACGGGCACGCTCGAGGAGATTGCCGAGGTCATGTCCGCTGTGTCGTTGGGGCATCTCGATGCGCCGTGCATCCTGTACAACCTCGGGGGCTACTACAACGACCTCAAGGCGTTGCTCGAGCATATGATCGATAAGGGCCTATCGAGCCCGCAGCGCCAGCAGGGGATTTACTTTGCCGATAACCTGCACCAAATCGCATCGATTATCGACAACTAGGCCTCGGGCCTGCCGCGCGTGCGGCGCCCAACGGTGTCGTTCGCGGCGCAGATGGTTAGCCCGCCCGCGCCGTGCCCGCCCTACAATAAAACGTAACTATGTCGACTTTGACCGCGGGAGGACCCGATGGATAACCTTGCCAAACCCACGAACCGAGCGCTGTTTTTGGTCAGCGTTGCCGTGACCGGTGCACTCGCGGGTGCCGCAGTCTGGCTGTTCTTTTTTGCGATGGAGCACGGTATCGACTATCTATGGACCGAGATTCCGCACGCGCTGGGCGTCGCTTCGCCCGAGCTTGCCAGCGGCCCGTTTGGCTTTCTGCCGTACCCGTTTTTTGTCTGCCTGCTGGGCGGCCTGTTAATCGGTCTGTACGAAAAGATGACAGGCACCAAGACCGATGACCTCAACCAGGTGATGGCTAAGGTTAAGCAAGACGGGCGCTACCCGTATGACAACCTGGGCAAGCTTTCGCTCGCGGCGTTGCTGCCGCTGCTGTTTGGCGGAAGTATTGGACCGGAGGCCGGCCTGACTGGTGTTATCGCGGGTCTGTGCAGCTGGGTTGGCGACCGCATGCGTCGCTTCGGCGCCGAGTTTAGGGAGCTTACGCTGCTGGGTACCCAGGCCGCGTTGACGGCGCTCTTTACCGCGCCCGTCTTTGGCTTTGTGGCACCGCTTGCCGGTAGCGCCGACGGCCAGGGCGAAGACGCCGACGATGAGTCCACGTCCGGCGAGATCACCATCAGGCTGCCCAAGGCGCAAAAGACCGTGGTTTACGGCATCGCGATTGCCGGCGGCCTGGGCACCTACCTGCTGCTCGGCCAGCTTATGGGCGGCGGCATGGGTATGCCGAGGTTCGAGGCTGCCGTGGTGGGCAACCTGGAGCTTACCTGGCTCATTCCTCTGTCGCTGATTGGAACAATCTGCGGCTGGCTGTACTTTGTCTCTGAGTACGCGAGCGAAGCGTTTGCCCGTGCCATAGGAGAGCGTCCTGTCGTTAAGGCAATGCTGGCTGGTCTGGCGCTCGCCATCTGCGGCACGGTCCTGCCCTACACCATGTTTGCCGGCGAGACCCAGGCCGACGTGCTCAGGGAGACCTATCTGACCATCCCCGCCGGTGTGCTTATCGCGACCGGTCTGGTCAAGGCCATGCTGACGCCCGCCCTCATCAACCTTGGTTGGCGCGGCGGTCACTTCTTCCCGGTTATCTTCTCGGGCGTAAGTCTGGGCTATGGCCTTGCCATCCTCACCGGCGCCGATCCGGTCTTTTGCGTTGCCGTCTGCACCGCCTCGACGATGGGCGCCGTTATGCGTCAGCCCGTCATGGTCGTGGGCCTGCTGCTCATGTGCTTCCCACTCAAGGGTATCGTCTGCATGATCATCGCGGCCGTCATCGCCGCCGGCATTCCACTGCCCAAGCC
>URGF01000085.1 GCA_900547285.1 uncultured Collinsella sp.
AGGTCGCGCACCAGACCCTTGATGGTCGTACCGCCGCCAAAGGAACCGCCCTCGCCCGCCATGGGATACCAAGCGTAGAGGGCCTTAAGCGAAGCGGCGAGCTCGGGGGCGGCATCGGGCGCCGTCGCGCGGGCCAGCACATGCTCAACAGCCTGGTCCATAAGCTCGTCGGTATCGGTGAGCACCGTGAACTCGGGATCGATGCCCAGCTCCAACGCATGTGCGCGCAGGATACGCGAGCACATGCCGTGAATGGTCGAGATCCACGCATCGTCGACGGTCAGGGCTTCCTCGTCCATGCCCTCGTCGATGAGCGCGCGGCGCACACGGTCACGGATCTCGGCCGCGGCGTCTTTGGTAAAGGTAATGGCGAGCACCTGATCCAGATGCTCAACGAACGGACCGGATTCGGGCGAGAGCGCGTAGACGATGCGGCGCGTGAGGGTAAAGGTCTTGCCCGAGCCGGCACCTGCCGAGACAAACAGCGGGCGGTCGAGCGTTTTGACGACTTGCAGTTGTTGCGGCATCAAAGTCGAAAGATCCATGGTCTACACGTCCCTCCTTACAAACGTTCCTTCGTGGTTATACGAGCAGCGCGCATGCGCGGCCTGAGCCGACGTCGGGTCGACGGCGGCAACGTTGCCTGCCTCGAGCTCGCGCAGACGCTCGGCAATGCCGGTCTCCACTCGATCGAGCAGCGCATCGAAGTCCATGCTGCCGCCCTCGCCGGGAAAGCCCTTCTTAAGCCCCGGGATGCGGCCGTCACCACGCTCTTCCTCAAGCAACTCGGCGCTCGCCGCACCGCGCAGCGCGGGCTTGCCACCCTTGGTCGAAAAATAGAGCGCAGCACGGGTATCTAGGCCCAGCGCCCGACGCATGGCCCGTGCGTAGATGAGCGTCTGGGTATGGGGCGGCAGCCAGCGCGGGTCGTCGATGGGGGCCTCGCCCGACTCCTCGTCGCGCACCGTGGGGTCGGCGAGTTTAAACTCCTCGACACCCGAACGATGCTTATAGTCGATTACCACGGCGCGATTCTCGACATCCACATCAACGCGGTCGATGCGCCCGCCAAGCGGCCAACCGGCATACTCGACCTGGAGCTCGTTGAACGCAAACTCCAGGTAGCGCGGCGCGAAGGGCGCGAGCGCCTCGGACTCGTAGGCAAGCACGCCCTCCAGCTGCGGCAAAATCTCGGCCACCTGGCGCTCCTCCACCGGGGAGAGCGGCACGAGCGGGCCCTCGGTACCGCGCTTGCCCGCATGCTCGGCCAAGGTCTCGTCAAAGACCTCGCGCAGCAGCTCCTTCGCGCGTGGCAGATTCATGGGTGTCACGCGCTCCATGCCCTCCTGGGGCAGACGGGCATGCAAGTGTTCCAGCACGTCGTGGACAAAGTTGCCCTTCTCCATATTGCCAAAGCCAGCGTCGATCGACTGGGGTTTGACGCGATACGAGACGAACCAGCATAGCGGGCAGGTCGAATAGGCCTCGATCTGCGAGGCAGACGTCAGGCGCGGCACCAGCGGCGCATCCTCGCCCTCGCCATCGCGACGACGCAGGACCAAATACGGAATGGCTTCATCGCTCAGATGCTGAGGAGCTTCGCAGGTCACGCGCTCGCGCCTAAGACCTTCGCCTGCCGCGGGATCGAAGTCCCTTACGATATCGCCCTCACCCACACACTTCGCCTTGTCGGCGTCAACGGCCTTAGCGTCGTCAGCGGCCTTAGCATCGTTAGCGGCCTCGGCATGCGCCCGCAACTCGGTCCACACGGCCGCCGGATAGCACTCGCGCGCCTGACGATCGTGGGTCACACGGGCGAGCGTAACCGGACCACGCGACGCTTGTATCGCGCGGCCAAAGCGTGCGCGCAGCAAGGCCGCAGGCTCAAGCGTCACGCCCTCGCGACCGAGGCTCGCCGTCAGCGTGGTCAGCGGCCCCTCTTCGTGTGAGAGAGGATAGCTGTCCAGATCGACATCGGCAAACAGCACGGCATCGTAGCTGCCGGAGCGCAGAGCCGCCGCATCGGCAAGCGAAGCAAAGCGAACCTGGGCGCGTGGCGCACGGTCAACCTCGTAGGTCTCGCAATCGTAGGCGGCGCTACGCTTGTCCACCTTGGTTCGAATGTCATCGAGCACGGGCACGGTCGCGGCCTGCGACACGTCGAGCGCACGGGCGCCATTCATAAGGATGTCGATGGCGTGGCGTAGCAGGGCCACCTCCGCCTGGCGACGGGCTTGGCCATCCAAGCTGCCCAGCGAGCGATCGGGCAACCCCTCGGCAACGGCAAGCATGGCCTTGAGCGCCGTCACGGGCTTGTCACGCCACAGCGCCTGGAACACGTCCGAGACCACGCACGGCACGTTCTTAAACCAGTTCTCGTCGCTCGCCGCCTTGCGCGCGCCCCTCACCTGGCCTTGGACGCTCTGCAGCAGGCTCTTAACGCCCGCGGTAGTCTTGCTGCGCGAGAGACGCATATTCTTATCGAAGGTACGGGCATTGACGGCATCAGCGCCCGAAAGCGGACTGTAAATCCAGTCGGTAAGCTCCGGCGCGGGCCACCACTCAGTCTTAGAAGCTGCCCCTTCGTCGGCGGCCTTCATACGCTCGATCAGGTTGGCGAGCGCCGTGAACTGCCTGCCCGCAATGGATTGAGAAAACGCCGTGAACTCAACTGTCTCGGCAGCGATATGACGAGCCGCCAGACGAGAGGCGAGCTCACCGAACAGCTGGGGTGCCCGGGCAGAAACAACGAGCACGCGTACGGGGTCGGCGGGCGTTGCAGCAGCCTTATCATCCTTGGACTCCTTGTGCGTTTTCACCAACTTATCGATGGCGTCCGCATAAGCATGGGCACGGGCATGGGGGCCGGCGACCTCAATAAAGGCAGGCTGAGCGGCGGTCCTGCAAGCGGCATCAGACGCGACGGCGTCCTCCTCCAGCGGCGCGGCCTCAAACAGCAAACCGCGGGCATCAAATGCCGCGGCAAGCTCCTCGCGCATCGCCGCCTGCTCGCAGGCAAGCAGCACGACGACCTCTCCCCCATTGTTCGCCACGGCAGACAGCAGCTCGAGCAGACCGTGCGTAAACGACGTGATACCGCGCACGCATACGGCGCGGGTGCACGCCGGCAGGTTATCGGCCAGGGCACCGGCCATAATGTCAGCCGCCTCGCAGGGCTCGACCATATCTCGACGGTCCAAACCACCCGCGTAGGCACGCAAAAGCTCGAACACACGAGCCTCGGCATCGCTTTTTGGCTCAGGCTGGCAATTGTTGCCACGGCATCGCTCGGCCGCCGTCCCCGCCACACCCGGTAGCACGTCGCGGGCCATGCGCGCAAGCATGCGCACCGTGCCCTGGCTGCGCGAAAGCGGTTGCAAATCGGCATCGTCGAGACGCGTGACCATGTCCGAGAACAGCATCTGGCGCTGCAGGTTGTCGACGAAACCGCGCCCGTCGCCCAAAAGCTCCCAAAGCGAGTGAAGCCACGATGTAGGCGTCTTGTAGTCGATACCCAGCGAAATCCCGGCTTCCGCCGCATCATGACGGCACAGGTCGAGCTCGGCAAACGTAGGCGCCAGCAGCACGGCACGTCCGTGGCAGTCAATAAGGTCGGCAAGCAGTGCCGACTCGGCATCGCTCAAATCCGTGCCGGCATTGGTGGTATAGATTCGAACAGGCATGGTCCTCCGCTCAAACTGTTCGCAATAATCAATGCATCCATCCTACCCGCCCAAGCGGACAGATTTGCCCCACGCCAACAGATTTGATCCCTTGGGGACGGAGGAAAACGGATCATCGAGGGGGTCAGTCTAACCCGGCGATCCGTTTTCCTCCGTCCCCAAGGGATCAAAAAAACCGCCCCCGGAGGGACGGCTCTTCGTAATTCAATGTTGTCGCTGGCCTACTCGCCATCCTCCAGTTTAATGAGGATCTTGCGGTAGCCACCGTACTCGCCGTTGAGCGCCTTGGATACACGGCTCACCGTGGTGGACGAAGCGCCGGTACGCGCCTGAACCTCGACATAGGGCTCGCCCTCGTCCAGGTAACGCGCGACCTGCAGACGCTGCGATAGATCGCAAATCTCACGCGGCGTGCAGATATCGGTCAAAAACGCTTGGATATCTTTCTCGTCGTCCAAAAGGCTAAATGCGTGGACCAGCTGCTTGACATCAGGCTTGTCAAACATGTTCTCGATATTCATCGATCACCGCCAAACCCGCCAAAAGGCATCG
Source organism: uncultured Collinsella sp. (assembly GCA_900547285.1). Lineage (GTDB taxonomy): Bacteria > Actinomycetota > Coriobacteriia > Coriobacteriales > Coriobacteriaceae > Collinsella. The sequence continues at coordinate 4,236 of URGF01000085.1, forward strand.
AAGTTGATACTGACATCGGGCATCGTTCACCCGTAATATGCAATAGGGCAACGCCTGTGGCTTTTGCCCGTAGCAGTTTAGCACACCACCAAACTAAAGCGACAAGACTCTCTGCCAGCGGCACGTTTTTTAGGACGAACGCCGTTTTGAAACCGAATGCGCACGCAAGCTCCACGAATATCTGGAACAATGGGTGCCCAAACAGGGCCGTGCCCGCGCATCTACCCGAGTTGCAAAGATGTGCGCCCCTCACGCCCCCTCTCCACGCCATGCGCAAGAAAGGATTCCCACCATGCGCTTTTTGCTCAACTGGCTTTTGACCTCAATCGCCATCGCGATCGCAACGTTTCTCGTCCCCGGCATTCAGCCCTTCGGCATGGCCGACGCTTGGGTCTGCTTTGCCTTCGTGGGACTGTTCCTCAACATCGTCGACTCGCTCGTCAAGCCGTTCCTGACGGTCATCTCGCTGCCGCTCACTATTATCACGCTTGGTATTTTTCAGCTCGTAGTCAACAGCTTTATGCTCGAGCTAGCCAGCTACCTCTCCGTCAATATCCTCGGCGCTGGCATCTCTATCGCCGGCTTTGGATCGGCCTTTATGGGCAGCATCCTGGCATCCATCATGCGCAGCATACTCGACAGCATCGCCAGGAACTAAAGCGACCGGATACGGACCGCCACAACACGCCAAAACGAAGGCCGTCCATCGCAACGATGGGCGGCCTTGTCATTTGTCAAGCCTCAGAGGGCAAGAAAATCTACCATTTCTGCCCCGTCCCCAAATGGCAGGTGGGGCTAGATGACGTAGTCGTAGCCCTCGTTGGGGGCGACGAGCGCATCGAGCGTCACACCGTCGAGGTAGTCGTTGATGAGCTTGTCAAGGTTCTTCCACACGCCGAGTGTAGGACACTCGTCCGAACGCGAGCAGCCCTTGCAGTCGCCGTCCAGGCATGCGACCGGTGCCAGACTGCCCTCGGTCAGGCGCAAGATCTCGCCCACCGTGTACTGCTCGGGCGGACGTGTGAGCACGTAGCCGCCGCCCTTGCCGCGCATGCCCGAGAGCATATTGGCGCGGACGAGCGTGGCCAAAATGTTCTCCAGATATTTCTCCGAAATCCCCTGACGCGCGGCGATCTCTTTGAGGGGAATGCGACCTGCCGCCTGGTGCTCGGCCAGGTCAACCATAACGCGCAGGGCATATCTGCCCTTTGTGGAAACCAACATATATATTGCTGCCTTTCGGTCTTTTAGTCCGTTGAAATTCTAGCCGAAAAATTGGGTTTGAAAATACCCGTTCCGGTCAAGATGGTTAATCGACTCGTAATAATCTTCTATTTCCTATTGCGTTACTAGGCTTTACTGTCTACTATGCTTGCCAGCAGCAAATAGAACAACCTATAAGGTTTGTGGGTTTCGCTGTTACACACACCGTAAAACCACACGGTATCCAGTCATTTGAACACTTTGGAGGTTCACCATGAGCAATGTTTACACGTCCATCGATCAGCTTATCGGCCACACTCCGCTTCTGGAGCTCACTCACTTTGAGGCCGATGAAGACCTCAAGGCCCGCGTGCTCGTCAAGCTGGAATACTTCAACCCCGCCGGGTCCGTCAAAGACCGCGTCGCCAAGAACATGATCGACGAGGCTGAGAAGGCCGGCAAGCTCGTGCGCGGCGGCGACTACACCATCATCGAGCCCACGAGCGGCAACACCGGCGTCGGCATCGCCTCGGTGGCGGCGGCTCGCGGCTACAAGGTGATCATCACCATGCCCGAGACCATGTCCGTCGAGCGCCGCAAACTTATGCAGGCATACGGCGCACAGCTCGTGCTCACCGACGGCTCCAAGGGCATGAAGGGCGCCATCGCCAAGGCCGAGGAACTGCAGAAGGAGACGCCAAACAGCATCATCGCCGGCCAGTTTGTGAACCCCGCCAACCCCGCCATCCACAAGGCCACGACCGGCCCCGAGATCTGGGATGACACCGACGGCAAGGTCGACATCTTCGTCGCCGGCGTCGGCACCGGCGGCACCGTGACCGGCGTGGGCGAGTTCCTTAAGGAGCAGAACCCCGAGATTCAGGTCGTCGCCGTTGAGCCCGCCACCTCCCCGGTGCTCTCTAAGGGCCAGGCCGGCCCGCACAAGATCCAGGGCATCGGCGCCGGCTTTGTGCCCGACGTCCTCGACACCCAGGTCTACGACGAGATCATCCCCGTCGAGAACGACGACGCCTTTGCCACCGGCCGCGCCGTGGGCCACAAGGAGGGCGTGCTCGTGGGCATTTCGTCCGGCGCCGCCGTGTGGGCCGCACTGCAGTTGGCCAAGCGCCCCGAGAACGAGGGCAAGACCATCGTGGCCCTGCTCGCCGATACCGGTGAGCGCTACCTGTCCACGGCACTCTTCCAGGACTAGGGCCTGTCGCCCATAGGTTGAGCCCAGGACGAACCGGTCTCCTCTCTCCCGGCAGTCTGAGCCCATCCCATCAGGGCGCCCCACGAGTCATCCGAACTTGCTACAATGTCTGCGGCGCGGAACCAGCCTCCCGCGCCGCTTTTCTTTTTTGGCCACATGCCACCAAGGAGAACCTCCCCATGCACAACAAGCGCGTGCTCGTCGCCATGAGTGGCGGCGTCGATTCCAGCGTGACCGCGTACCTGCTCAAAAGCCAGGGCTACGAATGCGTCGGTGCCACCATGCGCCTCACCTGTCCCGCGCCCGATCCCGTCACGGGCATGAGCAAAGTCGACCGCGACATCGCCGATGCAAAGGCCGTCGCCGAGCGCCTGGGGATACCCCACCACGTGCTCGACCTGCAGCAGACCTTCGACCGCAACGTTATCGAGCGCTTCGTGACTGCCTATCAAGAGGGACTGACGCCCAACCCGTGCATCATCTGCAACCGCCATATTAAGTTTGGCGCGCTGCTCGATGCGGCACTCGATATGGGCTGCGACTACATCGCCACGGGTCATTACGCCAAAACGAGCCAGACGTCCGACGGCACCTGGCAGCTGCATCGCGGCGAGGACCCCAAAAAGGACCAGAGCTACTTTTTGTATTCGCTCACGCAAGAGCGTCTGGCACGCACAATCTTTCCGCTGGCTGGGCTGGACAAAGAGCGTGACGTGCGCCGGATTGCCGCCGAGCAGGGCTTCATCAACGCCAAGAAGGCCGAGAGCGAGGATATCTGCTTTATCGCGGACGGCGACTACGCGGGCTATATCGAGCGCCGCTGCGGACATGCCGCCGAGCCGGGCGATATTGTATGGCGCGACGGCAGCGTGGTCGGACGCCACAACGGC
>URGF01000086.1 GCA_900547285.1 uncultured Collinsella sp.
GACGCGCCCGGAGCTGCGGGACGCGGTGGCGGAGATCTTCTCGCGCACGGCCAACGGGTGCGGCCACCGCCAGGTCGCCATGTGCCTGCGCGCCGAGCTGGGCGCGCGCATAGCCGACAAGACCGTGCTCAAGATGATGCGGGAGATGGGGGTCCGCTGCGGCATCCGCCGCGAGACCGACTACCATAGGTACAATTCGTACAGGGGCGTCGTGGGCGAGACCTTCGAGAACGTCATAGGGCGCGACTTCTCCGCCGACGCGCCGTGGCAGAAGATGGGCACCGACGTCACCGAGTTCAAGCAGCCCTGGGGCAAGGCCTACTTCGCGCCGGTATACGACTTCGGCAGCAAGGAGATAGTCGCGTGGTCGACGTCGGCCAGCCCGGACATGGCGCAGCAGGCCGAGCTGCTCGACCAGCTGCTGGCGAAGATGCCCGAGGGCGCGACGCCGGTGCTTCACAGCGACATGGGCTGGCAGTACCAGCACGCCGCATGGTGCGGGAGGCTGAAGGAAGCCGGAATCGTCCAGAGCATGTCCAGAAAGGGCAACTGCACCGACAACGGCGCCGCCGAGTAGGTCTTCGGCCACATGAAGGACGAGTTCTTCCGGGGAAGGACATGGCCCGACTTCGAGTCCTTCAAGGCGGACCTGGACGCGTACGTCGCCCATTGGAACACGAGGCGAAGGCAGGTTAAACTGAAGGGGCTGACCCCGGAGGAGTTCCGGAACCAGCCCCTTGCGGCGTAGTTCTTATTTAAGCCGTCCAAGTTTTGGGGTGCAGTTCAAATCCAGCCCCCGCTCTTTTGTAGGGATGGGGATGCGCTGTGATACAGGCTCTTTTGGAGGCCTGGTTTCGTTACGCGAGCTCGGCTCCGAGGGCCTTGCAGGCCACCTCGCCCTCATCGTCGGGCGCATCGTAGCAAATGACGGAGTCCACGACGTTGACGCCGGCCTCGTCGGCGTCGGCCTTCCAGTTGTCCATCCACTCGCCCTCGGCCCACGAATAGGAGCCAAAGAGGACGACCTTCTTGTCGCCGAGGGTCTCCTTGACCTCGTCCCACATAGGCTGAAACTCGTCATACTCAAGCTCCTCGGAGCCCATGGCGGGGCAGCCGAAGGCGAAGGCATCATATTCGGCGGCCTTGTCGGCAGAGAAGTCGGCGCAGGGGATGACCTCAGTCTCGGCCCCCGCGGACGTGGCGCTTTCGGCGACGAGGTTTGCCATGGCCTCGGTATTGCCCGTGCCGCTCCAGTAGACGACGGCGATCTTGCTCATGTTTTGTCCTTTCGGTCGTGCGGCGCTTGCCGCGGCTTGTACGTTCTATCGGGTTGCCTGGGCAAGTTGCGCCAGGCTGCAGCCCTGCTGATAGATAAAAGTGAAGTATTGGGTGCAGGCACGGTAGGCATCAAACGTCGCAAGCGCCTGCTCGACATTTGCGTAGACCTTCCAGGCCCCAAAGACCTTGTAGTTCTCGCCGCGCTGGACGATAAATTCGTGCACGTCGTCGTAGGGATATCCAAGGAAGTAGCCTATTTCGTGCGGAAACTCGCAGGTGCAGTCTTTGCTGCAGCTAGCTTGCTGGGGTAGTGCGCATCGAGTCTGGCTGCAGGCGCATTCCGCGACGTTATTGCTCGCGAGCGTGATGCGTGATGCCAAATGCACAAGGCATGCCGAAAGGTCTCTCGTGTCGTAGCCTTCCGAGGTGAGCGCCGTTTGGACGCGAGGGTCTGCGAAATAGGTGGTGAGGCTTTTGGCTCGGTACGCGTACACGAGCGCTCCGCAGGGCCGCCAGACCAAAACACTCAGGTGGATGCCGAGCGGGTCAAGCTCGCGATTGCACTGGGCGATAACGTTGAGCAGGCGTGCTCGGCGTTCTGCAATGGTTTCGGTTGTGGTCGAGCCGTCCCCGTGGGCGTAGGTGCCTGGATAGGTAAAGAGCGATGCCGGCTTGATGCCCGCGAGCGTGGGAGAGCAGTTGCGCACGACTGCCGCCTGAAACGTTGGGATGTCTATGGTTCGAGTCACGGCGCTCCTTACGGATCTAAACTGTTAGCCTAGGAAAACTTATACACGAAAGTAAGCCATGGTCAACAAAAAAGTTTGAAGAGGGAAACTAATTGACCGAACAGACATGATTTTGGGTTAAGATGGGGGCACCCCATGGGGGTATCTAGATAGTGCAACTTGAAAGGGGAGCGCATGAGTGACTTGCTCAACCCTGCGAATCTCATCGTGCTGGCCGTCATTGCCGTTGGCATGTTTTTTGGACTGCGTCGCATTGCCGCTTCGACACACGGGAAGAGTTGCTGCAGCGATGGTACGAGCGGCAAGAAGGCCAAAAAGGTTGTTGTGGTGGATACCGATGCGTCACACTATCCCTATAGCGATGAGCTGCTCATCGGCGGCATGAACTGTGACGGCTGCGCTCAGAACGTAGCCAATGCCCTCAATGCGCTGGATGGCGTGTGGGCAACGGTGACGTATGCGGACCACACGGCACGCGTGCGCTCTAAGCAGCCGGTTGATCGCGGTGTCCTCGAGACGGCCGTGAAAGACGCGGGCTACTACGTCATGACTCTGTAAGCGCCGCCCTGGATGCGCTTCCTTGGCTAGGCTCGTCCGCGCAGTTCGATGTCTTGGATGTCGTCGAAGTCGATGGCGATGTCTCGGAGTTTGAGGAGCTTGAAGGCGGGGAGCGCCTCGTCGAGGATGCCGGTGCGGCTGCGATAGCCGTATGTATCGTAATAGGTGACACGAATCAAGTCGCCACGTTTGAGACCCTCGAGCTTTTTAGAAAGCGCGAGGGCTTTTTCTTCCGTGAGCTCACGTTTTGGCTCGACGGTGATTTCCTGCTTGCGCACGAGTTCGTAGTATCCCGTGAGGGCGGCAAAGGGCATAAACTGTGCGGCGCGGTTGGCGCGCACGGCACCGTTGGCAGTGAGCTTGGGGTCGGCGGCGCGGCGTCTGCCCTCGGGGTCCGCCAGGCGCTCGAAGGCGGTCGGCGGGCGCACGGGCTGCTGCTTGGGTTTAGGCACGATGTCCTCCAACTTGGCCGTTGCGTTCGCGCGCGGTGGCGCCGGCGGTAAAGCTTAATCCCTTGACGAGCGCGTTCTTGCCGTACTTGCCTTTCACGGCCAGGACGGCGCGCGCCAGGTCGCGCTCGCGCTCATCGGCCTCGATATCGCTGAACAGATCGATGGTGGCAAATTCCTCGGGCATGAGGTTGCCAAATCCCAGGTTGATGCGCTTGACCGGTCGTTTGGGATCGACTGTTTGTGCCCAAAGGTCATCGAAATACCCCATGATCTTCTTAAACGAATTAGTGCGCTCGGGCAGCTTTCGCGAGGCGTTGGAGTGCGCAAAGAACGCGGCATAGCCACCACGCGGTTTGCCGCCGTGTTCGCCCACAAAGATGCCATCGATTGCCTGCGCTTCGCGCACCAGACGACGCCTTTCGTCATCGCGCTGGACGGGCTTGGGAGCACGGGGCGCGAGCTCGGGGCCGGCAGTTGCGGTGGGTTCGATGCTCGATGTGCTCGAGCGCAGGTGCCCGCAGCCGTCTATATACTGCGCCGTGCCGCTGGCGTTGAGCCGGCGTATGTCGGCGCGCTCGCTTGCATAGCCCACAAAGAGCGAGATGCTGTCGCACACCACGTGCTTGTCGACTAGATCCAACACGGCGTTGTCGACCATTTCGCGCAAGACGGTGTAGGCCTGCTCGTAGGCATAGCCCTTCGAGAGCACCTGTCCTGTGGTGGTCGAGGTCGCTTGCGGGCGATAGGCTTGGATATCGGCGATGGTTGTCGGCTCGCGCCCGAAGGCGTGGTCGATGAGATATTCGGCATTGACGCCGAGTTCGTCGTAGAGCAGGTTCTCGTCGAGTGCGGCAACGCCCATCAGGTCGTAGACGCCGTATTTCTCGAGACGGGCCGCCACGCCGGGGCCGATGCCCCAGATGTCGGTGATGGGGCGATGGGGCCAGATCTCCTTGCGAAAGGTCCCGTCGTCGAGTATGCCGATGCGGCTGGGTACGTGCTTGGCGGTAATGTCGAGCGCTACCTTGGCCTGGAATAGGTTGGGGCCGATGCCGACCGTCGCCGTGATGCCGGTGCGCGCCAAGACCTCGTCGCGCAGCGTGCAGGCGAACCCTTCCGCATCGGTGTGATAGAGGTCCAGATAGGGCGTCACGTCGATAAAGCATTCGTCGATGGAGTAGACGTGAATGTCTTGCGGACTCACGTATTCCAGATAGATGCCGTAGATTTTCGCCGACACCTCCATGTAGTGCTGCATGCGCGGTACGGCCTTGATACAGTCGATGCCGTCGGGAATCTCGAACAGACGGCAGCGGTTGTGTATCCCGAGGTCCTTCATAGCCTGTGTGATGGCGAGGCAGATGGTCGTGCGCCCGCGCGATTCGTCGGCAACGACCAGGCACGTAGTGAGTGGGTCGAGTCCGCGGTCGACGCACTCGACACTGGCGTAAAACGTCTTGAGGTCGACGCAGATGTAGGTGTGCTGCTCGTGCGCCATCCGTGCCTCCCATCAAACACATGTTCTTATCGAATACCTGTTCGATAATACCTGCTCGACCGGACACCGTCAAAACCTGTCCCTATTTGGCAGGTATGGTCGTGCGGTTGCATCGGGTTTTTAACGCAGCCCTAAAGAGCGCGAAACAGCTCGGAAAAGCTCGCTTCGTAGCATGAGCCTATTGAACGATACCGTCTATACGCACGGAAGGGTTGTGGGAAAGATGGTCAATTATGGGTTTGGTATGCCGACGCGCCTTGTTGCGGATGGAGATGTGGCTCGCTGGTGCGGGCGATTGGTCGCTCACTACGGTGGCACCAAGGCGCTGGTTGTACTGGGCGGTGACAAGCATACGCGCGATGAGCTCGTCTCGGCGGCACTCGGCTCGCTTGATCGAGCTCTGCTCGAACGCGTGCTTTTTCGCTGCGGCTCGGTTGAAGGCGACGAGGGAGACGAGCTGATCGACGAGGCCGTGGCCCTGGCGACCGATGAGGGCGTGGACTTTGTCCTGGCGATCGGCGATGCCGATACGGCGGGCTTTGCGCGCGAACTCGCTCGTCGCATGGCCGTACTCGATGCCGGCGAAGACGGTTTTGCCCCTTATGGATGTATCGTCTCGGAGGGCAAAGTGCCTGCCGTCGTGGGGGCCGGCGAGGTTCCCGTTTTTGCCATCATCGCGCCCGAACTGCTGGAGGGTATCGGGTCTCCTCTGCGTGAGTTGCTCGGTAGCGTCTGCGCTGCGGCCTAATATTTGGCATAAAGGGATAGGTTATTTTTGATTGGTAAAGCGTTTGACCTGCCAAATTAAACCTGTCCCTTTTTGGTCGGTTTGCCGTTTGGGGGCCGATTGGCAACGCTCGCTGATTATAGTCTTGACCTGCGTTAGAATAGGGGCATCTGATTATCCGGGCGCATGGAGGCGTGCGCCCGTATGCCGAGGAGGACTCTATGGCAACTGTTGCCGCACCTATCGATGCCACGTCGACTGCCGCTTGGAAGGCACTCGAGGCTCATCAGGAGAAGCTCGAGGCCGAGGGTATCGACCTCAAGGCCTGGTTTGCCGCCGATCCCGAGCGTGTGAACAAGCTGAGCTTTGACGCCGGTGACCTGCACTTCGACCTGTCCAAGAACCTGGTGACCGACGAGACCGTCAAGCTCATGTGCGACCTTGCCCGCGAGGTGAAACTCGAGGAGCGCCGTGACGCCATGTTCTCCGGCGAGCACATCAACACTACCGAGGACCGTGCCGTCCTGCACACCGCGCTGCGCCGCCCGGCGAGCGAGAAGGGCCAGCTCATCGTCGACGGCCAGGATGTCGTCGCCGACGTGCACGAGGTCCTCGACCGCATGTACGCCTTTGCCGAGCGCGTGCGCTCCGGTGAGTGGAAGGGCGTTACCGGCAAGAAGATCGAGCACCTGGTGTCCATCGGCATCGGCGGCTCCGACCTGGGCCCCGTCATGGGGTACGAGGCGCTCAAGCCCTACGCGGACGCCGGCATCTCCGCCCGCTACATCTCCAACATCGACCCCAATGACCAGGCCGAGAAGCTCAAGGGCCTGGATCCCGAGACCACGCTCGTGATCATCGTCTCCAAGACCTTTACCACGCTCGAGACCCTCACGAATGCTCGCGAGGTCAAGACCTGGATGCTCGAGCAGCTCAAGGCCCAAGGCGCCATTGACGGCTCCGATGAGCAGAACGCCGAGGCCGTGGCCAAGCACTTCGTCGCCGTTTCTACCGCACTCGAGAAGGTCGAGACCTTTGGCATCGACCCCGCTAACGCTTTTGGTTTCTGGAGCTGGGTCGGCGGCCGCTATTCCGTTGACTCCGCCGTTGGCCTGTCGCTGATCGTCGTGCTCGGCCCCGAGCGTTTCCAGCAGTTCCTTGAGGGCTTCCACGCCATCGACGAGTACTTCTGCAGCACCCCGCTCGAGAACAACGCCGTCGCGCTGATGGGCCTGCTCAACGTCTGGTATGTCAACTTCTTCGGTTCCAAGAGCCACGCCGTGCTTCCGTACTGCCAGTACCTGCACCGTTTCCCGGCCTACCTGCAGCAGCTCACCATGGAGTCCAACGGCAAGCATGTCCGCTGGGACGGCAGCGCTGTGACCTCCGATACCGGCGAGATCTTCTGGGGCGAGCCCGGCACCAACGGTCAGCACGCCTTCTACCAGCTGCTGCACCAGGGCACCGTGGTGGTCCCGGCCGATTTCATCGCCTTTGCCAATACCGCCAACCCTGCGACCGACAGCGGTCAGGACGTGCACGAGCTGTTCCTGGGCAACTTCCTGGCCCAGACCAAGGCGCTCGCCTTTGGTAAGACGGCCGATGAGGTGCGTGCCGAGGGCACGCCCGAGCAGATCGTCCCGGCCCGCTGCTTTGAGGGCAACCGTCCGACGACCTCGATTTTTGGCGACACGCTGACCCCGTTCGCGCTTGGCGAGCTCATCGCCCTGTACGAGCACATCACGTTTGTCGAGGGCACGGTCTGGGGCATCGACTCTTACGACCAGTGGGGCGTCGAGCTGGGCAAGCAGCTTGCCAAGCAGATTACCCCGGCCTTCCACGACGATGCCGCCAAGGCCGAGCAGGACGCTTCGACCCAGGCGCTCATCGAGTTCTACCGCGCTCACCGCAAGTGGTCTTTGCTGCTGAGATAGGTCATGGCCGAAAGGGGCCCGTATCCGTTGGGATACGGGCCCCTTTTCTGTTGTCGGCCAGATACGATGGGTCGCGTGACGTCGTCAGAGGTCGAATTCGACCGCTAACGACGTTGTGCAGCTCATCATTTCTGGTCGCAAACAGTAAAGGGGCATGAGGGTGTATTGAGGAGGGGGATGTCTTGCTGTCGGCATCCGCGTGCGGTGCCATTCGCTGTCTGTAAATATACGTTTAAAGCTAATTTCATACCACTTGTCGGAATGCGGACGCTGTCCTTGCATGCCGGGCGTACATTGAACGTGGTTTTTCGCGTGAAACCAC
>URGF01000087.1 GCA_900547285.1 uncultured Collinsella sp.
CGGCGTTTGGTAAAACGCCGTAACCATCTAGCCGCCTAAGTAGGCTTTGCGGACGTTATCGTCGTGCAGGAGCTCTTGGCCCGTGCCGGTCATGGTGATCTTGCCGGTCTCGAGCACGTAGCCGCGCGTGGCGATCGAGAGCGCCATCTGCGCGTTCTGCTCGACCAGAAGCACCGTAGTGCCGGCCTTGTGCAGGTCCTCGACAATCTGGAAGATCTGCTCAATCAGAATCGGCGCCAAACCCATGGAGGGTTCGTCGAGCATAAGCAGTTTGGGGTTACTCATAAGGGCGCGGCCCATAACGAGCATCTGCTGCTCGCCGCCCGAAAGGGTGCCGGCGACCTGGCGACGGCGCTCCTTCAGGCGCGGGAACTGCTCGTAGACGCGCTCAAGGCCCGGAGCAACCGTGGACTTGGGCTGCGTGTAGGCACCCATCTCCAGGTTCTCCTCGACCGTCATCTGCAAAAAGGCGCGACGGCCCTCGGGCACCTGGGCCAAGCCCTTGCCCACCAGCTTGTCGGCGGGCGTATGGGTAATGTCCTCGCCCATAAACTTGATGGAGCCGGTCTTGGAACGCAGCAGGCCCGAGACGGTTTTAAGCGTCGTGGATTTACCGGCGCCGTTGGCACCGATCAAGGCCACGATTTCGCCCTCGTTGACGTTAAAGGAGATGTCCTTGATGGCGTGGATGGCGCCGTACCAGACGTTGATGTTGTAGACGGAAAGCATCGGCTCTGCCATTTAGTTCTCCCCCTTATCCTGCTTGCCCAGATACGCCTCGATAACGGCGTCGTTGTTCTGGATTTCCTCGGCCGTGCCCTTGGCGATGACCTTACCAAAGTTGAGCACGCAGATGCCCTCGCAGATGTTCATGACGAGCGACATATCATGCTCGATAAGCATGATGGCGATGCCAAAGGTGTCGCGGATCTTGACGATGTTCTCCATGAGCTCGGCAGTCTCGGACGGATTCATGCCGGCGGCAGGCTCGTCGAGCAGCAGTAGCTTGGGGTTGGTGGCAAGCGCGCGGACGATCTCCAGACGACGCTGAGCGCCATAAGGCAGCGAGCCGGCCTGTTCATTTGCCAGGTGCTCCATGTCAAAAATGGATAGCAGCTCCATGGCGCGCTCGTGGGCGGCCTTCTCGTGCTTCCAATACGTCGGCAGGCGCAGCACGCCCTCAAAGCCGGAGTAGCGCTCCTGGTTGTGCAGGCCGACCTTAACGTTATCCTCCACCGTCATGGTGTTGAACAGGCGGATGTTCTGGAAGGTACGGGCGATGCCCATACGGTTGACCTGATAGACCGACTTGCCCGAGGTGTCCTCGCCGTCAAGCAGGATGGTGCCGTGCGTGGGCTGGTATACCTTAGTGAGCAGGTTGAAGACCGTGGTCTTACCGGCACCGTTGGGACCGATCAGACCGGCGATCTCGGTCTTGCCGATAGTCAGGCTAAAGTCGTCGACTGCCTTAAGGCCGCCGAACTCAATACCCAGGTGGATGCACTCGAGAGCCGGGCGCTGGCCCAGGTCGCGATCGGGAACGATGGCGCCAGAAGGATACGGGACCATCTTGCCCTTGTTGAACTCAAATTTACTGGGCATCGGCTGCCACCTCCTTCTTGGAAGTAAAGCGATCCTTGACGCGACCGAAGAACGCCTTGAGCTGCGGGTTGTTGGTAAAGATCATGACCAGGATCAGCACGATGGCGTAGATGAGCATGCGGTAGTCCGAGAACTGACGGAGCAGCTCGGGAAACACCGTGAGCAACGCCGCCGCGATGACGGAGCCGCGCATATTGCCCAGACCGCCCAGGACCACGAACACCAGGATGAGGATGGACGTGTTGAAGTCAAACTTGGTGGCGGGGAGCTGCGAGAAGTTGCCGCCGAAGAGGGCTCCGGCAGCGCCGGCGAGAGCGGCGGAAACCACGAAGGCGATCATGCGGTACTCGGTGACGGAGATGCCTACGGACTCGGCTGCAATCTTGTTATCGCGCACGGCCATGATGGCACGGCCGGTACGGCTGCGCACCAGGTTGAGCACGATCACGAGTGCGACCATGACTAAGATGGCACCGGCAAGGAAGGTCGAGTACGTCGACACGCCCGAGGCGCCCTGGGCGCCCTTGATGATGGCGGTGCCGTCCTCGAGCAGGTGCAGGTCGTCGATCGTGGAGTTGCCCGTGATGTTAAAGATCACATGCAGGCCGTGGGAGTCGACGCCCACGATAAGGCAGGTGACGATCTCTTTGATAATCTCGCCAAAGGCCAGCGTCACGATAGCCAGGTAATCGCCGCTCAGGCGAAGGACCGGGATGCCGATCAAGAAGCCCAGGATGGCGGCAGCGATGGCGCCGACCACGATGCTGATGACAAGACGTATCGGATCGGAGGGAACGGCGCTCTCGAGGGCGACCGCGGTAACGATGCCCGTGTAGGCGCCGACGCTCATAAAGCCCGCGTGGCCCAGCGACAAGTCGCCCGCGATGCCGACGACGAGGTTAAGGGAGATAGCCATGACGATATAGGCCGTGATGGGAACCAGCTGACCGGCGATCATGCGCGGAATCATGTGGTTAGACTGCATAAAGAACACGATGGCGAACGCCACAAGGCACATGGCGTACGTAACAAAGTCGTGACGCGTCTGCTTGTCTTTAAGAAACTTCATAACGCTCACCTACACCTTCTCGGGGACGTACTTGCCCAAGAGGCCGGCAGGCTTGACGAGCAGGACGATGATCAAAACACCAAAGACGATGGAGTTGGCAAGGCTCGTGGAAATATAAGCCTGTGCCATCGCCTCGATGATACCGATGAGAATGCCACCGACAAAGGCACCGGGGATGGAGCCGATGCCACCGAAGACAGCGGCATCGAAGGCCTTGATGCCAGGCATGGCACCCGTCGTGGGCTGCAGCACCGGCGAGTAGGAGCACAGCAGCACGCCGGCGATGGCGGCAAGCGCCGAGCCGATGGCGAACGTCATCGAGATAGTGCGGTTGACATTGATGCCCATGAGCTGAGCGGCGGCCTTGTCCTCGGACACGGCACGCATGGCTTTACCCATCTTGGTCTTGCCTGTAAAGAACATCAGGCCGGCCATGATAACCAGGCAGGCGACGATGGTGACGAGCGAGACGGCGCTTACGTTGAACTTGGCCAAGAACTCCGGCACCTGGAAGGTGACGAGCGAAGTGAAGTTCTTGGGCGTGGCGCCCCACAGAAGCTGCGCGGCGTTCTGCAGGAAGTAAGACACGCCGATGGCCGTGATCAGAACGGCCAGAGGGCCTGCTTGGCGCAGCGGCTTGTATGCCAGACCCTCGATGAGAACACCGAGAACCGTGCAGACCACACAAGAGAGAATTACAGATGCCCAGCCCGGGAGGCCGAGATACGACGTGGCGCAGAACGAGACATAGGCACCGACCATGATGACGTCGCCGTGAGCGAAGTTCAGCATCTTGGCGATACCGTAGACCATGGTGTAGCCCAACGCGATGATGGCGTAGACGCTGCCCATGGACAGGCCGTTGACCAGGTATTGGATAAAGACTGTCATGTTCCACATCCCCCTTTCGAATAGGTTTCCAGTTGATGTATGAAACAGGGACGTTACATCGTCCCTAGATACCAAGCAAGCAGGGAAGGCCAAAACCTCCCCTGCTTGGGATCAAAACCGCTCTATGTAAGGCGGCCTATTAGGCCTGTACGTACTTGCCGTCGGTGATGACGTACGCCGTGGGCTCCTTCTGGACCTGACCCTTATCGTTCCAGGTGAGCTTGCCGGTCAGACCGTCAACGGTAATCTTGAGCATAGCCTTGGACAGCTTCTCGGCGACCTCGGTCGGGTCGGCGTCGACACCAAGACCGGCCTCCTTGAGGGCCTCGGCCACCGCGTGCACACCGTCGTAGGCGTCAGCGGCAAACTGGTCGGGGGTATCGCCGTACTTATCCTTGTAAGCGTTGACGAAGTCGGCGTTCTTCTCGTCGTCGGCAGAGAACGGGGTCATGAGCAGCAGACCCTCGGCAAGAGAGGTGTCGAAGCCCTCAACGCCCAGGATGCCGTCCATGCCGTCGCAGCCCATCATCTTGACGTCGTAGCCCATGTCCTTGGCGTTCTTGAGCAGGACGGAGGCCGGGGTGTAGTAGATCGGCGCAAAGATCATGGTGGCGCCGGCCTGCTTGGCCTTGGTCAGCTGGTTGGTAAAGCTCGTGGCGGAGTCGTCCTTAAAGGTCTCCTCGTCGACAATCTCGAGCTTGGACTCAGCAGCCTGAACCTTAAAGGCATCCGCGACACCCGAAGAATAGGCGTCGCCGGAGTTATAGAACAGCACGAACTTCTCGTCCGCATACTTCTGCGCCAGGAACTTGGCAGCGTTGACGCCCTGGTTGGGGTCGGTGAAGCAAACCTGGAAGACGCAATCCTTGCCGTCGGTGACGTCCTCGGAGGACGCGGACGGGGTGATCATGAACGTCTTGGGGTCGTTACCACACTCGGCGGCAACGGCAACCGACGCGCCCGTGGTGGTCGGGCCGACGAGGGCCTGCATGCCCCAGTCGAGCAGGGTGTTGAAGGCGTTGACGGCCTTCTCGCCATCGGCCTGGTCATCCTCGGCCTTGCTGGCAAGCGGCAGCTCCTTGGTGGAGAAGTCCTTGCAGCCAAGCTCGACGCCCTGGGTAACAGACTTGCCGTAGGACGCGTTGGCGCCGGTCAGCGGGCCGATGGTGCCGATCTTAAACGAAGCGTCGCCCGAAGCGGAACCACTGTCGCCGCCGTTGGAGGAGCAGCCCGCTAGAATGGACATCGCCCCCAGACCTGCTGCGCTCGCGATAACGCTCCTGCGATTCATAACAGGGTTCAATGACTTACCGGTGAGGCTCGACATGCGGCTCTCCTCTCAAATCTCGTCGGGTTTTGGTTGCCCGACAGGCCATCCTTCGCCGTGTTCGGCGTTCGCAAAATAGTAGACGCTTTAGTTGGGAAAAGTGGCGATTATTTCAACTTTTTCTTTGGCCTTGTTCATTTATCCATAAAAATGCGTGTTTTAATTGATTTATGCATAAACACCACTTTATTGTGTGAAAGTAATGTTTCCATTCCGTTACAAGCGCCCTTGCCCTGATTAAAACAGCCTCACCGGTCGCGTTTTGTACGCACCTAGGCGGCGATGTACTTGCCGTCCTGAATCACATAGGCCGTAGCGGGCTTTTCAACCTGCCCCTTGTCGTTCCACGTCAGCTCGCCCGTCAGGCCCTCGATTTTGATCTTGCGCATGGCCTTGGCAAGGTCGCCGGCAATGTCGGCGCCGTCGGCCGTAATGTCGATGTCTGCCTTATCGATAGCCTCGACAATCGCATGGACGCAGTCATAGGCATCGGCGGCGAACTGGTTGGGCGTCTCGTCGTAGGCGTCCTTATAGGTCTTGACGAAGTCGGCGTTCTTCTCATCGTCGGCAGAGAACGGGGTCATGAGCAGCACGCCCTCGGCAAGAGAGGTATCGAAGCCCTCAACGGAGAGCAGACCGTCCATGCCGTCGGTGCCCATGAGGGTCATGTCGTAGCCCATGTCCTTGGCGTTCTTGAGCAGGACGGACGCCGGCGTGTAGTAGATCGGCGCAAAGATAAGCGTGGCGCCGGCCTCCTTGGCCTTGGTGAGCTGGTTGGTAAAGCTCGTGGAAGAGTCGTCCTTAAAGGTCTCGGTATCGACGATGTCGAGCTTGGATGCCTTGGCCTGCTCGGCAAAAGCGTCGGCAACGCCCGAGCTATACGTATCGCCGGAGTTGTAGAACAGGGCGATCTTGGCGTCTGCATACTTCTCGGCCAAGAACTTCGCGGCGCTGGCACCCATGGTGGGATCGGTGAAGCAAACCTGAAAGACCGTTGTCTTATCCTTGGTCACGTCGAGCGACGAGGCCGAAGGCGTGACCATGAGCATATCGTCGGCAATCTCGCCCGAGACGGCGACGGCAGCACCGGTGGTGACGGGGCCGACGAGCGCCTGCATGCCCCAGTCGCACAACGTATTGAAGGCGTTGATGGCCTTCTCGCCGTCGGCGACATCGTCCTCGGACTTAAGCGAGAGCTTGAGGTCCTTGGTCGAGAAATCCTTGGCGGCGAGCTTGGCGCCCTTCTCGGCCGAGACGCCATAGGTTGCCGCGGCGCCGGTCAGAGGGCCGATAACGCCAATCTTGAAGGTCTTGCCGTCATCGGCGGAGCCGCCGTCCGAGCCACCCGACGAACAACCAGCGAGTGCCGCGGTGCTGCCGAGCGCCGCGGCGCCGGCGAGAAAGTTCCTTCGACTGAGCGTGCTGTTGATGTTGAACATGGTGTCCCCCTTTTTCGCTGGCCGCAGTGCGGCCGTCTTGCGGTACGGGGCAAACCTTATGGCGCAAACGTTGACAGTTTGTTACGGAGTTCCGTTTGTAGCGAGCATGTTTCCAATGTTTCCGCAGCGTTTCGGGGGTGCCGTTTTGTGCGACTCCTGTTGCCTGGCGAGCACGCGCCCTCGGTTCACGCTAGAATGCACTCAACCTTTAAGCGGTTAATCCATCCATAAGATGCACGAAGGAGCTATCTATGAGCGAATCCCTGCGCACCGTGAACGTCGGTCTGATCGGTCTGGGAACCGTCGGCGGCGGCGTGGCCCGTCTGATCAAGAGCCACCGCGATGAGTACCTGGCAGCCTACGGCATCGACCTTAAGCTGACCCGCGCCTGCGCGCTTGCCTGGGAGCAGGCCGAGGCGGCAGGCATTGAGCGCGAGGCCTTTACGAGTGACTGGCATGACGTCGTCACCGACCCCGCCGTCGACATCGTCATCGAGCTGATTGGCGGCGAGCACCCCGCGACCGAGATCTTCACCACCGCCTTTGAGCACGGCAAGCACGTCGTCTCTGCCAACAAGGCCCTGCTGGGCCGTCACGTCGAGACGCTCGCCGAGAAGGCGCGCGCGTGCGGCGTGCAGATTAAGTGCGAGGCCAGCTGCGGCGGCGGCATCCCCATCGTGAGCACGCTCGAGCACGACCTGGTGGGCAACAAAATCCTGACCATCGCCGGCATTCTCAACGGTACCACCAACTATATCCTGTCGCGCATGGACGCCGAGGGCGCCGATTACGCCGACGTACTTGCCGACGCGCAGGCCAAGGGCTATGCCGAGGCCGACCCGTCCGCCGACGTCGACGGCTTCGATGCCGCCAGTAAGACGGCCATCCTCGCCTCCATCGGCTTTGGCACCCGCGTTACCACCGATGATGTGTACCAGCAGGGTATCCGCACCATCGGCGCCGAGGACATCGCCCAGGCCCGCGAGCTCGGCTACACCATCAAGCTGCTGGGCATCGCACGCAACACCGACGCCGGCGTCGACGTCCGCGTGCATCCCACGCTGATCCCCGCCGACCACATGCTTGCCAAGGTCAACGGCGCCATG
>URGF01000088.1 GCA_900547285.1 uncultured Collinsella sp.
CGGGCTATGCTGCAGCCATTTACGCGGCGCGCGCCAACCTAACGACGACTGTGATTGAGCAGGGCATGTCGGGAGGACAGATCGCCACAACCAATGAGGTCGAGAACTATCCGGGCATTCCGCTCTTGAGTGGCGCCGAACTCGGCGAGCGTTTTCAGCAGCATGCAGAAGGCCTGGGAGCACAGGTTACATGGAGCATGGTTACGGGTATCGATTACGATGCCGATACAGCGCTGTTTACGGTGCATCACGATTTGGGCGATACGTCGGCCTCGAGCGTTATCGCTTGCATGGGTGCCACGCCGCGATCTGCTGGTTTTGTTGGCGAGGATGCGTATCGCGGTCGCGGCGTTTCGTATTGCGCGACGTGCGACGGCATGTTCTTTCGCGGCAAGCAGGTTTTTGTCATCGGCGGCGGCAATGCTGCCTGCGAGGAAGCTCTGTTCTTGTCAGAAATCGCCAGCAGCGTGACCATCGTTTTGCGCCGCGATCAGTTCCGTGCCCCCGATGGTGTGGTTCAAAAAGTTCTTGCAAAGGACAATATTACAGTTAGGTACCAAACTAGTATTATGGAGCTCTCGGGCGAAGCCATGCCAACGACGATCGCCTTTAAGGACAATTCATCCGGGGAAATTCATACCGAGTCATTTGAGCCCGGCTCTTTCGGCATCTTTGTCTATACCGGGACGCAACCCCATACCGAACTTGTCGAGCATCTAGTCGATCTGGCGCCTGATGGCGGCATTCTGACTGATGAATCCATGGCGACCCGCACGCCAGGTCTATTTGCCGCTGGCGATATCCGTTCCAAGCGTTTGCGCCAGGTTGTGACCGCGGTTTCTGACGGAGCCATAGCGGCAACCAGCGCATACGCATTTCTCCGTAGATAAGTACGATAATATATCTTATGTAAGGTTGCTATCAATTAACTAAATGGCGGGATGATGCATCAGTGCACTATCCCGCCATTTATCTTGCCGGCTATGTGGTATGCAAAACTAGATAATCTAGAATACAATATAGAAAATGAACGGAGGACCTTTATGAACCACGTTAAACACGTTATTCCGATGTCCGATTCGTCGGTCAGCATTAAGCCTGAGGATATTCAGCCTACGGTGCTACCCGATGCATTTATTCAGTCCGATATCGTGCGCAAACTCAATACGTTGAGTCTGCCGCGCTATAACCAGTTGCCCAATGTGACGCTCTACCGCGACCAGGTCATTGAGTATGTTGCGCTGTGGATGGAGCCACTGTCCATTTGCGTTGAGCAGCCTGTCATTACGCCATCGATGATCAATAACTACGTGAAGGTCGGCTTGGTGCCTGCTCCGGTCAAAAAGCAATATGGCCGCGAGCAGATTGCCCGCCTGATCGCTATCTGCATCTTTAAGCAGGTGCTACCTATTGCTGCGGTGCAGGCACTCTTTAACATTCAGCGTTTGAGCTACGATGCCCCTACGGCCTTCGATTATGTGGTCGATCAGCTCGAGGCATCGATTCGTTCGGCGTTTTCCGTCGAGCAGACGCCGGTTCCCGATACGGCGCATCAGGTAACGCGTGAGTCGCTGCTTGTGCGCAGTGCGGTTTCATCCTTCGTTTCGAAGGCGTACCTGATGAGCTATCTCAAGTTCAACGGGTTTAGTAGCTAACCGACGTATAAAACGGGCGGGACAAAGAGCCATCTGTCGCTTTGTCCCGCCCGTATTTTTGCTTGGTTGGACTTTATTTGCCCGAAGCTACGCCCATACCGTAGCCGATAATCAGGCCGTGCATCTCGGCGTAATAGGAATCCAGGCCGTTGCAGGGCATGATGATGGTCTTGGAGCCGGGCCAATGCTCGACTATGCGGTCAGTAAGCGCCTGGGCTCCAGCTTCGTTCTCAACGTGATCGATGACGACCTCACCGCCCGTAAAGCCCTCGGCTTCCATAGTGTCGATGATCTTGTTTAGCATCTTCTTTTCGCCTCGCGTGTGCCCCACGAGTTCGATTTTACCGGCCTCACTCGCTGTGCCCAAAATGCGGATATTGAGCTTGTTGGCAATGACGCCGGCTGCCTTAGGGATACGTCCAGCTTTGGCGAGGTTTTCGTAATTGCACAAACTGAAGAGGATTTTGCTGTTCTGCTCAAGGCTATCGAAGTATGCGCAAGCATCCTCGAATGAGACATTCGGATTGCTTGCAAGATAGCGGTCGAACAGCAAGAAAATGAGGTCCATTTTGCCGCCAGCTGCGCGTGAATTGACTAGATGAATCTGTCGGTCGGGCTCCTCGGCAAGAACCATATCGCGAGCCGTGGCTGCCGCGTTGTAGCTGCCCGACACGCCCTCAGAGATCGGCATGCAGATGGTCTTGTCTGCCAATTTGAAGAGCTCGGCCCACTCCCCTACGCTGGGACAAGCGCTCGAAGAAGCGTCCGTCTCCGCCTGAACAGCGCAGTTGAGCTCATGAACATCGAGCGAAAGGTCATCGACGAATTCACGCTCCCCCACTCGAATTTTGAGGGGCGCAAATGCAAAAGTGGTATGGGGTGCGGTCGGTTGCCAATCGCGGAGGTTGCAGCTTGAATCTGAGATAAGTGCCCAGCTCATAGAGGGTCCTTTCTAATTGCTCCCATACAATTATAGCCTTCTTGCTTACTGATTGGGCCGCTATCTAGTATTCAAAACTAGATAGCGGCCTGCACTAAAGACAAAAAATGGACCCCATGGCTCAAAGCCACGAGGTCCATATCCGTTTGCTTTATCTGAATACTTAGTAGCGAACGAAGATATAGTTGTTGTTCATGCCGGCGGCAACGGAGCTGATGATAACACCCGTGTTGTAGTCAGAAGCATGAATCATCTGACCACCACCGATGTAAATGCCGGTGTGGTACGAGTTGACGACAACGTCACCAGGCTGCGGATCGGACACACGCGTCCAGCCCATAAAGGTGCCCGTGGTGCCCAGGCGGCAATAGCGACCAGTGAGGCAGTAGCTAACAAAACCAGAGCAGTCGAAGCTGTTCGGGCCAATTCCGCCCCAGGAATAGGCGCAACCAAGCTTACTGTATGCACGCGATACAACAGAACCGCCGTCGACGGACTGGCTCGGAGCAGAAGGCGTCGGAGCTGGAGCGGGCGTGGAGGGCTGCGGCGTCGGAGCAGGTGCCGGCGTAGGAGCCGGAGTGTTGCCGCCCTGGTTGTTGTTATTGCTGGTTTGGCCACCGTTGTTGGTCTTCTCGGTCGTACCGGCAGTCTCGTTGCTCACCGTGGCCTTCTCGGCGGTGCTGGCGTTGATGCCGGCCTGCAGCGCGGCGTTGGCCTCGGCCTCTGCGGCAAGCTCGGCTTGCAGCTGCGAATCCAGGGAGTTTACGACGTTCTGGGCTTCAGCCTGCTGGGCGTTAAGCTCGTCGACCTTCTTTTGCGTGGCGGCGACGTTCTTTTCCTGCTCGGCCTGCTTATCGGTGAGCTGCTGCTTAAGCTCCTTGACCTCTTGAATGGTCTGAGCCTGCTTATCGGAAACTTTGCCGTAGTAGAACAGACGGTTGAGCATATCGCTCAGGTCGTCGACGCCCGTCAGAACCTGAAGTAGGCTCAGGCCACCGGTCTTGTACTCGCCTGCCACGTAGGTGGAAAGCTTGGCCTGGCCATCGGCGATCTCCTGCTGCTTTTGCGTGATCTCGCCGGCAGTCTGATCGAGCGCCTGCGTCTGCGTGGCGAGCTCATCGTAAATCTGCTGGGTTTGGGTACCGATCTGCTCGAGCTTCGTACGAGCAGCGGCAAGGTCGGATGCGGTATCGGCGTAGGCAGGAGCCGCGAGGCCCAAGCCCAAAACACAAGCGAGGGTTGCCGTAGCAGCGCAGCGTGCCATGTTTTTGTGCGTGTTTGCTGTGCGCATGTAGCTTCCTTTCCAGTAACTAAGGGTAACGGCTAGTCCACCGTCACCAGGCTAAAGAGCTCCACATCGTCATCGGGCGGCGTGAGCTTCTCGCGCGGGTTGAGAAACGCAAGCTCAAGGATACAACCGTAACCGACAAGCTTTGCGCCCATATCTCGCACCAGTTTACCTGTTGCCTCGACGGTTCCGCCCGTCGCGACCAAGTCGTCCAGAATCAACACGGTATCTTTAGAGCTGATAGCGTCGGCGTGGATCTCAATTGAATCGGTGCCGTATTCGAGCTCGTAGCTCTGACTTACGGTCTCGCGCGGTAGCTTGCCAGGTTTACGTGCGGGAACAAAGCCGGCGCCAAGGGCTACAGCCACCGGTACGCCAACCATAAAGCCGCGAGCCTCGGGACCCACGACCTTGGTGATTCCCATGCCGGCAAAGTGCTCGACGAGGGCATCGGTCATGGCTTTGAGCGCCTCGGGATTGCCAAAGAGCGGCGTGATGTCCTTAAAGATGACTCCGGGCTCGGGATAGTCGGGGATATCGACGATTTGAGATTCGAAGTCGTACATTGCATGACCTTTCAATGGGTTGCCGAAATTTCAGCAGCGGTTATATGCCCGCGGTGGCGGTGCCGGATTGCGAAGGGGCGACGACCTTGAGCGGCTTTACGAGAGAATCCTCGTGCGAAGCCGGCGCGGCTGTCTCTTCGTTTTTGGCCTTGGTGGACTCGGAGCGAGTGATTTCCTCATCGAGTGCATCGATGTCGGCGTCCTCGACCACGGCGTTGAGCGACTCAAAAACGCGGTTCTTGAGCAGCGCAGTGTGCACACCTTCTGTCAGGTCGTGAAGCTTCTTAAACGCACGCTCGAGTTTGGCGTCGCGCTCGTCATCGGAGGTATCCATT
Source organism: uncultured Collinsella sp. (assembly GCA_900547285.1). Classification (GTDB taxonomy): domain Bacteria; phylum Actinomycetota; class Coriobacteriia; order Coriobacteriales; family Coriobacteriaceae; genus Collinsella. The sequence goes on from URGF01000088.1 coordinate 4,785, forward strand.
CCGAGCATGCTCACGAGCACCTGCTCAAACATCGAGGACTCGCGGTTGGCGGAAGACACGTACTGACGCAGGTTGCGCGGCTCGATATGGAAGCGTGACAGCTCGGAGCAGTAGCGGATGATCGGAAAATCGCGGCCATCGACGAGCTCACGATTCTGCGGACTCTTGATGATGCGAATGAGGTCGTTTTCGGCGAGCGAGCGGATAAACGAAATCTCGACGCCCAGCATATCGGGAATGGTCTCGATGGGATGCAGCTTTTGCTTAGTCTCCTTGGGCTCCGTCTTGAGCGGAACATCGGATAGCAAGCCCACCTCGTAGGCGAGCGTTGACAGGTCCGTGGCGTTTTCCAAGCGCTGCTTAATCACGTTGAGCGGCATGTAGCGGGTCTTCTGCAAGTGCAGGATGACCTCCAGACGATCAACGTCCTCCTTAGAGTACTGACGGTATCCCTTAGGCGTACGATGAGGGGTAATGAGCCCCTCATCCTCTAGAAATCTAATTTTTGAGTTCGAAAGATCGGGGTATGCGCCTCGAAGTAGGTTGACGACTTGGCCGATACTCAGATAGTTGCGTTCGGCCATGCCCTACTCACCGGTTTCGATGCGCTCCGGCGTGCTCTCGTGGTAGATGAGCGTAAACGTACCGATCTGAACGGAAGAACCGTCGTGCAGCGGGGCTGCATTGACAATGGCACCGTCGACCCAGGTACCATTGAGCGAGCCCAGGTCCTCGATGCGAGCGCCGAGGCCCTCGCGAATAATGCGCGCGTGGCTGCGCGAAACGGTCATGTCATTAAGGAAGATGCCGTTCGCGGGATCGCGGCCGATGGTGGTCACGTCGTCCTCGAGCTCAAAGGCGGCACCAGTCTGCGGACCCTTGACGATGGACAGGACGGGGGCGGTGATGCGCACGTTGGCCATGAGGTCGGGAACGGTGACGTCGCTTGAAGGCACGCGGAATACGCAGGTAGCGTCAGCAGTCTTATCATTCTGAGGCATATTGTTAACCATGTTGTCCATGACAACCCCTAACTTATCGCGGACGTGCCGCAAATAATGAACCGTACGTAATCATACCCCAACGAATCAGTCTTCGATTTCAGGGTTCAGAAAGTCGATGTCCTCGTCCTCGGGATGCGCGAGAGCCTGTTTAATGGCCACTCCGCCCTTAATGGAGTAGATGACAGCCGTGAGCATGGAGAAGATCACGCCGCCGTACACAAAGAAGATGCCGAGGGGCACCGAGCTTCCGTTGAGGCCCGGGAAGGCCGTAAGGGTTGAAGATAAAAGGTGCAGGCCGTCAATAACGGGGAAACCGAGCAGCATGAGTGAGAAGCCGGTCATGAGCAGCGCCGTGGCAATCTTTCCGGGAAAGACCACATCGATGGGGCGACGGTGATAATGACGCACGATAAGCGTGCCGATGCCCAGATAGATGTCGCGGCCAATAATGAGTACGCAGACCCAGATGGGCAGCTCTCCGCGGACCACCAGTCCAAGTACGCCGGTGAACAGCAGCGCACGGTCGCAAAAGGGATCCATGACCTTGCCGAGCCACGAGACCGTCTTAGTCATGCGGGCGATCTGACCGTCCATCCAGTCGGTGGAGGCGGCAACGGCGTAGATAACGATGGCGATGACACGGTTGTTATCCGTCACAAACAGGTACAGAAATACCAGGGTGAGGATCAGGCGCGTAAAGGTGATGAAATTGGAGATCGTAAAGATCTTATTCGACGGGTAATCGGAAGTGCCGATAAGCTCCTTTTTGATCTTCTTTTTGATGCCCACAGGACTCCCCCGCTGTTAACGACAAAACTTTCGATACTATACCCGTTCCGGCGATGTCTATCCAGCGCAAGCATAGAGAGTCCAGACATGTGGAGGACGTTGCTGGTCGGCACGTGGAGTCGCATTTGTGTACATCAGCCTCCAAATATGACATTTTTCGGCATCTTTGATGGCTGACGTACACGTTTTGATTCGGTGATTACATCGATCGGGAAAGTTGTTGCCTTAAGCAAATTAATCATGATGTGCGGGTCGAGAAGGGTTGGCGCCAAAAGAACCCAACGGCCGTTACGGCTTCGTTAGAAACGCGCCCCACCATGGATGGTGAACCCGAAAGGTGAGGCGCGCGGGCACGGCGACTCGGCCCGCGCGCCCGGAAGAGAAAGGACGAACCCATGGGTTACATGCTCGAGACGCGCGGGCTCACCAAGCGCTTCGGCCGCGGCGACCAGGCGCAGGACGCCGTGGCCGACGTGAGCCTTCATATCCGCGAGGGCGAGGTGTACGGGCTGCTCGGCCCCAACGGCGCCGGCAAGTCGACAACGCTCAAGATGATCTGCGGGATGCTGCGGCCGACGGCCGGGGAGATCCTCTTTGCCGGGCACGCCTGGCGCCGCGAGGACCTCTACGCAATCGGCAGCCTCATCGAGGAGGCGCCGCTCTACCCCAACCTCACCGCGCGCGAGAACCTGCGCGTGCGCACCACGCTGCTGGGCCTTCCCGAGAGCCGCATAGATGAGGTGCTCGCCGCCGTGGACCTCGCGGACACCGGGAAGAAGCGCGCCGGGCGCTTCTCGATGGGTATGCGCCAGCGCCTGGGGCTCGCGCTGGCGCTGATCGCCCG
>URGF01000089.1 GCA_900547285.1 uncultured Collinsella sp.
GCGATCCTTCGACCAGTCCCTGCTCCGTCAGCGTGCGCAGGATGCGCTCAAGATATTTCTGCGACAGTTCCTGCCGCTCGGCAATCTGCCGCACAGGGACGAAGCCGCCGCGATGCTCCGCCAGATCCAGCAGAATCAGAACGGCATAGCGGCCCATGGATGAAATCAGCATGCGGCATCCTCCCTTGCAATGATGCCGCCGCCAAGAACCGTATCGCCGTCATAGAGCACGGCCGACTGGCCGGGGGTGATGGCGCGCAGCGGCTCGTCGAAGACGAGGCGGACGCCGGTCTGCCCGGCGGGGTAGACGGTACAGAGGCGCTCGGGCTGGCGATAGCGCGTCTTGGCGCTGCAGCGGTACGGGAAGGCCGGGGCCTCGCCGGAGATCCAGTGCATGTTCGCCACGAAGCATTCGTTCGTGTAGAGGGCCGAGTCCGGGCCGACGACGACGGCGTTCTGCTCCGGCAGGATCCTGACAACATAGATCTTCCCGTCCGAGGGCATGCGCAGGCCGCGGCGCTGGCCGACGGTATAGTGGATGATGCCGCGGTGCGTGCCGACGACATTGCCGCTCAGGTCCAGAAACGGGCCGGGCTGGGGTTCCTTGCCGGTGCGCGCGGCGATGATCTTCGCGTAGTCGCCGTCGGGGACGAAGCAGATGTCCTGGCTGTCCTTTTTGCGGGCGGTGACAAGGCCCTCCTCCTCGCCTTCGGTGGCCGAGGTCTCGACGGCAACGGTGTAATCCTTAAAGCCCGGCAGCACCGCGGCAAGCTCGCGCGTGGTTTCGGTGACGCCGTAGCCGTCCTGCACGCCGGCCTGTGCCGAGCCAATGGACCCCGCGGTCATGACGATGCAGGGGATGGCAAAGATCACCGTACCCACGATGATGCGGCGGCGCACCTTGTGTGACAGCTCATCGACCTCGGCATTTTCCTCGGCGGTCACAATGCCGTCGCCGTTGAGGTCGCGCTTGAGCGGCACGCGCAAAAGAAGTAGTACGGCTTCGGCCGCCAGCGCGATAAAGACGACGTTGATGCCAAACTCGTAGAGGGCCGAGAGAAACAGCGACCCGCTCGCGATGGCAATGCCATAACCCGCCGCGCACAGGGGCGGCATGAGCGCGGTCGCCACGGCCACGCCGGCGATGAGCGTGGCGGGTTCCTGGTCGCGCGAGTTGCCCAGTCCGCCCGCAAAGCCGCCCGCGAGCGCGACGGCAAGGTCCCACACAGTCGGTGTCGAGTTGTCGATGATGGCGGCCGTGGTGGTGCCAAGGGGCGAGAGCTTAAAGTACAGCGTGGACGTGATTAGACAAAAGACCATCTGCAGCGCGAGGCCGGCAATTGCCTCGACGGCAATCTCGCGGTCGAGCGTGGCGATGCCGTATGCCATGGCAAGGACCGAGCCCATGAGCGGACAGATGAGCATGGCGCCCACGATGGCAATGTCCGAGTCGATATCGAGGCCGATGCTCGCGATCAACATGGCAATGATCAGGATGCATAAGTGTGAGCCAGTCAGGCGCGCCCCGTTTACAAAGCGCTTGCGAATCACGTGATAGGGCGCGCGTCCCTCGCGTATGTTGAACGCCTGCTTAAGGAAACGGGTGGCATTCTCCATGGCCTCGCTGTGTGCAGGGCGTATACCGTGACGACGATGATGACGCTCGCGCAGCCGCTTGATCTGTTGTTTGTCGAGTTCCATGCTTACCTCGTTTAGCTTCTGAGCCGCTTCTTGCGTCTGTCGTCTTTACTCTACACCGCGTTAGGCGAGGTGTCAGACAAGGTTTGTTGACCTGGAAGTCAGGCCAATCGACATGGCTAAAACGCCGTGAGGATCATAAGAGTCAAATAGACAAAAAAGCGCGGGGCCGGTTTGATTCCGACCCCGCGCTCTGCGCTGGTGCGTTGTTGTTCAGCCTACCCTAGCAGGCTCAGACCAACAGAGACAAACGCCAGGATAACGCCGACGATGGACTCGCCGCCGAGCAGGCCGCTGGCGACGACCAGGCCCTGCTCCTGGAAGGCGGCATCCTTGGAGGCCTTCTCCTCGTCCGAAAGACCGGCAGCGGCGTCGCGGCGTGCGGCCCACTTGTCGTAGGCGAGCTTGACGCAGGAGCCCAAGAAAGCCGTGAGCGACATATAGAACGGTAGGTACACGCCCAGGCCGATCATCATGGCCGGAATGCCGAGCCAGTACATGACGATGCCGGCGATAAAGCCGCCTGCGAACCACGGCACGCTCGGGATGCCCGAGACCATGGTGGCGACCACACTTGCCTGTGCGGCCACAAAGCTCTTGTCGGGGCCGAAAGCATCCGGACCATAGGCGGTGACGAGCGCGACCATGACGGCAGCGGCGACCAGGGCGCCCACGATGCCGCCGATGGCCTGGCCGATCCACTGCGCACGCGGGTCGGTGCCCAGCACGGCGCCGGCCTTAAAGTCGTTCATGACGTCGCCCGCAAGGCCGCACGCCACGGCTACGATGCCAGCGATAAAGAACAGCTTGACCTGAGCGATCTGAGCGAAGGCAGCCACGATGAGCATAACGATGAGGCCAAAGATTTCCATGGGGTCGATGCCCGTCTGGCCGCAGCTCTGCGCGCTCATGATAGTGGTGACAAAGGTGAACAGCGTGACGATGACGGCCGGGACGGGGCCAAGGTCGAGCGCGATGGCGACGATCACGGCTATGGCGGCAGTACCCAGGCCGATGATGCCGGCGTCGAGCTTAAGCGAGCCCGAGATGAGCGACTGCTCGTCGGTGTCGCTGGAGCTGTCGGCGGCGAGGCCGCGGGCGATGCCGGCGACCTGCGGCAGGATGTCCTTGAGGACGACGGCGACGCCAAAGCCCATCATGAGGCCCATGCCGAGCGATTTGACGATGCCCTGCGCAGTCACAACGTCGAATAGACCCGCAGCGGTGCCGCCCACGATGATGCCAAAGTTACCTAGCAGCGCGCCGGCAAACCAGAAGGCAACCGGGGCGAAGCCAACCAAAAAGCCGATGGAGAGCAGCATGGGCGAGTTATAGATGGCAAAGGTCACGCCGGGGATATTGAGCGTGCACAGCATGCTCGGCACCACGCCCAGAGCGTCGCGAAGCACGCTGTAGATGCCTGCGATGGCCATGGAGCCAAAGAGCTGCTTGCCGGTCTTGCCGCCGGCCTCGGTGGCGCGCAGTGTCTGAGCTGCGGCATTGCCGGTGGGAAACTCCAGCGCGGCGTCCACGATAAAGTGGCGGTGGATGAGCGCCGTTGCCAGCAGGCCCAAGATGGTGCCGGCGAGTGCCACGATAAACATGTCGAGCCAGCTGATCTGGTCGGCATAGCCCAGCATCCAGGCGCCCGGGATGGTAAACGCCAGGCCGCCGGCGACCATGGCGCCCGCGGACATGATGGTGTGGGTGACGTTGGCCTCGTTGAGGCTGGCGTTGCCCATGAGCTTAAGGAAGAACAGCGAGATGACGGCAGCGAAAATAATCGGCCAGGGGAGTGCACCCATCTTGAGGGCCGTGTAGGCCGAGCTTGCCGTGATGATCACGCAGCCAAGGACGCCGATGACGACGCCGCGCAGCGTGAGTTGCCCGCGCATCGAGGCGCGGTTCGAGGGATTGCTCATATAGAACTCCTTTGCGTATATCCGCTTCCCCCGGGAGCGCCGCTACGGATACGGCGCGGGAAGTCGGGTTACCAAGGGCCGCCGCGTGAGCTCGCGTACGACCGCGCACCAGTATAGCGGCACGGCAGCTCATTTGGGACGGGGCTTTTTTAGCTGCCCCGAGCGACGCCGAAGGATGATTATTCTGGGACGGGGATTTAAAAATCATTAGGAACGCAATGATTTTTAAAGGCTCTGTTAGACCAGGATTGACATTCCGCCCCGTCATCTTCTTGCGATTGCACAATGGTCGCCCCTTGTCGAATCTGAATCCGGCAAGGGGCGATGCGCCCGAGACCGGACGAGTTGCTCGCCTGGCCCTGCCGTTTCATGCCGACCTGCCGGCTAACTCGCCGTCTCCTCGTCGGGCGCCGGCGTCTTGACCCTCATCTCGAACGGCATCCCGCCCTCCCGGACGAGCGCCCTGAGGAACGCGTTGACGGCGGTGGACATGGACAGGCCGAGCTCGTCCAGGATGGCCGTGGCCTCCCTCTTGACCTCCGGGTCGATGCGGATCGTCGTGGCCGGTATGTTCGACGGCATGGCCTCACCCCTCCTCGTGTATCGCGGTGCGACCATTCTACCGCCTCTATGCGGCGGGCGCGGCCCAGTAGTCCATGTAGGGCGGCTCCACGTTGAACATGTCGCGGACGCGGCTCCTGCAGACGCCGTGCGCGAGCTGCCGCGCGACCGTGCGCCCGGCGGCGCCGGAATCGGTCGCCATGAAGGTCCGGCACCACCTGAACCAGGCGAGGTAGGCGTCGAGGTGCTTCGTCGACACGCCCCTGAACGGCTCCATGAAGGCGCCGAGGAGCGAGTGGACGGTGTTGACCCGGTTGATGGTCCCCCCGGAGCGGTCCTTGGGGTCGTAGGCCGCGTGCGCGGCGACCTCGAGCTCGGCGAGGACGCCGACGTAGGCGGCCGCCCTGTCGGTCGCGACGACCGAGCCGGCCGCGATGCGGCCCCTCAGCGCGTCCATGGCGCGCTCCCTCGAAAGGGCGCCCCGCCCCGTGACCTCGAGGAACGTCTCGTTCGAGTCGTTCACTCCGGTCATGACGCAGATCCGCTCGCGCGACAGCCCGCGTCTGTGCACCTGCTTGCCGCGGTGCCGGGAGGGGCGCGGCATCGTGAACGACCCCTTCGCGTGGTTGCCCTTGAACGACTCGGGGAAATAGGTCTCGTCGAGCTCGCAGCCGCAGCCCCGCTCGACCCTGAACGAGGGGGAGTAGGCCGAGAGGCACTCGATCAGCCTGTGGCGCATGGTGTAGGCGGTCTTGAGGCAGACGCGGCAGCGCCTCGCGCATTCGCGCAGGGGCAGCATGAGCACGAAGCACTCGGCGTAGGCCATCCAGGTCTCCTTCGGGAGCTTGCTCGTCCCCAGGATGCGCTCGCTGCCCATGCCGAAGGTCCTGCCGCAGCCCCGGCAGAGGTAGCGCTGCTCGCCGTTCTTCGATTTGCCCTTCTTCACGACCGCGGCGGACCCGCAGCGCGGGCAGCGCTCGATTTCGTAGGCGGAGCCGGCCGCGTCGTCGAACGCCGCCGCGCGGATCACGTCCCTGACGGACTCGATAGCGCGGCGGCGCTCGGTCTTGCTGAGGTTCGCCATGCCCTTCTTGAAGTTGAGGACCAGGTCTTCGGCGTTCATGCTGCCCCCATCATCGCGGTCTATGGGGTCAACGATATGGCACCGTGGGGACACATGTATGTCAATCCTGGTCTAACAGAGCCAAAGAGAATGGCAAAGCAAGAACGTCGATGGACGAGAAAAGTGTCCGCAAGTCTCATGGTCATCGCATCCCACCTGCCAAAGGGATGGGTGAGCGAGCGTTACTCCTGCTCGGACTCCTCAGCCTGCTTACGGCTGCGGATGAGGTGCGCCACGCCGATGACGAGCACCGCGCCACCAGCGATCCAAGTGAAGGTCACGCCGTTGAGACCGGTCAGCGGGAGGCCAGAGCCCTTCTTGTTCTTAATCGTGAGGGGAATGGTTGCGCCATTTGCATCCTTAATGACGGTCATCTCCTTATTGTTGGAGCTGACCGTAAGCGTATCCAACTCACCATTATTCTTGTAGGACGGAGTTACCGTGATTTCAAATGGGGCGACGGTGTTGTAGCCAGTGGGCGTAGTGGTCTCAGTAATCTGGTATGTACCGGTATCAAGGCCGGGAATATAGACCTTGCCGTCATCGAGTTGCGTCTTGAACTCATATGCCTGGCTCTCTTCGACAATTTCGCCGTTTTCACCAAGCCACTTGTTATCCAAAGTGGCCTCGTCACCTCGAATAACCTTAACCTTAAAGCCCGCCTGGAGATTCTTTCCCGTGAGTGCGCTCCCGGTGTCCTTATCGGTCTTGGTGACATCGAGACGGAAAACGTGATCCGTCACAACATCGATCTCGGATTTACCGGTACCTTCGGCCATGGGGTTGTTGGAGTACTCGAGATAGACCTCGTTTTTATTACCGGAAGCTTCATAGCTAGCCTTGCTATTGAGTTCGGCCTTGTAGAAGACAACGATTTGAGTTTTAGCATCGATATTAAGAAGATCGCTTTCATTAGCCGCAGTAGCCGACTTCAACCCCTTATCATTAAAACTCACCGTCAGAGTATTATTATTGTCCTCAGCAGGCTCAACCACGGTGTAGCTATTCTGATCTATCTTGGTATAGCTCTCGTTATTCAGCGCATAAACCTCGAGCGAGCCCTTAGCATAAGTAAGGCCCTGCGAAAGGGTATCCGTAAACTTGTATGCATAGGAATCATAGGTGGCGTAGTTGTCTGCAATCGTGCCGGTGAGCTTGTAGTTCACCTTCTGGCCGATCTGGGAGTCGGCGTAATCTTCCCAGTCAGTCTGGTCAGTAATGTTGACGCCCTTCACCTTGGAGTCATTAAGGACCTTTTTCTCGACCGTGGGGATGCTGGTCTTCTCGGTGACTGTTACGGGCTCACCACCCACGATAGCGAAAATCGGAGAGGTGCCAGTGTTCGGCTTATCCGCCTTAAGGCCGTCCGACACGAACAGGTAATAGCCATCGCCGTAATGACCATCGGAAGTGATGGCCGGACGCGTCCACGAAGTGTCCACCGGAATTCCGTTTCCCGCAGGAGTCTCGTCTGTTACCGCAGCCGCAATTGCATACAGTACATCCCCGGGAGCAACCCGCGTGCCTTCGCTGCTGCTTGCCGAGCTGGCGTTAGTATCCGTCACATTGTTAGAAAGCCACTCGGCAACAACCGGAGCAGTGGCATCTGCAGCGAGTGCCTTGGTGGAATCCGCCTTCACAAGCTCTTTGTACTTGGTAGACCCCTGAATAGCAGCAATCACCTTGGATCCGATAGTCGTGCTTGACCATTCAATATCGGAGGCAACTTTACCTTTGTCCTTCTCATCAACGACTTTGGCCTTGAAAATCTGATAGGCCTTAAACGTATTGTCCTTGTTGTCCTCGGCAATCTTATTGATCGTAATGCTGTTGGCCGGTGCCGCCTCCGCCGCAAACGCCATCGTGACCGGGGCCATCACTCCGCCGAAGCTCAGGGCTGCGGTGAGGCCGGCGGTTACTGCCAGGCGTGCGATGTTCTTGGTTGTTTTCATGTTGGGACCTCTTTCTTGGAGGTTGCTTTAATTCTCGTCATCACCAAAAGTCAGCAGGCTCATTTCCCTGCGCGTCACTCGCTACGGAGGCAGTACGCCATTGAGCAGGGGGGGGGGACAATTATTTATCATGGCGA
>URGF01000090.1 GCA_900547285.1 uncultured Collinsella sp.
CGGGGGCTTTCGCGCGGGGTTACCGCGAAATCCCCCGGCGGTTCGCAAATCCTTTATCAAACGAAAGGACATGCAGATGAGTTTGGGAAAGCTGACCGTCAACGGTCGCCAGGACGGCTTTTTGTGCGAGGGCAAACCGTTCTTCTGGTTTGCCGATACGTGCTGGAGCGCATTTACGAGCATCGCCGAGGACGACTGGGACTACTACCTGACCCGCCGTGCCGAGCAGGGCATGAACGTGCTGCAGATCAACACGCTGCCGCAGTGGGATCGCTGCTGTCCCGATCTGGGCATTTGGCCCTATGCCAGCGAGGACGGCGTGCACTTTGATTGGTCCTGCCCCAACCAGGCGTATTGGGATCGTGCCGCCGCCATGTGCCGCGTGGCCGTCGAGCACGGCATTCGTCCGGCGCTCGTGCTCATGTGGTGCAACTACGTGCCCGGTACCTGGGGTGCCAAGATCGCCGAGCGTTGCGGTGCCGAGATTATGCCGCGTGAGGAGGTTCGCGCCCACGTTGCCCGCGTTGTCGAGAACCTGGGCGAGTTCGACCCTGTCTACGTGGTGACGGGTGATACCGATTTTGCCGGCGACGAGGCGATTGCCTATTACGAGGACGCGCTCGACGAGGTCGTCAAGCGTGCGCCCGAGGCGCTGCGCACCATGCATATCAACCGCGGCAATCGCACCATTCCGGCGCAGTATCTGGACCGTCTTGACTTTTACATGTTCCAACCCGGCCACAACTACGAGGGCCAGCCCGAGGCTTGGCGCTTGCCGCAGGACTTTATCGCCAACTATCCCAAAAAGCCGATGGTCAACTCCGAGCCTTGCTACGAGCAGATGGGCGCGTCGCGCAACGTGTACTGGCGTTTTACCGCGCAGGATTGCCGCGCGAGCGTATGGTCGTCGATTCTTGCCGGTGCCAGTGCCGGCGTGACCTATGGCGCACACGGCGTGTGGAACTGGCAGACATCGCGCAGCCAGGGTTCGGTCCTGGGCGAGGGCTTTGACATGCCGTTCCGCTGGCAAGAGTGCCTGCAGTTTGCGGGCGTGTGGGACTTTGGCGCGATCGAGCATGTGCTTGCCGGCCTGGGTGCCACGGCTGCCGACGACGCGCTTGCCGTGGTACCGGCGCAGGAGCTTCTCGACGACGCGCGCGAGGCCATTCGCGTGGCGCGCGTTGGCGATCGCGTCGTCACGTACCTGCCGCGCACCACGGCGCTTACGTTTAAGCTCGATGGCGCGCGTGGCTGGACGGCGACGGTCCTCGACATGGAGGACAAGCGCATCGCAAAACTGCCCGTCCGTGACAACGGTGACGGCACCGTGCGCGTGGCGCAGCATCCCTTTGAGCACGACGCGCTGGTGATCCTGGCCCCCGGGCGCTAACGGCTCTTCTCCAGCATTTACTACTCATTGGGGACAGACTTAAATGAGTGCCCAATGACTACCCGCAGAATGAGAGTGGATAATCTTCCGTTTTTGGCCTTCATACAGGCTCAAAGTGGGAGATTATCCACTCTCGTCATTTGATTGGCACTTGCACTCATTGGGGACGTACTTAAATGAGTGGCAGTTGGGGACACTTTTTGGCGAGCCAGCAGTCCACGGCGTGCCCCCTTCTGGGACGTGCGGCTCAAAATCGGTGCACGACGTGGACTGCTGGGGTTAAATTCGCAGCATTTCGAGCCCGGTTTCGATATTGAGACTGGCTCTTTATTACAATGGTTTTACAGCCATTTGAGCGGGGGGGGGTATTCATGAGAGGTATGGGAGACGCAGCCGCATACGTGCGTCGGGGCATGAGGGAGATAATATGCCTGGCACTGTTCTATTATACGTTTTTGGCTGGCGAGCGCCTTTTTGACGTGCGCGTGTCCGAGTTTGTGCTGCCGGACCAGGTTGTTATCTACGAGAGCCTCATTGTCGGTGCGGGCGTGATCGGCTTTTTTGTGCGCCCCATTCTGTACTATCGCCGCCCCCGTGCTATCGATATGACGAGTGACATCGCGGGTGTGCTGCTGGCATCGGCGCTGCTGCTGTTGATTATGGCAGCTCAGTTTGAGATGGTAATTGCCGGCGGTCTGATAGCATGCTGCACGCTGGGCTATTGCGGATCGACCGCCCACGCCAACTTTGCGCGACGCTTTGCGCGGACGCCGTATTTGGCGCGCGCGACGGCGCTTTCGTATGCCCTGGGCGTGCTGGTGCAGGTACTCAACCATATGGTGATGCCAGCGGGGGTTCCGCAGCTGCTGGTTTTTGTTGTCTGCGCAATCGCGCTGGTGGTGCTGCTCCACGACGCTCGTCGTGCCAAGCTGCGCGGCGAAGCTGGGTTTGGGCATGCGCCCGATATCTCCGAGCTTTCGGTGGATGCGTCGGAGTTTGGCGCCAAGTGGCAAGACGATCCCGAGTCAACGGCGGCTTTTCGGCGCGCCGTGGTGCGTCTGACGGTCGCAATCGCCTGCCTTACCGGTGTGTTTGCCGCCCTCAATGCAGGGCTCACGACCTCGCACGCCGCCGGGGCCATCGACTTGGGCGATTGGCCGCGCTTGCTGATGGGCGTGAGCGCTCTGGTCGCCGGCGCCCTATTTGACCTGCACGATCGTTCGTATATGAACATCACCATGACTTGCACTGCCATGTTGTCCGCGCTTTCGTTCTTTGTCTTGCTCGTCGACGGCAATGGCGGCAATGCGCTTGCGGCCATTGCGATTTTCTATCTGGGTTCGGGCTTCTTCGTGGTGTTTTTCACGACGAAATTTGCTGCCATTTCGGTTTATGCGCACTGGTCGTATCTGTGGCCGTGCATGGGCCGTGTCATCAACAACGTTTGCGCGATGTTCGTGACGGCGCCGGCGGTGGCGATTGTTTCGAGCCAGAACGTGCTGCTGGCGGTGAGTGCGGTGCTCGTGCTGTTTGTGGGCATTGCGATTTCGCTGCTGGGGCAGTCTGGGCAGCGGGCCGATGACGCTGCAGCGCCCGGCGACCTGACGCTTGCTGCCGACGATCGTGGCGCGGGATTCGTGTCCGCTCAGAGCGAGCCCGCTGCTGTAGAGGTGCCGGAGCTCACGCTCGGCGAGCGACTCGATGCCTTCGTCGCTGCCTTTGAGCTTACGCAGCGCGAGCGCGATGTTTTGGAGGCCTTGGTCGCATCGAACGAGAGCGTTCAGGATATCGCTGCAACGCTCTTCCTTTCGCGCTCCACGCTCTACCGTCATATCGCCTCGATCAACAAAAAGACCGGCGCCGCCTCGCGCGTGGCCCTCATCAACTTCTTCTGGTCCTGGTCGCCCCAAGACTAGCTCATTTGGGACGGGGCTTTTTTAGCTGTTTTGGGCCGCAGCGACCAGCAGGGGCGGGTCGCTGCGGCCCAAGTATTCTTGGTGATGGCACTGGTGGCGCTACAGCAGTTCGCCGTGGCGGGCGATGTAGCGGCGCTTGGCCAGTTGGGTGAGCGCGATATAGGCGGAAACGATGCCGATGAGCAGCGCGAAAAAGCTCGCTGGTAGCGTCATGAGGCCGAGTGCATCGGCGATGGGGCTTGCCGGCAGCCAAGTGACGAGCGCCAGGCCCAGCACGGTGAGAACGCACAGCGCGGGCGCGGCATGGTCGCGCGGGCTCGGCAGGCGCGGGGAGCGCAGCATGTGGACCACGAGCGTCTGCGACCACATGGACTCGACAAACCAACCGCTCTGGAAGAGCGCCGTAAAGGCCGCCATGCCTGCGACGTCGCCTATAGCGGCAAGCTCTGCCCAGCTTGCGCCCACGGCGGCGGGGCACACCACAAAGAAGAGCGCGGCGAAAGTCACGATATCAAACAGTGAGCTCACGGGACCCAACTCGAGCATAAAGCCCTTAATGGACGCGGCATCCCAGGCGCGCGGACGGGCAGTCCAGGCGTCATCGACGGTGTCCCACGGCAGCGCGATGCACACGATCTCGTAGACCAGCGACAGCAGCACCAACTGCAGAGCGCTCATGGGCAAGAATGGCAAGAACAGGCTCGCGACGGTCACGGATAGCACGTTGCCAAAGTTGGAGCTCACCGTGGTCTTGAGGTACTTGAGCAGGTTGCCGTAGGTGCGGCGGCCTTCGATGATGCCGCGCTCGAGCACGCCCAGGTCTTTCTGGAGCAAGATGATGTCGGCGGATTCCTTGGCGATGTCGACGGCCGAATCGACCGAGATGCCGCAGTCGCTCGCACGCATGGCGGCGGCGTCGTTGATGCCGTCGCCCATAAAGCCCACAGTGTGGTCGAGCAGCTCGCGCATGACGCGCACCAGGCGCGCCTTCTGCAGTGGTGAGAGCTTGGCGAAGAGGTGGGTGTGCTCGGCGCGCTCGGCAAGCTCGGCATCGTCGAGCGCATCGATCTCGGAGCCCAGCAAGACGTTGCTCGCGTCGATACCGATCTGCTCGCAGATGGTGGCGGCGACACGGTCGTTATCGCCGGTCAGGACCTTAACGGCGACGCCCTTGGCCTCGAGGGTGGCGACGGCGCCCGTGGCACTTGCTTTGGGCGGATCGAGGAAGGCCAAAAAGCCCATCAGCACCATGTCGCACTCGTCGGCGATGCCAAATTCGCCCACGCAGCGCGGATTGGTCTTCTGCGCCACGGCAATCACGCGCAGGCCCTCGGCGTTGAGCCCGGCGACCTGCTTGCGAATCTGGGCGAGCTTATCTTCGGTGAACGGCTGGGCGGCGCCGTCGACCTCGACAAAGGAGCAGATCTCGAGCATTTCCTCGGCAGCCCCCTTGGTGACCATCTGGGTTTTGCCCTGGGCGTCGGCGACAACTACGCTCAGGCGACGGCGCGAGAAATCGAAGGGCACCTCGTCGATCTTGGTATAGCGGTCGCGCAGGCTCTGGCCCAGCATGGAATCGGGCACGACGGTCGAGGGCGTCACATCGGCACGGTCGATGACGGCCAGGTCGATAAGGTTTTTGAGGCCGGTCTGGAAGAAGCTGTTCAAAAACGCATGGCGCAGCACGCGCGCATCCTCGTTGCCGTCGGTGTTGAGGTAGCGCTCGAGCACGATGCGGTCTTCGGTGAGGGTGCCGGTCTTGTCGCAGCACAGGACGTCCATCGCGCCGAGGTTTTGGATCGCCGGCAGCTCCTTGACGATAACCTGGCGGCGGGCGAGGTCCTTGGCGCCCTGCGACAGGCTCGTGGTCACGATGACGGGAAGCATCTGCGGCGTGATGCCCACGGCCACGCTCGTGGCGAACAACAGCGCATCGATGACGTTGCCCTTGGTGGCGGCGTTGATGGCAAAGACCGCCGGCGCCATAACGAGCATGAGGCGCACGAGCAGCATGGAGACGCTCGAGACGCCGCGGTCAAACGCGCTCTTCTCGCCGCGCCCGTTGAGCATCTTGGCGATGCCGCCCAGGTAGGTGTCCGAGCCGGTGGCAACGACAAGCGCCATGGCGGTGCCGTTTTGCACGGAGGTGCCGGTAAAGACGATGTTCTTGCAGGCAGAGAGTGGTAGCGCGGAGCCGTCGGCACCCTCGACGACGGTGATGGCAGCGGTCTTCTCGACGGCCTCGCTCTCGCCGGTGAGTGCGGACTCGATCACAAACAGGTCGCGCGCGGTGATGATGCGGGCATCTGCCGGCACCATGTCGCCGGCAGAGAGGCGGATTACATCGCCGGGGACGAGCTCGTCGAAGGGGATCTCGACGCGCTCGCCGTCGCGCAGGGCACAGCAGGTGTTGGAGACCAGGTCCTTAAGGGCCTCGGCCGCATTGTCGCTGCGGGCTTCCTGGATAAACTTCATGCCACCCGATACCAGCAGCATGGTGTCGATGACGATGACCGTGGAGGGGTCGCGCTGCGGCTCGGGCACGGCGAGCACGTCGATGTAGAGTGAGACCAGCGCGAGCGCGGCGAGGATGCCGGCGAAGGGGTCGACAAAGGCGTCGGCGATACGGCGGGCGAGCGTTTTGGTCGGTGCCTCGATGGTGTTGGGGCCGGAGGCGTCCAGACGCTCGGTTGCCTGCTTGGCGGTGAGGCCGTTTGCCGTGGCATCGAGCAGAACGAGGGCGTCCTCGGCACTATGGGTGGCGGCGAATATGGTGTTCTTGGCAAGGCCGGTGTGAGCGGCGGGGCGCGCCGTGCGGCGGCGCTTGGAGATGGCTTCGAGTACCGTGGCGGTTTTGAGCATCAGCATAGGGTCCTCCTTGTTGAAGGGAGTTAGCGTACGTGTCGTATTTGCTTCAAAAAACCTAGATGTCGCTCACGTCATGCTTTCAAACCACCACGAAGGGGACAGGCACCTTTGTGGTGGTTTTGACGATCGGCTGTTGGCGCTTATGCGTGCGCGGAATCCTCGCGGCGTGCCGAGGGCGACATGCAGGTTTTTCGACTATGACTGCCTTCCATGGCACACCTCCTTAAGGCCGGGCGCGGCGCGCTTTGGGTGTCTCGTACCCGTTACAATCCGCCCGTATTCTTGATGAGGGGGTTTGCCGTGTCAACCCCAATGTTTGGAAAACCATTGCCCCTGACAAAGCCTTTACAGAATGCCGAGGCCCCAAAGCGCGCCCGCAACGCGCCCTGCCTGCGCTAAACTGGAAGGCACGTACGCGATTACGAGAGGAGCCCGCATGGAGGCTTACAAGCAAGAGTTCATCAAGTTTATGGTCGAGTCCGACGTCCTTAAGTTCGGCAGCTTTACGCTTAAGAGCGGCCGTCAGTCCCCGTTCTTTATGAACGCCGGCGCCTATGTGACGGGCTATCAGCTCAAGAAGCTGGGCGAGTATTACGCCCAGGCCATCCACGATAACTTTGGCGACGACTTTGACGTGCTGTTTGGACCGGCCTACAAGGGTATTCCGCTGGCCGTCGTGACCGCAATTGCCTACCACGAGCTGTACGGCAAGGAGGTCAAGTACTGCTGCGATCGCAAGGAGGCCAAGGACCACGGCGCCGACAAGGGCAACCTGCTGGGCTACGAGCCCCAGGACGGCGACCGCGTGGTCATGGTCGAGGACGTCACCACCAGCGGTAAGTCCATCGACGAGACCTATCCCAAGGTCAAGGCTGCTGCCGATGTCGAGATCAAGGGCCTCATCGTGTCCCTCAACCGCATGGAGGTCGGCAAGGGTGGCGTGACCACCGCGCAGAAGGAGATCGAGGCCAAGTACGGTTTCCCCGTCGCGAGCATCGTCTCCATGGCCGAGGTCGTCGAGACCCTCTACAACCACGAGATCGACGGCAAGGTCGTCATCGATGACGAACTCAAGGCCGCCATCGACGCCTACTACGAGCAGTACGGAGCTCGGGAGTAGTAGTTACGCGGTTTCACCAAACCGGGTAACAGCTCGACGCTGCGCGGGCCGCATTTGGACAATCTGAC
>URGF01000091.1 GCA_900547285.1 uncultured Collinsella sp.
TAGGCACGGTCGGTCGCCTGATTCCGCGCTGCCGTGTTCCACCAGGGGTCGTAATGAATCACGACGTCCGCGCCCGTCAGATTCAGGCCCGTTCCGCCCGCCTTGAGCGAAATCAAAAAGACCGGAACCTCGCCCGCTTGGAACTGCGCGACCATCTTGGCGCGGCTCTCCTTAGACGAAGCGCCCGTGAGCTTAAGGAAGGCGATGTCCTCCTTGGCCAAGCGCTTGCCGATGATATCGAGCATGCCCGTAAACTGGCTGAACAACAGGATGCGATGCCCACCGTCGAGTGCGCCGTGCACGAGCTCCATGCACGTATCGAGCTTGGCGCTCCCCGCCTTGTAATCCTCGTAGTGTAGACGCGGGTCGCAGCAGATCTGGCGCAGCTTGGTGAGCTCGGCGAGCACTTTGAGCTTGTCTTTTTTAAACTCGGATGTCTCGCGGTGCTGTACCTGCTGGGCGATGCGGTCCTGGTTGGCCAGGTAGAGCTTGCGCTGCTCGCCGGTGAGCTGTGCCATGACGGTGTCCTCGATCTTTTCGGGTAGATCGGCCACCACGTCTTCCTTTACGCGGCGTAGCACAAACGGCGACACGAGCGCCTGCAGGCGAGCGGCACTGTCACCCTCGGCGTGCTCGACCGGGCTCTCAAAGCGCTTGGCAAACGACTCGCGCGTCCCCAAAAGGCCCGGCATCAAAAAGTCAAAGATGCTCCAGAGCTCGGACAGGCGGTTTTCGATGGGCGTGCCCGTCAGGGCAAAGCGCACGCCGGCAGGCAGGCGCTTGGCGGCGCGCGCCACCTGCGTGAGCGGATTTTTAATGTACTGGGCCTCATCGAGCACCACGCGGGCAAAATCCTGCTCGACGTACTCGTCGATATCGCGGCGCATAAGGTCATACGACGTCACGACCACGTTATGCTCGGCCACGCCGACAATCTGTACGCGACGCTGCGCCTTGGCGCCCACGATGGCGCACACATCGAGCGAGGGCGCAAAGCGCTCCAGCTCGGCAGTCCAGTTGTACACGAGTGAGGCCGGGCATACCACGAGCGTGGGCTTGGTGTCCCCCGCCTCCACACGCGCCAGGATATGCGCGATCATCTGGAGCGTTTTGCCCAGGCCCATGTCGTCGGCCAAGATGCCGCCAAGGCCCAGGTGTTCGAGCGAGCCGAGCCACTGGTATCCGTCGACCTGGTAGCCACGCAGCGTGGCCTTGAGCGATGCCGGCACCGTAAAGTCCATCTTGCCGAGCGTGTCCAGGCGCTCGACGGTGCGGCGGAACGCGGCGTCGCGATCGGCCTCGAGCGCCGGCGTGCGCGCGAGCATGCTATCGACAAAAAGGGTGCTCGACGCGGGAAGCGACACGCCGTCGAGCAGGTCGACGGCATCGACACCCAGATCTTCGGCAAGGCCAAACGCGGCGCGGGCACCCTCGTCCAGGCGTACAATGTCGCCGGACGTCAGGCGCGCAAACGTCTGGTGGCGCTTGTACGAGTCCAGATAGATGGCAAGATCTGCCGCCGAAAGACCGCTCGCGCCCAGTTCGACATCGAGCAGGTTGCTCTTGACGGTGGCACGCACCGAAAGCTTGGGCGCAGGGCGGACCGAAATCTGGCGCAGGCGGTCGCTGAGCATGACCTCGCCCAGCTCGGACAGGGCAGACAGGCCCTCGGTCAGCAAATGGAACAGGCTCTCGTCATCGCGTTCCTCAAACGCCAGGCCGCCCTCGTAAAAGTCGAAATACAGGGCCGTCGTGTCCATAACGCGAAACTCTGCCACCTCGTCGCGCGGCGGCACGCCCGGGCGCTGCTCTTCGAAGGGGCTGCCCGGAGCGCCCAGGCTAAAGAGATCTGCCGACCAGTCGCCGTAGGTAACCGTAACTTTGCAGGTCACGAGCCCATCGTCGACGCCGATCGCCATGGCAAAGCTCGGCTCGGGCGCCACGGTATCGAGCGCAGCGGGCGCGGTAAGGTCGGTGTAGTCGCGCAAAATGGGCAGCGCCATGCGGCAGAACTCACCCACCTGCTCGGCGGCTATATGGGCGGGCGTGCGGCACGGCAGCAAGCGCGACAAAAAAGGTGCGGCATGCTGAGCAAATGCAGCGTCGGTACGGCGCGCGCGGCGCGTGTCAACCAAGTAGGCGGCATCGCCCGACGCAAAGCAGTACATATCGGCGGGCAGGCGCAGGTCATAGCTACCACCAGCCGCCGGCGCGATTTTGGCGGCAAGGAGTGGTGGGCGCTTAGCGGACGCCTCGCCTTCCCCTTGCGGAGACAGCTCAACCGCCACGTCGTAGGTGCGATGCGTCGTCGTCCCCCGCGACCAAGCGGGCTCAAAGGAGATGGTCTGGCCGCGCAGCAGGTCCAGCACATATACGATGCTATGCTCGGACAGCGGCAACTGACGCTCGGCAACAAAACCGCTGCGGGCAAAGTCGTACGACGCCGAACGCGAGCTTGTGATGTCATCGAGATAGGCAACTGTCGTCACAACAAGGTTGAGCAGCTTTGTCGATGTTTCGTCAAAGGCCTCAGGTGAATGAACAAACGTGAGCTTCTTGCCATAGGAGAACGTGCCGCCGCGCACGTAGGCATCGGCCATGCCATCGATGTCCTTGACCACGTAGGAGACCGATCCACAGCGAATGCGGAACTCGAGCGCCCAGCTAAAGCGGTCAGCGAACAGCGGATTGTAGTACGGCGCCAACGAGGGCTCCAACGCCGCTTTGGGGGCGTCGGGATCAACGGCACCGGCAAGCTTGCGGCGCATGCTCGCCAGCTCATCCATGCGCGCGTCCGAAAGATCGGAAAGCGCCGCCACAAGGCTCGGGCTCGTGGGGACGGGCGCCGGAAAGGGAAAGTTGGGGTTGACGGCCGGCGCGGCGGACGCGGCACGCGCGGGCTGTTTCGGCTGCGCCGTAAACGTGCGAACCGGCGTGCGCAGCCCCTCAACAGGCTCAATGCCGCTGGCGTCCAGGTATGTCAGCGCTGTGGCGATGGCGTGTTTGCACATACCGGGATAGCGGTATGCGGCGGGGCAGTCGCAGTCGTAGTCGATAACCTCGTGCTCGTCCATATCGAGCGCCACGTGCGTCTTGTACAGGTCGCCGCGCGAGCCGCGCACCGAGCCCTCGACCGTCACGTTTTTGGAGAAGCGCGAGCCGCTGTCCTCGATCGACAGCACGGCACCGTTGAGCATGAGCGAACGCCCCTTCATAAAGGTGCCGCTCAACGCCGCCTCTTTGCGAAGCGCCTGCACAAACGTCCCCTGCGCCATCACTTCCTCCAATCTCACCCGGGGTAGCTTAGATCACCGTCACGCGTCCCTGGTTGCCCACAATCGCCTTGGCCTCGGCCAGCAGCGGAATCGAGCGCGCGTTGACCTTAGCCGGCACTTCGGCGCGCAGCACGCGCCCGTCTGCCTGCTCGATAAAAATCTCCACGCGGTCGCCGCCCGGGTTGGTGGTAAGCACCGTGGCCAGACGCGCCATGTTGCCCTGGCTAAAGCGGCTGTTAGGCACCATGACCTCAAACACCTTGGGCTTGTTGTTCTCCTCGCTAAGCTCCAGCGGCACGATCTCCTGCGCGATGATCTGGTCGCCGCGGTCCGAGCGCTCGAGCTTGCCCTTAATGCGCACAAACGCATCGGACAGCTGCGCACCGGTCTCGGGATCGACCTCGCCGTACAGATACCCCTCGGCCTCCTTATAGGTCTTGGGGAACACCACGACCGTGGCCTCGCCTTCCATGTCCTCGAGCTGCACGATGCCCATGGGGTCGCCGTTTTTGGTCACGCGCTTGGACACACTCGAGACCATGCCGGCCCACCACAGCGCCTTGCCCTCGGGGATCTCCTGGTTGATGGTGCCACCCGTGGGGTTCTGCACTTCGTAGCCGGTATCGATCTGCGAGAACGAGAAGTCGCGTGCCTTGGCTAGTGCATACTCAAACGGGCGCAGCGGGTGGTCCGAGACATAGATGCCCAGAACCTCCTTCTCCTGGCTCAGCTTAAGGTGACGGTCCCACTCCTGACCATCCGGATCGGGCACGCTCACCTCAAAGCCCGAGCCCTCAACATCGCCAAACATGTCGAAAAACGACGTCTGCCCGCTCGCGCGATCCTTCTGGCGCTTTACCGCGGCGTCGATGATGTTCTCGGGGTTGTTCTTGTCCACAAAGTGCATCATCTGGCGGCGCGGATACCCCGTGGAGTCAAAGGCGCCTGCCTTGATCAGCGATTCGATCACGCGACGGTTGGCCTGGCTCGAGTCCACGCGCTCGACAAAGTCGTGCAGCGTCTTAAACGGGCCGCCCGCCTCGCGCTCGGCGATAATCGCCTGTGCCACGCCGGTGCCCACGCCGCGGATGCCGGCCAGACCAAAGCGCACGCCCTCCTTAGTAGCCGTGAACTCGGTACCGGACTCGTTGACATCTGGCGAAAGCACGGGGATGCCGTCGTGACGGCACGCCGAGACGTAGTGCACGATCTTGTCGGTCTTGCCCGTATAGGACGTCAGAACGGCCGCCATGTACTCGTGCGGATAGTGCGCCTTGAGCCACGCCGTCTGCATAACCAGGATGGCGTAGCCGGCGGAGTGCGACTTGTTGAAGGCGTAGGACGCGAACTCGAGAACATCGTCCCAAATCTTCTGGGCGACTTCGCGCGTGTAGTTGTTCTTGATAGCGCCGTTCATCCAGTGGTCGTAGGTGGTCTCGTCCGAGCCATCCTCCCAGTGCAGCACCGTCGACGTGAGCAGCTTGATCTTTTTCTTAGCCACGGGCTTACGGATACGCGAGTCCGATTCGCCCTTGGAGAAGCCGCACATCTCGACGGAGATGAGCATAACCTGCTCCTGGTAGACCATGGTGCCGTAGGTTTCGCCCAGGATGTCGTCCAGGCGGTCGTCGTAGGAAACCGCCGGTTCCTTGCCGTTCATACGGTTGATGTAGGACGAAACCATGCCGGCGCCCAGCGGGCCCGGGCGGTACAGAGCGATCAATGCCACGACGTGCTTGTACTCGGTGGGCTTCATGTTCTTGATCGTGGCCGTCATGCCGGCGGACTCGACCTGGAAGACGCCGGCGGTATGGCCGGAGCCCATGAGCTTAAAGATCTCGGGATCGTCAAAGGGAATCTCTTCCTCTTTGATGTCGATGCCGAAGTTCTTTTTGATGTTGGCTTTTGCCTTGGAGATAACCGTCAGCGTACGCAGGCCCAAGAAGTCCATCTTGAGCAGACCCATGTCGGCGACGGTATGGCCCTCGTACTGGGTAATCTCGACGCCGCCCTTGGTGTCGAGCTTGGTGGGCACGTGCTCGTTGACGGGGTCGCGGCAGATCAGAACGGCGCACGCGTGCACGCCCTCGCCACGGGTGAGGCCCTCGATCGAGAGCGCCGTGTCGATGATGCGGCGGGCGTCGTCGTCCTTTTTATAGGCCTCGGCAAAGTCGGGGTTAAACAGATCCTCTTTGCCGGGTTGCTTGTCGAGCACCTGCTTGAGCTTGACCTTGGGGTCGCTCGAGACCATCTTGGACAGGCGCTGGCCCATGTAGACCGGGTAGTCCAGGACGCGCGCGGCGTCGTTGATGGCCTGCTTGGCCTTGATGGTCGAGTAGGTGATGACGTGGGTGACCTTCTCGGGGCCGTAGAGCTGGCGAACGTGCTCCACGACCTCGAGGCGCCGCTCATCGTCGAAGTCCATATCGATATCGGGCATCTCGGTACGCTGCGGGGACAGGAACCTCTCGAACATCAGGCCGTTCTCGAGCGGGTCGAACGCGGTGATGTTCATGGCGTAGGCGACGATGGCGCCGGCGGCCGAGCCACGGCCGGGGCCGACGCCGATGCCGTTGTCCTTGGCCCATTGCACGTACTCGGCAACGATCAAAAAGTAGGCGGCAAAGCCCTTGTCGCAGATGACCTTGTATTCGTACTCAAAGCGCTCTTTGATATTGACGCCGCCGATCTCGCGCGTGGCCCAGTCGTCACCATAGTGCTGGCGCAGGCCCTTCTCGCACTCGCGGCGGAACTGGCTCTCGTGCGTCTCGCCGGGGTCGAGCAACGGGAAGCGCGGCAGGATGATGGAATCCCAGTCCAGCTCAACGTAGCACTTATCGGCGATCTCGAGCGTGTTGTCGCAGGCCTCGGGGCAATACGGGAACATCGCCCGCATCTCCTCCTCGGTCTTCATGTAAAACTCCGAGCCGGTCATGCGCATGCGGTTGGGGTCGTCGACCTTGGCGTTCATACCAATGCACATGATGACGTCCTGCACGGGCGCGTCCTCGCGGCGCAGGTAGTGGAAGTCGTTGGTGGCGATGACCTTGACGCCTACCTGTTTGGCGATGTCGATGAGCGTGCGGTCCATCTGCTCGTCGGTCAGGCCATTGTCGGTGGTAATGCCGTGTTCCTGGATCTCGATATAAAAGTCGCCAGGTTCGAAGGTATCACGGAAGGTCTCGGCCCACTTGATGGCGCCCTCCATGTCACCGCGGTCGATGTATTTGGGAATGATGCCCGCGATGCAGGCGCTGGTGCAGATCATGCCCTTGGCGTGGCGGCGTAGGTTGTCGAGCGTCACGCGCGGCTTGTAGTAAAAGCCCTGCACGGCGGCCTCGGAGACCGTCTGCATCAGGTTGACGTAGCCCTCCTGGTCCTTGGCCAGAAGGATCATGTGGTAGAGCTCGGGCTTGTGGTCGCGAGCAAGGGTCTCGTCCGGCGTAAAGTAAACCTCGCAGCCAAAGATGGGCTTGATGACCAGGGGCGGCTTGAGCTCGTCGATGTTGCCCTTCTCGTCCCACATGGCCATGTCCTTCACATACTGGGCATGCTCGCGCGGGTTTGCCTCAGGATCGGGCTCCACCAGCTCGTCGCGGCGGTCCTTTTCCAAGAAGGCCTTGTCGTGGCTCCAGGTTTTGTACTCGGGCGTGTTGTGGTTGACGGCGTCGCAGGCCAGCGCCAGGTCGGGCACGCCATACATGTAGCCGTGGTCGGTAATGGCCACGGCGGGCATGCCAAGCTCAACGGCACGGTTGACCATATCCTGGATACGGGTTGCGCCGTCGAGCATGGAGAAAACAGTGTGATTGTGCAGATGGACGAATGCCATGTGATGAGCTCCGATGCGGGTTCGTGTTCTGACTGAACGATTTTACCCCACGGCACGGACAGCGCCCGAACCTAGCCAAACCCACACGGGCAGTCTTTTTGGGACGTGCCTTTTTTAGCTGCTTTGACCTGATTGCTTCATTCGTCGCAAAGGGGCCGGACCGCGACCCCATGTCGCG
>URGF01000092.1 GCA_900547285.1 uncultured Collinsella sp.
AGCTGGCGCGCGGGAGACAGCTTGCTCATGACAAAACACCCCAAGAAAGATCGGCACCCTGCAGGCCAGCAGCCCAAGCAGAAGCGGCCATAGCACGCTTGCCATCAGGCTTAACCTCGAGCAACTCAACCGAGCCATCGGATAGGCCAAGGTAAACACGCTTGCTCTTAACGTCAACGGCGCCCTCGACAAGCGACACTTCGGCCGGCGCAGCATCGAGCACGCGCACGGTCTTGCCGGCAATCACGCAACGAGCAGGCGCGGTATCGGACGAGGCAAACACATGACGCACGCAATCAAGCGCCGCCATGTGCGGATCCAGACGCATCTCCTGCTTGGAAATCTTGGCAGCATGAGTGACGAGCGACTCATCCTGCTCAGTCCAAACAGCCGAGCCATCGGCAAGCGAGGGAAGCGTATCGGCAAGCAACTTGCCACCAAGCTCACCAAGTTCCATGGTCAGAGCCTCGGCATGCTTACCGGCAACCGACGTAGAGGCCTGGGCACAATAAGCGCCCGTATCCACGCCATGCCCAATGCGCATAGTGGAAACGCCAGCAACCTCATCACCAGCGAGAATCGCACGCTGAATAGGAGCAGCCCCACGCCAACGAGGCAGTAGCGAAGCATGAACATTCACAATACCAAGCGGCGCCATATGCAGCACCTCATCAGGCAAAATGCAGCCATAGGCAGCCACACAGAAAATATCGGCATCCGCAGCCTGGAGCGCCTCAACAACCTCAGGCGTTATACGATTGGCCTCAACGACCGGCAACCCCAGCTCAAGCGCCTTGGCCTTAACAGGAGAAGGCTCAAGCTTCTTACCACGCCCACGAACAGCATCGGGACGAGTAATTACAAGCGCAATCTCATTCCCAGCCTCAACAAGCGAAGTCAGCGAAGGCACAGCAAAATCAGGCGTACCCATAAACACAATACGCATAAAGAACGTCTCCCCTCAACCAAAGCCGAGACGGCTACAAATAACAGCGGAAAGCCAAGTACCCAGCCCATCCGCAATAACAATTCAACAAGAACAAATATACCCAAAACCAAAGAAAGAGCCGCAATAAAAGCAGCTCTTTCAGCAAAGCACCTATCAGCGAAGACGCCCATCCCTGGCCCGACGGCACCTGGGCGAGACAAGCAGCGTCAACGTAGTCCCCGGGGCGCCTGCCTATATCGTCCCGCGCGCAGTTTCGCAGCGCAGCGAGAATGTTTGAGCACGGGATGATATGTGGGCGCTCAGCACCGGGGACGGTGGGACCTACTCCGTCTCGCCCGGTCGAGCGCCGCGGGCCAGGGCGTCCTGGTACTCCTTGACTGCCTTGATGCGCTGCATCGGCTTCAGTCGCTCGAACATGGTATTGCCGTGCAGGTGATCGATCTCGTGCTGCAGGCACACGCAGAACAGATCGCCCGTGGCCTCGTAGCGAATCAGGTTGGCGTCCAGGTCATACGCCTCGACGACAACGTGATCGGGACGCTCGATCTCGCAGCTAATGCCAGGGATGGAAAGGCAGCCCTCGCTAAACGGCACCAGATGGTCGCTCTGCTCAACAATGACAGGGTTGATGAGCACGTACGGGTCATAGTCATTCTTGTCGCTGTAATCGCAGTCGATGGTGACGAGTTGAATGAGCTCGCCGATCTGCGGGGCAGCAAGACCGCAACCGCCGTTGTCGAACATCATCTTCTTCATCTTCTCGGCAAGCGCCTCGATCGCCGGGGTGATCTCCTCGATGACGGCGCACTCCTGGCGCAGACGAGGGTCGGGCGACAGTACGATTCCGTTGGCTTCCATGGCCATCCTTTCGGGTTGTTACATCAAATCATAGGCGTCGACGTCAACGCTCACGCTCACGCCGCGCACGGAGCCCACCTCTTTGAGGCAGGCGTCGATATCATCAGAGACATGGTACCCTACCGGCGACTTTACAAGCAGATGGAAGCGGTAACGGTCCTTGGCTCTCTCGATTACACACGAAGCCGGACCAAGCACCTGCGGCACGGCGCTCCCCGCCCGCAAAAAGTCGGGCGCAGCGGCATGCCAGCGACGCTTGAGGAGCTTCGCGATGCGACCGATGTAGTCCCGCGCGTCATCCGCGTTCGCCGACCATACCAAGATGTTGGCCAGGCGCACGAAGGGCGGATACAGGGCGTCGCGGCGCTGGTCCAGGTCGTAGTCGGTAAAGATCGAACGGTCGTGCTCGGCGACGGCGCGAATGACCGGATCTTCGGGCAGGTAGGTCTGGATGATGACCTCACCGGGGCGGTCCCCGCGACCTGCGCGGCCGGCGACCTGCTCCAGCAGATCGTAGGCGCGCTCCCCTGCTCTAAAATCGGGCAGTTTGAGCGCAAAGTCGGCATTGACCACGCCCACGAGCGTGACCTCGGGAAAATCGAGACCTTTAGCGATCATCTGGGTACCCAGCAACACGGCGCAATCCGCCGCATCGAACTGGTCGAGCAGCTTTTTGTGCGCATCCTTGCCACGCGTGGAATCGGCATCCATGCGAATGATGGCAACGTCCTCGGGAAGCAACTGGTGCAGAGCGTCCTCGATCTGCTGCGTGCCCAGGCCCATTTTTGCCAGGTAGCGACTGCCACATTTGGGGCAACGGCTCGTGGGCGCGGGATACGGCTGCACGCGCCAAGACGAACCGCATGTGTGACACTGCAGCGTGTGTGTGCGCTCGTGATACGTAAGCGCTGTGGAGCAGTGGTTGCAGGTGGGGACGCAGCCGCACTCGCGGCACATCAGGAATGGCGCAAAGCCACGGCGGTTATGCAACAGCACGGCCTTCTCGCGGCGCTCGACCACACGCTCCAAGCCCTCCATCAAGGGTTTTGAGAACATGGAGCGGCTGCCGTGAGAAAACTCACGGCGCAGGTCGGCAATGCGGACCGTGGGAAGCACGGCGTGTCCGGGGCGCTCGGGCATCTCGACACGCGTCCAAGTGGCACCGTTATACGTGCCACGGCGGCAGCGGTCGAGGGCCTCGGCAGAAGGCGTGGCCGACCCCAGCACGAGCGGGCAGCGATAGCGGCGCGCCATCTCGGCTGCCACCTCGCGCGCATGGTAGCGCGGACTGGACCCCTGCTTGTAGCTGGTCTCGTGCTCCTCGTCAATGATGATGAGGCCCAGATCGCTGAGAGGGCAAAAGAGCGCCGAACGTGCGCCGACGACCACGCGGGCCGCACCGCTGGCAACCATATCCCACTGGTCCAGACGCTCCCCAGCAGAAAGACGCGAGTGGAAAACCGCGACCGTCTCGCCAAAGCGGGAGCGGAAGCGGCCGACGGTCTGGGCTGTCAGCGAAATCTCGGGTACCAGCACGCAGGCAGAGCGGCCAGCCGCGAGCACGCGCTCGATGGCGGATAGATAGACCTCGGTTTTGCCGGAGCCCGTAACACCGTCCACGAGCACCACGTCGCCGTGCACATCCAGGCGAGCGCGCTCAATCTGCGCGAGCGCTTGCTGCTGACCGTTCGTAAGCGCGACCGGCGCCTTGCCGCTTGCCGAGGACAGCGTGGTCTGCTCGCTGCAGCCACGCCAGGCGCGGCGCTCTTCCACCACCACGACGCCGCGTTTTTCGAGCGACTTGATGGTCGCCGACATACTGTTATAGAGAAGGTTGAGGTCGCGCGTCGTGACAGGACCACACTGGAGCGCCTCGATGAGTTGGCGCTGGCGGACCGCGGTCTTGGGTGGCGTGTAGTCAAAGCCTTCGGGCGTAAGCATCACCCAGCGGTTTTGGATGGGTTTGACGGCTGGACGTTCAACCGTCCACACGCCGTCGTCGCCCTTGACCACACGCGGGCTGCCGCCCGGTGGCAAAAACAGGCGCAGGCACTCGGAAAGCGTCGCGACATACTCGCGGCTCATCCAGCGCGCAATGCGTGCAGCCTCGGCGGTAAAGAGCGGTTTGCTGAGGATAGCCTCGACGGCTTTAATGCGCGCGGGGTCGAAGGCGTTGTTACCCTGCAGGTCGCCCAGCTCAGGCGCAATGTCGACAACATAGCCCGCGGCGGCACGGTTACCAAAGTGAACCAGGACCGTGGATCCGATCTGGACCTCGTTGGCAAGGGACTCGGGGATGCCGTAAGCAAACGGTTCCGACAGCGCACGGGTGGGGATGTCGAGGACCACGCTCGCATAGGCGGCAGGGGGCTCGGGCGCAGGCTTAGACTGAGCCGAGGCAGCGGCAGGCTTGGGCTTCACCGGAGCTTCCTCCGGTTCCGGCGAACCAAACAGCGACAGTTGTTGAGCCATACACCACCTCTAACGAACGGACCTGAAAGGGGTGGGACAAAATAATCAGTAGAGTTTGTCCCATGGCCGATACGAGTGTCGAGCTTGTTGCGTCACTCGAACATGGGACAAACACTACTGATTATTTTGTCCCAGCAACCCACTCATCGGTACAGAAACAAGAGCCCCGCTCGGGGGAACGGGGCTCGGATACATGCGTTTACGCGTCTACTATAGCGCCATCGTGCGGGCGCGGTCGATGCGTGCCAGGCAGTCGTCGCGGCCGACGAGCGCCATGGTCTCGCCCAGCGGGGGGCTCACCATGTTGCCGCAGACGGCGACGCGCACGGCCTGGAACACCACGCGCTTCTTAAGGTCCATCTGCTCGGGCAGCGGCTCAAGCGCGGCGTCGATGGCCTCGGCAGTCCACTTGTCCACGCCCTCGAGCGCGGCCTTGGCGGCATCCAGAATGGCGCCCATGCCTTCCTTAGCCAGGCCCTTGTTAACGGATTTCTCGTCATACTCGAGCGTCTCGGCCGTAGCGAAGATGGGAGCGGCGACGGTCACGGCGTCGGCCGGCATCTTGGTGCGCGGCTTGACGATTGCGGCAAGCGCGTCGATCCAGTCCTCGCCGTACTCGACGTTGCCCTCGATGAGACCCGCCTCGTGCAGCTCGGGGACCATGATCTCGTCGGCAAACTGGGCATCGGACATGCCGTTGATGTACTCGGCGTTGACCCAGTCGAGTTTCTTTGGGTCGAAGGTCGCCGGGTTCTTGGAGATGCGGTCGAGCGAGAACTTGCTGGCCAGGACATCGCGCGGGATGATTGTGGTCTCGCCGTCGAGCGACCAGCCGAGCAGCGCCAGGTAGTTGACGAAGGCGTCGGAAAGGTAGCCGGCGTCGCGGTACTCCTCCACCGAGGTGGCGCCATGGCGCTTGGAGAGCTTCTTGCCGTCGGCGCCCAGGATCATGGAGATGTGGGCGAACGTGGGCACGGGCGCGCCGAGGGCCTCGTAGACCATGACCTGACGCGGGGTGTTGGACAGGTGGTCGTCGCCGCGGATGACATGGGTGATCTTCATCATGGCATCGTCGACGACGGTCGCGAAGTTATACGTGGGCGTGCCGTCGGAGCGGAAGATGACGAAGTCGTCAAGCTCCTTGGCGTCGAAGGTCACCTCGCCGTGAACGGCGTCGTGGATAACGACGTCACCGCGGTCCTCGGGCACCTTGATGCGCAGGACGTAGGACTCGCCGGCCTCAATGCGACGACGGGCCTCCTCGGGATCGAGATCGCGGCAGCGGCGCTGATAGCCCTGGAAGGGATCCTTGCGCTCCTGCGCGGCCTTACGATCGGCCTCGAGCTGCTCCTTGGTGCAGAAGCAGGGATAGGCCTTACCCTCATCCCAAAGCTTCTGGGCAGCCTGCTTGTACAGGTCCAGGCGTCCGGTCTGGGCGTAGGGGCCAAAGTCTCCGCCCACCTCGGGACCCTCGTCCCAGTCCAGGCCCAGCCAACGCATGGCGCGCAGGATGATCTGCGTGTTCTCGTCGGTGGAACGGGTGGGATCGGGGTCGTCGATGCGCAGGATGAACGTGCCGCCGTTAGCACGGGCGAAAGCCCAGTTATAGATAGCGGTGCGGGCGCCGCCGATGTGCAGCTTGCCCGTCGGTGAGGGTGCAAAGCGGACGCGAACGTCTGATGCCATGGAAATCTCCTCGATTGCAGGATGGATGTCTAACCGCATCAGTATAAAGCATCAAAGCGACCTCCGCACAAAGGGCACCGACCCAGTCATTGGGGACAGACTTAAATGACCATTCGTTGGGGACGTTCTTCGAAGCTAACTGAACAGGAGTGTCCCAAACTGCCGTCACTTGGGGACGTTCCTAAACTGCCGGCAGAAAAGGACCGTTCCCAAGTGCCGACACATAAGGAACGTCCCCAGGTGCCGTAAGAGTGTTCCTATTGGCTGGTCATTTAAGTCTGTCCCCAATGAGTAGGTGCGGAAAGGGTGTGAATGTTTGATTTACGCGCTATGATGTGCCCTTGCATAGAGAGCCCGGCGGAATGGTAACGGTCGCCGGGACACGTTTTTGAAAGGACAATCATGTCAGAAGAACTTCGTTCCATCCCACCCCAACACGGGTCCTTTGTTTTTACGTCGGAGTCGGTGACCGAAGGTCATCCCGATAAGATCGCTGACCAGATTAGTGACGCCGTCCTCGACGCAATCCTCGCCAAAGAAATAGAGCTCCAGGAGCAGGGCTACATCGCCCCCAACGGCGTGCCTGCCAACGTGGAGAACGTCCGCTGCGCCTGCGAAACCCTCGTGACCACCGGCACCGTCATCGTCGCCGGTGAGATTCGCACCCAGGCCTACGTCGACGTACAGGAAATCGCCCGTGGCGTCATCCGCCGCATTGGCTACAACCGTGCAAAGTTCGGTTTTGACTGCGACACCTGCGGCGTTATGAGCCTCATCCACGAGCAGTCGCCCGATATCGCCCAGGGCGTCGACGAGTCCTTCGAGACCCAGACCGGCGCTACCACCGACCCGATCGACCTGATCGGCGCCGGCGACCAGGGCATGATGTTCGGTTATGCCTCCAACGAGACCAAGACCCTCATGCCCATGCCGCACTACCTGGCAAGCCGCCTGGCCGAGCGCCTGTCCGCCGTGCGCCACGATGGTACCCTGGCCTACCTGCGCCCCGACGGCAAGACCCAGGTCACCGTGCGCTACGAGGACGGCAAGCCTGTGGAGGTCACGACCATCGTCATCTCCACGCAGCACGCTGCCGAGATTGAGGACATGGGCAAGATCAAGGCCGACCTCATCGAGCATGTCATTACCCCGGTCATGGCCGCCGAGAACATGCCGTGGGACAACGCGGACATCTACGTGAACCCCACCGGTCGCTTTGTTGTGGGCGGCCCCATGGGCGACACGGGCCTCACCGGCCGCAAGATCATCGTCGACACCTATGGCGGCTACG
>URGF01000093.1 GCA_900547285.1 uncultured Collinsella sp.
GCCATAGGTGGTGTTGGCCGGAGCGCCAAAGAGCGAAGCCAGGATCGTGGCAAGGCCGTCGCCGAGCAGCGTGCGATGCAGACCGGGATCGGCGATGTAGTTACGCTCGCAAGTGGAGCCGATAGCCGAGATATCACCGATATGCTCGATCATGGTCGCAAATGCCAGCGGCATAATGGTGATGATGGCCGTCGTGGCAAGACCGCTATCGAACTGCGGCCCAAAGAGTGCAAACACGGTGTTATCCCACACGACGGGCAAGCCAACCCAGGGAGCGGCTGCGACGCCCGAGAAATCAACCTCGCCGAGCGCAGTCGCAACGGCATAGCTCACCACAACGCCCAGCAGAATCGGCACGATCTTGACCATGCCACGGCCCCAGATGTTGCAGATGATGATCACCGCCACAGCGACAACGGCAACAAGCCAATTGGTCTGGCAGTTGGCGATGGCAGAGCTTGCCAAGATCAGGCCGATGGAAATGACGATGGGGCCAGTCACTACCGGCGGGAAGAAGCGCATAACGCGCTTGGCACCAAACGCGCGAAACAGGGCCGCCAGCACCGGATAGAGCAGGCCGGCACAGGCTACACCTAGGCAGGCGTAGGGCAAAAGCTCGGCCTCGCCGTTGGGCGCGATTGCGGCATAACCGGCAATAAAGGCAAACGAAGATCCCAAAAACGCTGGCACCTTGCCGCGCGATAGGAAGTGAAAGAGCAGCGTGCCCAGGCCGGCAAACAAAAGGGTCGCCGAAACCGAAAGGCCGGTGAGCACAGGCACCAACACCGTGGCGCCGAACATGGCAAACAGGTGCTGCAGGCCGAGCAAGAACATGCGCGGGCGACCGAGCGATGACGCATCGTAGATGGCATCGGCGACGGCGGGCGTCGAGGATTGGGACATGGATGTCCTTTCATAATGGAAGGGCGCCCGGGCATATCGGATTACCTGCCCGAACGATACGATCCGAACCATTGTACGCGATGCATGCCGCTCCGACCACGACGCCCCTGCGAACGGCAGCACTACTTCCAGACGCGCTCGGCGATGCGTTTGACCAGGGCGATCTTTGCCCACTGCTCGTCCTCGGTCAGCTTGTTGCCAATCTCGCAGCTGGCAAAGCCGCACTGGGGAGACAGATACAGGTTCTCGAGCGGCACATACTGGGCAGCCTCGCGGATGCGCTCAACGATAACGTCCTCGTCCTCGAGCTCTGCGGCCTTGGTGGTCACCAAGCCCAGCACGACCTTCTTGCCGGGTGCAACGTAGCTGAGCGGCTCAAAGCCGCCGGCGCGCGGCGTGTCGAACTCCAGGTAAAATGCGTCGACATCCTCGTTTGCAAACAGATACGGAGCGATAGGGTCGTAGCCGCCCTCGAAAGCATAGGTGGAGTGGTAGTTGCCGCGGCATACGTGCGTGTTGATGACCAAATCGTCGGGCTTGCCCGCGATGGCGGCATTGTTGAGCGCCACGCCCAGCTCGCTCACCTTTTGCAGATCGACCGGGCTCATACCGGTCTTAGCCACAAAGTCGGTATCGCAGTAAATGCCCCAGGTGCAGTCGTCAAACTGGATATTGCGGCAACCGGCAGCGTACAGGTCGGCGATCACCGTGCGATAAGCGGCTGCAATTGCGTCGGCAAGTTCCTCATCGGTCTTATAGACAGCGCGCAGGCTCTCCTGCTGGCCATCGCAGCGGTCGAGCGTAACCTCCGAGAACGTCTGGATCGGCGCCGGAATGGTCTGGCGCGCAACCTGGCCCTCGCCCTCAAGCACCTTGACAAACTTAAAGTGCTCGACGAAGGGGTGGTTCTCGCCGCTGATGGGGCCGGTCACCACGGCGGTGTCAGCCGTGGTCTCCTCGTCGTGGAACATATAGCCCGTACGCGAGGTGCGGCGTTCAATGCCGTTGAGCCCCCACATAAAGTCGAGGTGCCAGTAACTGCGACGAAACTCGCCATCGGTAATCACCTGCAGGCCAGCGGCCTTTTGCTTGTCCACCAGGTCGCGAATAGCCTCATCCTCGACGGCCTTAAGCCCCTCGGCATCAAGCGTGCCTGCCGCATAGGCAGCGCGGGCATCCTTTACGGCCTGCGGACGAAGAAAGCTGCCGACGATATCAGCGCGAAACGGCGCGTTCGGTTGAATTGAAGTGCTCATAGATATCTCCCTTTGCATTGGTTGCTTTACTGGGACAGAGTATGAACGCTCATATAGCCATCGTAAAATATACGTTTATAACAGTTTGATATAGATGCTTCCTATATCAGTTGGGACTGCCATGAAGAGATTTGACCTGTACAGGACGCAGCAGTCTAGATATGCTGACGGATCGCGTCGATATAGGCTTGACCGTAGCGCGTAAGCGTCGTGTTCTTGCGCGTGATGATGCCGATCTCCATGTACTCATCCACATCGAGCGGAATCGAGATAATGCCGGGGCCGTTGAGTTCGTGGCTAATCACGCCCGAGCACACCGTGTAGCCGTTGAGGCCCATGGCCAGGTTGAACAGCGTCGCACGGTCGCGCACGCGGATATTCTTGCGGCGCTCAAACGTCGAGGTCAGCTCCTCGGAATAGTAAAACGAGTTGTAACTGCCCTGCTCGTAGGACAGGAACGGATAATCTTCCAAGTCCTCGAGCGTCACGCTGGAGCGGGCCGCCAGCGGATGATCGGCGCAGACGAAGACATGCGGCGTGGCGCAGAAGAGCCCTTCGAACACGAGCTCGTTGGCCACCAGCATGCGCTCGATGACCTCGCGGTTGTGCTCGGACAGGTACAAGATGCCCAGCTCGCTTTTCATATGCGCGACGTCCTCGATAATCTCGTGAGTCTGCTCCTCGCGCAGGGTAAAGTCGTAGCGCGCGGCATCGAACTCACGGATCACATCGACAAACGCGTTAACGGCAAAGGAATAATGCTGGCAACTCACGCTAAAGTGCGGCACCTGCTCGGACTCGCCCTTGTACTTGCCTTCGAGCAGATCCGCCTGGTCGAGCACCTGACGCGCGTAGCCCAAGAAGGTCTCGCCCTCCTCGGACACAATGACACCCTTGTTGGTGCGCTCAAAGATGTGCACACCCATCTCGTTTTCGAGATCGCGGATCGACGCGGTAATCGAAGGCTGCGACACAAAGAGCCGGCGCGAGGCCTCGGTGATGCTGCCGCATTCGGAAACTTTGACGACATATCTGAGCTGCTGAAGCTTCATGATGGCCTCCCTAGACGTCCGCGATACCCGAACCCGCCGCATCTGCCTGACGCATAAACGACGGCATCTCCCCCGTCGCGGCGCAGGCGGCAATCTGATGCAGAGCCCCGGCAACCGCATCGTCTGCCGCAGCGCCGATATGCCAGCGCGCAGCAACCGTGACGGCCTCGTTGGCATTGGCGACCGCAACGGAGTTGGGGACGGCACCGATCATGGGCAGGTCGTTATCGGAATCGCCAAATACGGCCACCTCGTCGGACGTCAGGTCCAAAGCGCGCGCCAGCTCCAGCGCGGCGCAACCCTTGTCCCAACCTGCTGGAAGAATGTCGAACAGGCGCACACGATTGTTGGGAAACACGAGCGAGAGTTCCGGCACCTCAGCGGCAACGCGCTCGCGTAGCTCCGCGAGCTCCTCACGCGAACGAGCACTCCAGATATTCGCCTTGAACACCGACGCGTCATCGACGACAGGACGGCACGGGGCCTCTTCGCCCTTGAGCCATGCGTTGCCGCCCGACTCCATGGCGCGGCGCACGCGCTCGGGGTCGCTCGTCACACAATAGGCATCGTTGCCCCAAAAGTCATCACCCAGGCCGTAGACCTTCAGATACGTATCGTCGGTCTCTTGCTCCAAGTAGTCAGCCAAGCGCATAAGGGCGGCGTTGTCGGTCGCATGCGAGGCTACCACCTCGCCGTCCACAAACATGACCTGGCCGTTGCAGAACGCGCCGGTCGAGAAGCACTCGGCGCGATTGCGGAACATCCAGCCCATCGCGGAGGGCTGGCGACCCGAAACCGGGCCAAAGTGCAGACCCGCCGCCTGCATGGCATGAATGCCCTCGATGGCGTAGTCGCTGGCGCCGTCATGCCCGGCTGGAATCAGCGTATCGTCCATATCGGTCAGCACAAGTTTAATCATAAGGCCCCCTCGGTCATTCTTAATCCCGTCTATTGTACCGACCTGCCAAAAAGAGACAGGTTTATATTGGCAGGTTTTATCTGGGAAAACGCAAAGCCCCAGTTGTTACCTGCCAAAATAAACCTGTCCCTTTTTGGCAGGTGCGCTAGTATAGGGAACAACAGATTCGATGCGGGAGTGCCGGCGGTGCAAACCACAAGGCTGAGAGGGCATGGGGCCCAATCCTTTGAACCTGTCAGTTAATGCTGGCGTAGGGAGCATGCCGCCTTTACAGGGGCGCTGTCTATGCACAGCGCCCCTTTTCTATGCCAAGGAGGCATGTGCAGTGATCGATTCGAAACAGCTCAAGCAAAACGTGGTCAAGGCCGTGGAGGAGATTCGTGCCAACAATCCGATGGCGGGCTCCATCACCAACACGGTGACGATTGACTTTGTCGCCAACGCGCAGCTCGCCGTGGGCGGATCGGCCGCCATGGTCTATCTGCCCGACGAGGGCGAGGCGCTCGTTGCCGGCGGCGGCGCCATCTATCTGAACATGGGCACACTCTTCCCCATCTACGAGCAGACGATTCCCCGCGCGGCCAAGGCGGCACACGACGCCGGCAAGCCCTGGGTGCTCGATCCGGTTGGCCTGGGCATCGGTAGCCTGCGCACCCAGTTGGTAAACGAACTCAAGCAGTACAAGCCCGCCATCGTGCGCGGCAACGCCTCCGAGATCATCGCGCTCGCCGGCCTGTGGGGTCTTGAGGGCGAGGCGGCCGATCTGAGCCGCGTGCGCGGTGTCGATACCACCGACACGGTAGACGCTGCCCGCGATGCCGCCGTGGCGCTCGCCCGCTACACCGGCGGCGCCGTTGTGGTCTCGGGCGAAGTCGACCTGATTACCGACGGCACGACCGTGGCCAAGTCCCACGGCGGCAGCCCGCTCATGTCCAAAATCACCGGCTGCGGTTGCTCGCAGGGCGGCGTGCTGGCCGTGTATGTCTGCGCCGCCGACCCGTTTACGGCGGCCATCTGCGGCACCGCCGCCTACAACGTTGCCGGCACGCGTGCCGCCGCCGTTGCCGATGCCCCGGCAAGCTTTAAGGTCGCCTTTATCGACGAGCTCTACCGCGCGACCGCCCAGGACATTGCCGATAACCAACTCGAGCTCGAGGAGGCATAAGGCATGTCCGAGCCCGCAACCAATGCCGGTATGAACACGCTCGTCGCCGTAGCCATCGCCCCGTGCGGCACCGGCGACGAGCTGTCCGCCGAGGTCGCCGAGGTCGTACGCGTCATTCGCGAGAGCGGCCTTCCCAACCGCACCACCTCGATGTTCACCGAGATCGAGGGTGACTGGGACGAAGTCATGCAGGTCGTGCGCGACGCAACCTTTGTGTTGGCGAGCAAGGGCATCCGCACCGAAGTCGTGCTCAAGGCCGATATTCGACCCGGATTTACCGACACCATGACTGGCAAGCTCGAGCGCATGGAAGCGCAGATCAAAAAGCAGGAGGAAGCACAGTGAGCATCCGCGACAACCTTGATATCTCGGCCTATCTGGTACTCGGCCCCGAAAACACCCTCGGACGCCCCGTGGGCGATGTGGTGGCCCAGGCGCTCGACGCCGGCTTTACCTGCATTCAGGTGCGTTCCAAGGTGGCAAGCGCCCGCGAGATCATCGCACTGACGGGCGATGCCGCGCAGGCCATCGCTCAGGCCGGCAAAACCGGGCAGGTCGCGCTGCTGATCGACGACCGCCTTGACTGCGTACTTGCCGCACGCGAGCAGGGTATTGCCGTCGACGGCGTGCATGTTGGCCAGAGCGACATCCCCGTCGAGGTCTGCCGCAAACTTTTGGGCCCCGATGCCATCGTGGGTCTTTCGGCCCGCTGCGAGGAGATGCTCGAGTACGTCAAGACCGCCGACATGAGCCTGGTCGATTACCTGGGCGTAGGCCCGCTCCACGAGACCGAAACCAAGCGCGACTGCGGACGTGCGGCCGACGGCTCCATCATCACCAAGAGCTTTGAGGACCTGGCCGCCCTCCATGCGGCAAGCCCCGTCCCCATTGTGGTGGGCGGCGGCGTCAAGACGGCCGATCTGCCGCAACTCAAGTCCACCGGCGTCGACGGCTTCTTTGTGGTGAGCGCCGTCTGCAGCGCCGACGACCCCTACGCCGCAGCCGAGGAGCTCGTCGATACCTGGCAGCAAGCATAGACCTATGCCGAGCAGTTGCTCCGCAGCCTCATATCTTCAAGAGCGGAAAGCGCATCCCAGTTTGGACGTCCATTCTGGGATGCGCTTTCCGCATAGAGGACCAGCGGGAAACTGCGTCCCAGTCTGAACGCTGATTACGGGATGCAGTTTCCGGCGTAGTCCCTACCCCGCCAGATACGCTTCCAGCGCGGGCAACGTCGCCTCCGCATCGCGACGGCCGATCTGGTAGATGCGCTCGAGTTCATCGGGCTCGCGGCACAGCGACGGCACCTTCACCGATTCGCTCGGCCGCACCACAAAGATCTCGCCAGCGGCTTCGCGACGCGCCAGGTCATCGAGCGTGGCATTGTAGACCTCGTGCCGATGCTCAAGCGCCGCAACAAACTCCGGATAGTGACGATACACGCGACGCAGCATAGGCATCACGCTATTGGGCTGCTTTACAAAGCCTGCCGGCTGCGTCAGCACCACCACGTTGCGGTCATAGCCTTGCTCAAACAGCCAAGCGCTGGGAATGGAATCGGCAACACCGCCATCCAAGTACTTACGACCCTCGATGGCAACAGGACGCGTCGCCACGGGAATCGCCGACGACGCCCGGATCCACTCAATATCGCGCTCGTCGCCATAGGGCAGGTCATGGTAGACGGCCTGCCCCGTCTTAAGATCGGTACATACGCACGTAAACTGCATGGGGCAGGCGCGATATGCCTCCAGATCGATGGGATCGCGCTCGATGGGTACCTCATGATAGGCAAACTCGGCATTGAACATATCGCCGGTTCGCAACCAGCTCGTCACGCTCGCATAGCGCTTGTCGGCGCAATAGGCCTTGTTGTAGCGAATGGCGCGGCCGATCTGGCGCGATTTAAAGTTGTAGCCAAACGCCGCGCCCGCCGAGACACCCACCA
>URGF01000094.1 GCA_900547285.1 uncultured Collinsella sp.
CCGCACGACGGCGACGAGTAGGGCAAGGACGAGTAGGGGAGAGTTATGGCAGGCCTGTTCAACATCCTTAAGGTCACCGTCAGCGAGGACAAGATTTGCGCGCACGTGCTGGTGAACCCCGGCATGCCGCTCATGACCTCGGAGGATATCGAGGCCACGGCGCGCGTGTACTACCTGGTGCCCGCGATTGCCAAGCATCTGTGCCTGGGCGATTCCGGTCGCGAATTC
The DNA here is from genome assembly GCA_900547285.1 of uncultured Collinsella sp. Lineage (GTDB taxonomy): Bacteria > Actinomycetota > Coriobacteriia > Coriobacteriales > Coriobacteriaceae > Collinsella. The sequence goes on from URGF01000094.1 coordinate 229, forward strand.
CAGGACTGCATGGGCCAGACCGAGCTTTGCCACCTGCTGGAGCACGTGACGGTCGAGCTCATGAACGAGACCGGTCTTGCCGGCAGCATTTCGTGCGGCCGCACGCGCGTGAGCGAGCATGACGAGCGTGTCTTTGAGGTCGAGCTTTCGTGCCCCGACGACGCGCTGGCTATCGGCGCGCTGTCGTCGGCCACCTTTATGATGGATTGGGCCTATCTGCACGCCGACCAGCCCGCCCCCGATGTGGACGGCACGGTCGCGGGCCTGCGCAACCTGGTGCTGGGCATGCGTGCCGAGGCCGAGGGCAAGGACCCGCACGAGGCCGTTGCCGCTGCGAACGGCGAGGACGCGGCCGAGGATGCGCCCGAGGGCGACGCTCCCGCCGAGGCCGACGCTGAGCCCGTTGCCGAGGCGCCTGCTGAGCCCGAGATTGCGGAGCCCCAAGGCGTCCCGAGCTTTGACGACGAGCCGCAGATGCCAATCGATACCGAGGGTGCGGTCGCCGAGAACCACGAGGCCCCCGCGGCCGTCTTTGGCGGTGCGGCAACGGCTCCGTCCGGCTCGGCGCACGAGGGCAACCTGCCGCTCGTTGATGGTGCCGGCGAGGATCCGGCCGCCACGGTCGCCATGCCGGCTGCGCCTCAGGAGTAGGCTCACTCGCTTATCACCATCATGTACCTGCGCTTTTACCGTACGCAGATGAGCGCGACGGCAAGTGTTGCGCTGCGGGTATAATGGACAGCATTCAAACGGTGGGCATCGAGGTGCCCGCAGGAGAGGAATGATCATGGGAAAGACTTTCAGCTTTGTCTCCGGTGCGCTCTTTGGTGCTGCTGCCGGCGCTATCATCGGCGTTGCTCTGGCCCCGCGCTCGGGTGCCGAGACCCGCGCCATGGCCGCCGATATCGCCAACGATGCCTGGGACAACATGCGTGACACCTACGAGCACGGTGCCGAGGAGGCTCGTGCCGCGGTCAACGACTTTGGTCCGATGGTCGACGCCAAGACCGATGACCTGCGCGCCAAGGTCGACCTGGCCCGCGAGCGCATGGACCAGCTTCGCGAGCAGCTCAACGACGCTATCTCGGGCGGCAACGTGACGCCCGCTGCCGACGTCGTGGTCGAGAACGTCGCCGAGGCCGACACCGAGGCCACGGAGCCCTCGACCGAGGCATAATGCGCGCAGGGGATTTTGTCGGCGTCAAGGTTTATCGTAAGCCTGCCGAGAACAAGCGCACCAAAAAGGACGGCACGCCGCGCAGCCCTAAAAAGCTCGGCAAGATTCACTTTCCCGTCTTTACCCCGGGCGGCACGCGCGTGGTGGGCTTTATGGTCCGCCAGTCCGATATCGCGGGTATGATCGAGCGCCCCGACCGCTTTGTGGCGCTCGATGCCATCGGCGTCTATGAGGGTGCCGTCGCGGTCGACGACGTCAAGGGCACCTACGATGCCGCCGCGGCCAAGCGCCTCGATATCAACCTGGACGATTGCATCATCTGGGTTGGCATGGACGTGCGCACGGAATCGGGCGATGTCGTGGGCTACTGCTCGGACGTTGAGTTCAAGCCGCGCTCGGGTATTGTGCAGATGTTCTACGTGACCGCCGGTGCCGCTTCGAGCGTGCTGGTGGGCGACACGCAGGTGCCGCCGACGATGCTGCGCGGCTACGAGAACGGCGCGATGATTGTCTCGGACGAGGTCAAGACGCTCGGGTATTCGGGCGGCGCGGCCGCCAAGGCTGCCGAGGCCAGTGTCGTGGTGGGCGATAAGGTCAAGAAGGGCGCCAAGGTGCTCGATGACAAGGGATCGGTCGCCGTGGACAAAGGCAGCCGCGCACTGGGTAAGCAGCTCGGCAAGACGCGCGGTATGTTCAAGGCCTTTAAGGACGAATATCAAAAGGCGAGCGGGGGCTCGTCAAAAGCTAGCAAATAGCGACATACCAAATGATGGGAGGCGAGCCGGAGACATGTTGCTCCGGCTCGCTGTGTTTATGGGGGAGGGCACATGCGCCAAAACGAATCTAACTTAAACGGGCGCTCGGGTGCGCGTCCGACGACGCGCCGCGACCTGGGGCAGCTGCCCAGCGGTCAGCGTCGACGTCGCCGTAAGCCCGGCGCGATGTACCTCAACCATAGCCGCGGGTTTAGCGACCGCAGCGCGCGCATCGGCAACGGGCGCTCGCCGCGCCGACCGTCCCGTCTGCCCTATGCGCTTATCGCCGTGGGTTGCGCGCTCGTGCTGTTTATCGCTGCCGTCGTGGGCTACGTCAACCGCAGCGTGGACGTGGAGCTCAACGGGCAAAAGACCGCGGTGCGCGTGGGCTCTACGTTGCAGAATCTCATCGACGACCAGGAGTTGACTGACACCTACGACGCAGGCGACCTGCTGGCCGTCGATGACAGCGTGCTCAAGCGCCATGGCGGCGAAAAGCTGTCGGTTAAGGTGGACGGCAAGCGCATAAAACAGGGCAAATGGGATAGCCGCGAACTTGAGGGTGGCGAGAAGGTGACGGTCAAGGATGGCCGTAACACCTACGAGAAGCATGAGGTTCAGGCTACGGTTATCGAGCCCAAGCTCAAGGTCGAGGGCACGGGCGCTATCGAGTATGTGCAGACGTGGGGCGTTCAGGGCCGCTCCGAGGTGTGGGTTGGTGAGCAGTCGGGCAAGACGCAGGACCGCGGCGAGGTTGTGCCCGCCACCGATTGCGTCGTTGCGTGCGCCAGCGTGGCGCCCAAGGGCAACAAAAAGTACGTGGCGCTGACGTTTGACGAGGGTCCGAGCGGCGCCACCAAACAGATCTTGCAGGTGCTCAAGGAAAAGGGCGTTACCGCGACGTTCTTCCTGTCGGGCGATGCGGCCGAGGCCTCGCCTGCCACGGCCAAGGCGATTGTCGATGCCGGGTGCGAGATCGGATCCAACAGCTACAGCGACGATTCGCTCAAGGGTCAGGACCGTGAGACGGTACGCGAACAGATCACGAAAGGCACCGATGCGATTAAGTCGGCGACCGGCGTGAAGACGATGCTGCTGCGTGCTCCCTACGCTGCCTTTGACGAGCAAAACTGGATTGATGCGATGGACCTGGTCTCCGCCGTGGTCTCGTGGAATATTGACTCGGGCGACTGGCTGCTCAACGGTGCCGACGAGCAGGTCTCAACGGTGCTCGATTCGGTGACGCCGGGCAATATCGTGCTGCTCACCGATAGAGACGAATGCGCCGAGCAGACGCTCGAGGCGCTGCCGCAGATTATCGACGGTCTTGTCGCCGACGGATACAAGATCGTGACGCTCAGCGACCTGGTCAAGACGGACACATCGCTCAGCAAAAAGCTCACCTCGCTGACGAAGGTCACCATGCCCAAGGACGCCGTGTTCCCCCAACTTGCCGAGGACGATGACACCACAGAGTAGTCATTGGGTAGTCGTTTAAGAACGTCCCCAAGGGCTATGTCACGGATACGTCAGCGTTTGGTATGCCTGCAATGTGCAGCGCATAAATTCGATGCCGCAGGGCGATGCTGATGCTATAGTTACTGCGGTTAATGAGGGTCAAGAGAAAGGTTACAGGTGAAATCCAAACCTCGACCATACAGTCGATGACCCCATGCAGGTGCTTTTTGCGCATGCACGGGGTGTAAGCGTCGAGCGGCGTGCCGCCCGCGCATGCGTATACATATCCAGAAGCCCCCGGACGCCGCACGCGCGGCCGCGTCCGGAGGAATAATGATGGGGAGCACCATTGAATTATCTGAGTGAGATGCTCAAATTGCCGGTCTTGGACGTCGACGGCGAAAAGCTCGGCGTGGTCAACGATTTTGGCATTGCTACCGGCGAAGTTTTTCCGCACGTGACGTCGCTCGCGTTCCGCGGCCCCGGCAAGACGCCGTTTATGATCAGCTGGCGCAAATGGGTCGACCGTATCGACGAGACGGGCGTGTATCTCAACACGTCTGCCACCAATATTCGCTTCTCGTACCTGCAGCCGACCGAGCTCCTGCTGGCGCGCGACGTGCTCAATAAGCAGATCGTCGACACGCAGGGCATGAAGGTCGTGCGCGTCAACGACATCAAGTTTTCCATGTCGGGCGAAAACCAGCTGCGCCTGTTGGGTGCCGAGGTCGGTGCCCGCGGTCTGCTGCGCGCGATCAGCCCCGCACTCGAGCACGTCGTCGAGGGCTTTATGAAGCACCTGGGCAAGCCGCTCAGCGAGGACATCATCGCTTGGTCCTACATGGACCTGCTCGACCGCTCGACTAAAAACATCCAACTCTCGGTGTCGCACAAGACGCTCGGCGAGCTGCACCCTGCCGACATCGCCGACATTATCGAGCAGCTCGACCCGCGCCTGCGTGCGCAGGTGTTTGCGCAGCTCGATACTGCCCAGGCCGCCGAGGCCATCTCGGAGTTCGATGACGACGAGCTTATGACCGAGATGCTCGAGGGCCTGTCCGACACCGACGCATCGTCGATGCTGGCCATGATGGACCCGGACGACGCTGCCGACCTGATCGACGAGCTTGATTACGAGAAGGCCGAGAAGCTCCTGCGCCTGATGGGCGTCAAGGAGGAGAAGGCGATTCGTAACCTGCTGGGGTATGAGGACAACACCGCCGGCCGCATTATGACCTCGGAGTTTGTCTCCCTGCCCGCTACGGCAACGGTCGGTGACGCCATCGAGGCGATTCGCGAGCTCGACGAGGACTTCGAGAGCGTCTACTACGTCTATACCGAGGATCCGAGCGGCATGCTGACCGGCGTGCTTTCGCTGCGCACGCTGATCGTAGCCGACCGCGACGCCACGCTGGGTCAGCTGGCCTATCGCGACCTGGTCTATGTGTCGCCCGACGAGGACCAGGAAGACGTGACGGACGAGATGACCAAGTACGACCTGGTTGCCATCCCTGTCTGCGACGAGAACCGCCACATCCTGGGTATCGTAACCTTCGACGACGCCATGGACGTTATCGCCGAAGAGCATCAGGAGGACCTGCAGATCGCTGGTGTCGGCTCGGGTGACAGCGCGTCCGACGACTCGACGAACGTGCTCAGCTGGTTCGTGCATCGCCAGTACTGGGTTGTTGTATGGGGCATCGCGTCGTGCATCATGGCGACCGTACTGGGAACGGCGCTCGGCTCCGCGCATCTGGTGGTGTTCCCCATGTGCGCCATGCCGCTCGTGCTGCTGGCGGCCTCGCGCATGGTGTCGTTCGTCAAGAACTACTTCCTGGAGTATGACGGTCACGACGACGAGCCCAAGCCGTATCTGGGGTTCTTCTTCCAGAGCACGGGCATGGGCCTGATTCTGTCGCTCGTGACCTACCTGTGCGCCCAGCTGGTGCGCACCGCTGCGTTCCCCGATGCGCCCATGTTTGAGGAGCAACTCTTTACCGGGTGCTTTAATATCGCTGCCATCATTTGCCTGGTTGGCAACATGAGTGCCGTGATTTACCTGATGGTGCTGTTCTGGCGTGACGAGCATGACCTCAACACGTCGGGCACCGCCATGAACGTCATTGCCGTCATGATCTCGTGTGTGGCGTATTGCATCGCCGCGGTGCTGCTCGCCATGTCGGTCATGGGTTAGGTGGTCGCGTGCAAAATACCAAGCAAAAGTCGGGCACCAAGCAAAAGCTGACCATCGCGGCCATCTTTGGCGCTATGGGTCCCGGTCTGCTGGCGGCGCTTTCGGGCAATGACGCCGGCGGCATTGCAACGTATTCCAGTGCGGGCGCCAGCTATGGCTACAAGATGCTCTGGATGCTTCCCGTCATGACTGTGCTGCTCATCGTGACGCAGGAGACCGCGGCGCGTTGCGGCTGCGTGACGGGCAAGGGCCTGGCATCGCTCATTCGCGAGCGCTTTGGCGTGCGCAAGAGTGTACTTGCTATGGCGGCGCTGTTGATCGCCAACACGGCTGTGACCATTTCGGAGTTTGCGGGCATCGCCAGCGGTCTTGCTCTCTTTGGCGTGCCGGCGAGCATCTCGGTGCCGTTGGTGGCGCTGCTGGTATGGATGCTTACCATGTCGGGTAGTTTCCAGCGCATCGAGAAGATTTTGCTGCTGGTAAGCTGCGTGTTCGTGACCTACATCGTCGCCGCGTTTATGGCCGGCCCCAACTGGGGCGAGGTCGCGGTCGACTTGGTCGTCCCCAATATTCAAAACGACCCCAGCTACGTGTCGCTCGTGGTCGCAACGATCGGTACCACCATCGCACCGTGGATGATCTTTTTGGCGCAGAACAACGTGGTCGATAAGAACGCGGGCGAGGACGACATCGTGCTGCAGCGTATTGATACCGTGAGCGGCTCGCTTGCTGCCGATGTCATTGCCGGCTTTATTATCATCACGACCGGTACGGTGCTGTTCCCGGCGGGTATTCAGATTAGCGATGCCGCCGATGCTGCCCGCGCGCTGGAGCCTATTGCGGGTCAGTGGTCCACGGTACTGTTTGCCTCGGGCTTGGTCGCGGCGAGCTTCTTGGCCGCCTGCGTGCTGCCGGGCGTTACGTCGAGCGCTATCTGCGAGGCATTTGGCTGGGAGCGCGGTGCCGACCGCAGCTGGGACGAGGCCCCGGTCTATCGCGGCATCATTACGGCCATCATCGGTATCTCTGCCGTGCTGGTGCTTATGCCCGGCGTCGATCTGTTCCAGATTATGATGACCTCGCAGGTCATCAATGGCGTGCTACTGCCCGTGGTTCTGGTGTTCCAGGTGGTTATCGCCGCCGACCGTCACATTATGGGCGCCAACCGCAACGGCCGCGTATGGAACGTGCTCACGTGGGCGACTATCGGCGTGATTACGGTGCTCACGGTCGTCATGTTTGTCCTGCAGGCGATGGGCTACAGCGCTTAGCGCCCACTTTTGCCTCCGAACAGGCCGCAGCGATGGGCTGCGACCTGTTTTTTGCCTGCTATAGGGGGTTAGTCATATAGCAGTGGGCAAAAAATGCCAAATATGAGTACTGTTGCTAAGTGAATA
>URGF01000095.1 GCA_900547285.1 uncultured Collinsella sp.
AAAGGGCGGAGGCGGGGCATTCCCCGCCTCTTACACCACATCTCTGCGCGCTACCCACCGTTGCAACCTGGTCCATATTCACGCTGTAGAGCGCAAACTCCGCACGCTCGAGCGTCGCACCGACCTGCTGGGCGTCATACTTGGTCATCGTGATGCCGTAGCCGTTGCCACCTGCGCTGGCAGAAGCTTTTTTAATTTCCCATGTTTGACCATCAGTCGCAGAACCGTCCTTCACACCCGTAAGCATGGCGGTATTGGATAGAGGAACCTTGTTGCCAGGGTTTCCGGTCGGGATAACCTCATACTCGACCTGGAGGTATTTCTTGTCGGGTACCTTAAGCGTCAACTTCGTACGCGAGCCAGTTTCATCCTTGACCTGCTCCACCTTCGACGAATAGTCCTTATCAGCCAGCGGTGACCAGGCACCATACACCCACTCATAGACCTTAAGCGTCGACGGCACCAGCGTGCACTTGGCATCCATGGTATCGACGAGCTCAAGGAAGTCGGTGCCGTTTTTAAGGGCAACGGCAGACTCGTTAACAAGAATGGTGTACTTAATGCGGTTGCTACTACTGACCTGTTCACCAGTCTTTTTGATAACGTTGTTCTTGATGGTGACGGTGCCACTGCCGGATTCGAACTTCTTGCTTCCCGACTCGGCGCTGGCCTTGTTGGCGAACTTCACCTCGTTTGTGGAGGTATCGAGCTCACCGCGCTTGACCGCCGTCTTGTACGTGAGCTTTGCGTAGCCGGCATAGCTTTCAAGCTCAGTCGTGGGGATGGAGAAGGTGACCGTATTGCCGTTGCGGCTGACGTTGTCGGCGGCGAGCGTCCGACCCGTAACGACCTCCTTGGCCTCGCCTCCGCGATGAAGCCCCGTATGTTTATCATAGGGGTTCTGCACGAGCGTATACTTTGCGGAATTCGCAACATAGCTCATACCATCCGGAAGGCTATCAACGATATTCAGCGGTTTCCCGCCCAGCTTTCCAGCTCCATAGTATTCGAACTCGCCATTTGCGCCCTTATTACCCTTTTGGCGGTTTGCATACACCGTCCAGTCGACGATCCAGGCGCCCTTCTCATCCGAGCCGTCAACGGTATGCCAATCGAAGTTCTCAACCCAAGACACCTTCGACTCCGTTTCCGGCTTCTCGACCGCGGGCGCCGTTTCTTGGTTGACAACGTACTTGACGGGTTCGGTGAACGGCCACTGTAGTCTCAGGCCCGGTGCTTTGACCGCTGCGAAGTTTGAGTACCAGCCCGACAGCGCTTCTGATGTGGTGTCGTAGGTGATAACGGCGTAGTCCTCGTTCTCGAGAGCGGCTTTCACGTTGTCGGTAACGATGATTTTGAGGTCGTAGTTTTTCTTTGTTTCATTACCCGGATAGCTGGTCGTTGGTCTCCAGTCGGTGCCCGGAACCAGCTTGGTATTGCCGATTTTAATGGTAATGGAGCTTTCGTCGACACCAAGCTTCTGCGACCATGCCGACTGAAACGTGTCTTTCACCGTCACCTCGCCTGGATGGGCCGCATTGACGATCGCCTTCAGCGCGACCTTCGTCTCCCACGTCGCCCTGCCCGTCGTCGCCGCCTCATCGTATCTCACGAGCCTCTTGGCGATCGGCACAACACCCGTCAGCTGCGGCGTGAAACTGCCATCATCGCTACCGGAAACGGAGCCTCCGCGCTCGATGGCCGCGCTGTTGCGCACAGTGTCGTACGAGCTCGTGTCGTTCATCTTGGTGTGATAAACGATGCAGTAGGTGGCGTACTTATCCTCAAGGTTGTTCGGGAACGTATAGGAAAAGGAATAATCCTTAGGTTCAAGTTTTCTTTCACAAATCTTGACTCCGCTCGCCTCCGAGTCGCCTTTGTAAACCGTAAAGTTGCCCGTATACGTCTGTTTTCCGTCCAGATTATCAGTGAACATGTAGCCGCTCATGTCGGCCTTGAGCTTGCCTTGGTTGAGCTTGACCGTCCACTTGATGTCCGACGGCGTGCCTGAGCCATTGGACTTCTTGATCATGTCATAGCCGAATGTAACAGGCTCAGCCGTAGCTGTTCTGTTATCGCTGTCGCTTGAGCCAGCCCAATTCCACGTTGCCGTATTCTCAGCTTTGATCAAATCGCCGCCGTTCGCGGCAACGCCGCTCTTCAGCACCGTATCGTACGTGATCGTGTGGTTGCCCTGGGAAAGGTTGCCCAGGCTGTCGAGGGTTACGACCTGGCCGTCGATCATCGGCTGGGAGTCAAGCTTCTTGCCGTCGAGCTTGAAACTGTCGTTCACAAAGTCGAAGTTGTCGCCCAGCGTATCAGTGAAGCTAACGTCCGTAGCATACGACTCTACGGTAAGCGTAACAGTCCAGGTAACCTTGGCCACGCCATCTGCGCCCTGGGAGAAGGTCCCCGACTTCGTCCCCGTGACTTTGCCGTCCTTGGTAGGGATTTTGATCGTTCCCACACCAGGGAACACGACAGATGCGCTGCTGCCTGAGCCGGTGCCCCTTGCCTGCAAGCTCGAACGAGAAATTGGCTCCGACATAAATCTCCGCAGGGTTTGACGCAAGCCAGTTTTTGTCAAACGCAAAGATGACCTTATTGTCCTTAATCTTCCACGTGCCAGCCTTGGCGGCAGTGGCTTCCGGACCCTCCATGAGGTCGCCGCCGTCGTTGTCGTCAACGACAATGGTGTCGGGCAGCTTATAGACAGCGATGTTCTTCTCGGGCGTAGGCGCCTTGCCGCCTTTGAATTGTGCCGAGAAAGCTCCATAGAGCGTCGAAGTGGACGTTACGGGATCCTCGAGCTTTTGAGTGTGGTGCTCATCGGTATACAGCCTGACATCAACCGTCGCCGTATCCCCATCGATCGCAATCGGATCGGGCTTCGCAACGTCATCGGCGCGCACGGGGGATGCGCCGTGAAAAACTGCGGCGGTGAGGCTAATCAAAATGAAGATCAGGGCCGCCATACCAAGCGACCGCGAGCGGTGTGCGTCCATAGTTGTCCCTTAATTCCTACAACACAGTGTGGAATACGGCGAATCGTCGGATCGAACACAAACCCCAACATCAACGAGAACCTACCTAGCGCATTGCAAGAACCCATTGGGGAGCAGTTTCTAAGACGGTTCGTCTATGCCACAATGCATAAAATACAATATAGATACCAGTCATGTAAACCGCAGGTAAAGAGGTCTTTTAATGTAATACCAGTTGATATTTATCTGTTAACGGTTTTGTATCAAAGCGGTTATATCCTGTGGAATTATGTATATGTTTAAACAACTTTACTTTGGCTGGAAAGCCGCTCGGGGGATAACCTCCTCCACCGTGGTGCAAAGTAACCTGTCCCCTTGCACCAAAAAGGGCGCCGACCATTGCGGTCGACGCCCTTTCTTATTGGCGGTTATAAGCCCCAGCGCTTATTTGTTGACCTGGCCGGCGCGAACGGCAGCCTTCTTGCGGTCGGTGGCGTTGAGCAGACGCTTGCGCAGGCGGATGTTCTTGGGAGTAATCTCGACCAGCTCGTCGTCGGCGATGTACTCCAGCGCTTCCTCCAGCGAGAAGGTGCGGGGAGGCACCAGCTGGACGGAAATATCGGAGGTCGAGGAACGCTGGTTGCCCAGGTTCTTGGTACGCGCGATGTTGACGACCATGTCGCCGGCCTTGCTGCGCTCGCCCACGATCATACCCTCATAGCACTCGGTGCCCGGCTCAACAAACAGCTGGCCGCGCTCCTGCAGCGTACCCAGAGCATAGGCAACGGCCTTCTCGGTGGTCATGGAGATCATGGCGCCGTTCTGACGGTTGCCGATCTCGCCGGCGTAAGGACCATACTCCAGGAAGGTGTGGTAGAACACGCCCTCGCCGTGGGTGACGTTCATGATGCGGTTCTTAAGACCCATGATGCCGCGGGTCGGAATCTTAAACTCGAGGTGCGTCACGATGCCCGAGGTATCCATGCTCGTCATGATGCCGCCGGAGGTGCCGAAGACCTCAACGACCTTGCCCGAGTACTCGTCCGGACACTCGACGACGGCCTGCTCGACGGGCTCCATCTTGTTGCCGTTCTCGTCCTTCTTAAACAGAACGCGGGGACGACCGACCTGGAACTCAAAGCCCTCGCGGCGCATGGACTCCATCAGGACGGACAGGTGCAGGATGCCGCGGCCCGAGACCTCGACGCCGCTCTTGTCCTCGAGCTCCTCGATCTTCATGGTCACGTTGTTCTCGGCCTCGTTGAACAGGCGCTCCTTAAGCTGACGGGCGCCCACGATGTCGCCATCACGGCCGACGAGCGGGGAGGTCGAAGCCTCAAAGACGATGGACAGGGTCGGCGGGTCGATCTCGATGGGCTCGAGCTCGACAGGGTTCTCGGGGTCGGTGTAAACATCGCCGATATCGGTGCGGTCAATACCCACGACAGCGGCGATATCGCCGGCGCCGACTTCCTGGCACTCGGTGCGGCCCAGGTAGTCGAAGGTAAAGAGCTGCTTGACGGTAGCGGTGGCGCTGGAGCCGTCGTTCTTCACAACCAGAATCTGGTCGCCCTGGTGAATGGCGCCGGAATACACGCGACCGATGCCGATACGGCCAACGAAGTTGGAGTGGTCGATGGTCACGCACTGCATGGCCAGCGGGGCGTTCTCGTCAACCTCGGGCGCGGGCATGTCGTCGATGATCATATCGAGCAGCGGATACATGTCCATGTTGCCGTCGTTGGGATCGAGGCGGGCAAAGCCATTCATGGCGCTGGCGTAGACCACGTGCTCCATGGCGAACTCAAGCTGGTCGTCGGTGGCGCCCAGGTCGGCCATAAGGTCGAGACAGTCGTTGTAGGCCTTCTCGGGGTTAGCACCCGGACGGTCGATCTTGTTGATGACGATCATGATCTTAAGGCCGGTGTCGATAGCGTGACGCAGCACGAAGCGGGTCTGGGGCATGGGGCCCTCAAAAGCGTCGACCAGCAGCAGGGCGCCGTCGGCCATACGCAGCACGCGCTCGACCTCGCCGCCAAAGTCGGCGTGGCCCGGGGTGTCGATGACGTTGATCTTGGCGTCCTTGTACTCGATAGAGATGTTCTTGGCGAGAATCGTAATGCCGCGCTCGCGCTCCTGGTCGTTGGAATCCAGGACGCGGTCCTCGACCTGCTGGTTGGCACGGAAGGCGTCCGTGGCACGCAGGAGCTTGTCGACCATCGTCGTCTTGCCGTGGTCGACGTGAGCGATGATGGCGATGTTCCTCAGATTGTCTACGCGCATGTAGTTCCCCTATCTTCTATCTATATACAACCGGCACGCGTATGCGGCCCGCCCAGCGATACAACGCTCAGCGGGAATATTGAGCCTTTTACCGAAAACTCGTTTATTTTAGCGATTTTAGATGAGAGGGGTTTCCTCACCTGCAGGTTCAGGGTCGCTCCACATAAAACCATCGCCGGCGCCCATGCCCTCATACAGCACATATGCCGAAAAACCACTCTCGAGCGTGGTTTCGAAGAAGCTCACGAGCAGAGCATCGTGATAGCCGCCGTCAATCTCGACGCAGCCGGTGTAGCCGATGGCATAGCGAGCGATACGGCCCAGGCCCTCGTCCTTAAGACCCATCTTGTGCTCGGAGATAAAGTTGGTGGCCGCCTCGAGGCACGCCTCTTCGCCATCCTCATCGAGCGCCGCCAGATAACGGTTGGAAGCGGCGTCCTCAATTGCCACGACCACGCCAGGGTTTTCACCGGCGGCAAGGTCGTCCAAGAACGCGCCGATCAGATCGCACACCATGGCGTCGAGCTCGGCGGAGACGTTACCGGCGTCCTGCATATCCTGTGCCATCTTTAGACCTTCCCATCGAGTCTGGCGTCATTACAGTTCTTGTGCCTCGGCGGCGATCTTAGCGGCAGCGTCGCGGGTGCGCATCATATCCATCGCGCGCTTGTCGAGCACCTTGATCTGACTGGTCAGCATGACCGCATCGACCACACCCCAGATCACGAGGCCCGTAGAGATCGAAAACCCAAGCGCACCAACTGTACCACGAAGGCGCGAGCAGATTGCCGCGACAAGGGCGGAGACGACAACCATCTTGATAAACGAGCCGCGGCGTTCGCGAAGCGTGCGGGCCTGCGTCACATAGGCAATGCGAGCCGCCTCAGAAGCCTCCGAGCGCATCTGGGCCTCGCGCGCAATGGCCGCCGCCTCAGCCGACATACCGCCGGCCATCAGCGAACGCTCCGCAGCCTGGCCGCCCCACATTTAGAAGTCATCGGGGGAGAGCGTATGGACGAACTCGTCGAACTTCTCGAACTCCCGCTCGTCGTCAACTTCCTCGGCATGGGCAGAAACGGTGCCCAGGCGATTCATGATGTCGTCCTCCACAAACATGGGGGCATTGCTGCGCACGGCAAGGGCAATGGCATCACTGGGACGCGCATCGATCTTATGCTCTTTGCCATCGGCCAACACGACAACCGTCGCGTAAAACACGGGCGGCTCGGCGCGAACGATTTCGATGCGTTCGAGCTTGGCACCCAGGGCGCCAACAGTATCGAGCAACAGGTCATGGGTAATCGGGCGCTCGGCGCGGCCGCTATCGATGCCGCGGCTGATGGCAGCGGCTTCAAACGAACCAGTTTGAATGGAAAGGGAACGCAGTGGCGCGGGCGAGTCCGATTTGCTGCAGCGCTCGCGAAGCACGATAAGCGATGGCACGGGACCGGCGGCCATGACGATGGTCTCTATGTCGACACGAACCATGGAACACCTCCGGTACGTAGCGGTTAACACGCGGCAAGGTCGCCGCATTGAATAGCTATACTACCCAATCTTTCGCACAGCACACAAAACCAAAATGAGATTTATCGCAGACAAGAAAAAAGCCCCGAGGCAACGCCCCAGGGCTCTTCACAGTTTTGATGGTGGACCTGACAAGATTCGAACTTGTGACCTCCCGGTTATCAGCCGGACGCTCTAACCAACTGAGCTACAGGTCCATCATGGTGGAGGTTAGGGGGATCGAACCCCTGACCTCAGGCTTGCAAAGCCCGCGCTCTCCCAGCTGAGCTAAACCCCCACGGAGACAGTAATAAACACCCCAGCGGCGACTCGGCTCTCGCTGGGGTGTTTATTGCGAAAGAAAGTGGTGGACCTGACAAGATTCGAACTTGTGACCTCCCGGTTATCAGCCGGACGCTC
>URGF01000096.1 GCA_900547285.1 uncultured Collinsella sp.
TCGCCCAAGCCACAACCGAGGGCCGCGTCTGCGCGCTCGAGTTCGACAAGTTTTGGTTTGTCAACGTCTATACGCCCAACGCCCAAAACGAGCTCGCGCGCATCGATGTACGCATGGCCTGGGACGATGCCTATCGCGGCTTTTTGAGCGCGCTTGAGCGCGAGGGTGGCAAGCCCGTCGTAACCTGCGGCGACTTTAACGTGGCTCACGAGGAGATCGACCTTAAGAACCCCAAGTCCAACCGCGGCAACGCAGGCTTTTCGGACGAGGAGCGCGGCAAGTTTACCGAGCTGCTCGACGCCGGTTTTACCGACACCTGGCGCGCGGCCAATCCGGACGTCGAGGGCGTCTACAGCTGGTGGAGCTACCGCTTTAATGCCCGCAAGAACAACGCAGGCTGGCGCATCGACTACTTCCTGGTAAGCGACGCGATCGCCGGCAACGTACGCGACACCGGCATCCGCGGCGACATCTTCGGCAGCGACCACTGCCCCGTCACCCTCGCCCTGGAGCTCTAGCCCAACTGATCCCCTGGGGACGGAGAAAAAGGGGTCATCTTCACCTCGCGGGGGCATCCACGCGGCCCGCCCGCCACGAAGCCGGCCCATCTACTACGTTTAAGCCACTACCCTCAACCACGGCAAACAACGCAAAAAGAAAACCGCAGGTAGAAAGCCTGCGGTTTTTCATAAAACGCGGTCATGGTCGGGGGCACCAAACTAAACGTAGTAGATGGGCCTGTTTCGTGGCAAGCGCCGTCAACTGATTCCCTGGGGACATCTGGGGACGGAAGAAAATGGATCAATTTGGATCTCTGAGGGCCACGATGCCCGTCATATCAGCCGGCCATTCCAAAACTATGCCGGTTTACGGGGCTGAATCGCGAACCCTCAACCATACGCAATTCCGAGATAATAAAACCGCAGGTGAACGGCTTGCTCTATTTCGAAAAAAGCCGGCATGGTCTGCCTGCGCCAATCTAGCCCCGTAAAGCGGCATAGTTTTGAAATGGCACTTCGACAGTATTGATTCCGCCCCGGCGCAACCACCACTACAGCCCGTACTTCACGACGACGCGGTTGATGCGGCGACACCAGGGCTTGTACAGAGCGGCCAAAAACACGCAGGTCGCGAGGCCGTGTGTGATATCGAACGGCACCGCCGTGGCAAGACGCGCCACGGCTCCCGCCCACGTGAGCGGCTGCACAAAACCAATGATGTCATACGCGTTGATCACGACGCCATAGAGCAAGCCCGACGCAAAGCCGTACGCCAGTAGCGCCGGCAATCGCACGGTGCCGTCGGCGCGGTCGAACGCGCCCGCATGCGCCAGCGCGCCGCCAACATAGCCAACCAGACCCCAGGCATACATCTGCCATGGCGTCCACATGCCCTGTCCAAAAAAGAAATTGCTGGTCAGCGCTGCCAGCGCACCGACCATGAAGCCGTTGCGTCGACCCAACGTCGCCCCCGCGATAATGGCGATGGCACTCACCGGTTTAAAGTCGGGAATGGGCCCAAACAGGATGCGCCCCGCCGCCGCCAGCGCCGCCAGCACCAACGTGGGCATAATCTGGCGCAAACCCGGACGAGATGCCTCGTAACCCGCAAAGAACAGCGCGAGCACGAGCGCCACCACAACCAGCATGGCCAACGCTGCCTGCTCAACACCCGCCAGCAACGCCGCAGCCATCACCGCCGGCACCGCCAACAACAGCGGGATCTCCAGTTTTGCAAGCAAGCGCGAGAAACGACAGTCCGCCATCCCATCACGCCCTATAGAACACGTTGTCGGCAAAGAAGTCGGCCGGGGACTCCATGCAGGCAATCTCACCGTCAAACATCATGGCAACGTCATCGGCAACCTGCTCGGCAAAATCCAGATCGTGCGTGGCCATGATGACGGTGCCGCCAACCTTCGCATGGTCACGCAGGGCGCGGGCGATGATGCGGCGGCTCTCCAGGTCCAAGCCCTTCGTGGGCTCGTCAAGCAGCAGCAGCTCGGGGCCGATCAGCAGCAGCTTTGCCAGTGCGAGCAGCTGGCGCTGTCCGCCCGAGAGGTCGTAGGGGTGGCGCGTCTCCAGGCCGTCCAGCCCCAAGCTCGCCGCGCGCTCCCGCGCCAAGTTCTCGTCATATCCGCAGGTCGAGGCCCATTCCATCAGCTCATCGCGAACCGTCTCGGCAACCAGCAATGCTTTGGGATTCTGAGGCAGCAGCGCCGCCGAGGCCGCTCCGCGCACCATGCGGCCGCGCTGCAGCTTGGCGGTCTTCGCCAGCACCGAGAGTATCGTCGACTTACCGCATCCGTTGCCGCCCACGATCGCATGCACCGCACCGGCCGAAAACGACGCATCGAGCCCGCGCAGCACCCAGCCGGACGCTCGATCGTAGCGAAACCAGCCTTCCGACAGGGTGGTAGCCGACCCGCCGTGCATTTTTTGGAGTATTCTGCTTCCATCTGTGCGCGAGAAGGCTTCCAAGCCGTTCTCGAGCGACGTTTGCGCCACAAATTCGGACGATTTGTCCAATTCCAAACTTTTTTTCGCGCTCGATACGTCCCCGGGCGGCTCCAGAGAGCCCAAATTGTCCTCACGCCTGCTGAATACTCCGTTTTTTGCACATCGGATGGCACCCCACCCCAACGTGTCATCGGAAAACAGCGATTCTCGGCATACCAAAGAAGCCATATCCGCCGCCTCGTGCACGCGGCCATCCTCAATCCGGTACGCACACGTCGCGTATTCGAGCATTGGGCGCGGCTGATGCGTCGCCACAACAACCGTGCAGCCCAGCTCGCGATTCACACGAAACAGCGCGTGCAGGAAATTCTTCTCCGCAACCGGATCAAGCTGAGACGTGGGCTCGTCGAGTAGCAGCACGCGCGGACGCAGCGCCAGGACGGCGGCAAGCGACAGCAGCTGCTTGCGGCCACCCGAAAGCGTATCGGTATCACGATGAAGCCAGTCCTCCAGACCAAAGAAATAGCTGGTCTCGGCAACACGGCGGCGCATCTCGTCGCGCGACACACCCAGATTCTCTAGGCCAAACGCCATCTCGTGCCACACGGTCTCGCACACAATCTGGTTCTCGGGATCCTGAAACACATAACCCACGCGCTCTGCCGATGCCCGCACGTCCATGTCGGCAACGTTCTCGCCCAGCACGCGCGCATCGCCAGTGCGCTCGCCCGCTGGAGCGATCTCGGGCTTGAGCAGCGACAGCAGCGTCGACTTGCCCGAACCGGTACCGCCAACAAGCAGTGCAAACGCACCTTGGGAAACACGCCAATCAAGCCCCTCGAGCACCGGTGCCTTGACCCCGGGATAGGCAAAACTAAGGCCTCGCACCTCAATCGCCGGCGCGGCCGAGCCATATGCCACACCCGCCGCCGAGCTCCTATCAAACCGAGCCATCAGCCAAACCTCTTCTCATCAATCGCGTGCAACGCGCAAGGCAACACCATCCAGGCGGCGTACACGACATAGCCTGGCCACGGCGCCGGCACCGAGAGCTGCGGGTAAAACGAATACTGCGTCGTCGCGGCCCACGCCACCGCCACCGCGGCGGCGCCAAACACCGCAAGTCCAACCAGCGCGGCAGCGTCGCCGCGCCCCAGTCGATACCGCGCATATGTCGTACGACGCGTCGCGGCACCCCACCCGCGCGAGCGCATCGCGTCCGCGCGCTCCAGCGAATCTTCCATGCCCCAGCCCATCAACACGCTCGACGCCCGCAGGCGCGAGCGCACGGGGTCGGCCGGCGCACGCCCCGGTACATCAATCGCGTCCTGCACCGCCAGCACCGTGCGGCCGCGGCGCAAAAACTGCGGGATAAGCCTCATGCACATCGAGATCATGAGCGCAATCACCGGCGCGGCATTACCCAGCAGCGCGAGCACCTTGTCGTATTCGAGCATCGACGCCGCGGCCTCAAACCACAGCACGCTCGCCACAAACAGCCCGCCCATGCACAGGCCATATACCATGCTCTCCAGATACACCGCGCGCATGCCAATACGGAACAGCTCCGTCGAACCCGAAGCGCTAAACAGTGGATTGACCAGCGCGATAATCAAAATCACCGGCAGCTGCCAGCGAAGTGCGCCCAGCGTGCGGGCAGCCCCACGCGTCACAAATCCATACGCCAGCCCGCCCGCAAGCGACAGCGCAATCAGCACCGGCTGCATCGAGAACATGGTGAGCCCCAGCGTCAGCACTATATAGAGTGCCGGCACAGCCGGATGCGACATCGAGAACGCCGCGACGGGCTCGCCGCCAAACTCCTCTTGTATGTTGTCCACGGGCACCCCCGTCCCCTCGCTCAAACGACAGCTCCGCAGCACCGCCAACGCCGCACGCAAGCAGCGCAAACGCCACGCCGGCGGCGCAAGCCTCAACCGCCGCAAACCAATCGCTACGCGCTCAACATATGCCTGCGGTATCATATTGCGCCGTGTATCGTTTCCAAACACACGTCTCTATAACGTAACAGGAGATCACATGGACGCAACCGCAATTATCCTCGCTGCCGGCGAGGGCACCCGCATGAAGTCGAACCACTGCAAGGTTTCGCACAAGATCCTGGGCAAGCCCATGGTCCAGTGGATCGTCGACGCCACCATCAAGGCCGGCTGCAGCCGCGTCGTGGTCGTCATCGGCAGCCACGCCGACGAGATGCGCGCCCTCATCGACGGCGCCTACGCCAGCAGCGCCACCAAGGTCGAGTGCGTCGAGCAGACCGAGCGCTTGGGCACCGGTCACGCCGTGAAGGTCGCGCTCGAGGCCTGCGGCATCACGCAAGGCCCCGTCGTCGTGCTCAACGGCGACCTGCCGCTCATCACCGCCGACACCGTCGCCAAGTTCGCACAGACCGTCGCTACCGGCGAGCTCGCCTGCACCGTCATGACCATGACCCCGCCCGATCCCTTCGGCTACGGCCGCATCAAGCTGGGCGCCGACGGCCAGATCGAGCGCATCATCGAGCAGAAGGACTGCACGCCCGAGCAGGCCGCCACGCTGCTGGAGTGCAACGCCGGCTGCTACGCCTTTGACGGCGCGCAGCTCGCCGCCCACATCAACGAGATCGGCAACGACAACGCGCAGTCCGAGTACTACCTGCCCGACATGCTCGAGATCCTCAAAGGCCACGGCCAGGCTGTCTCCATCTTCCACTGTGATGACTACCGCAACGGCCTGGGCGTCAACAGCCGCATCCAGCTCGCGCAGCTCACCGCTATCGCGCGCGACCGCATCAACGAGCACTGGATGGCCGAGGGCGTTACCTTCATCGACCCCACGCAGGCCTGGATCGGCCCCGATGCCGTTATCGGCCGCGACACCGTCGTGTGGCCGCAGACGCATCTGATCGGCCACGTCACCGTGGGCGAGGAGTGCCAGCTCGGCCCCAACAGCCGCCTCACCGACACCACCATCGGCAGCGGCTGCACCATCGATGAGACCATCGCCATCGAGGCCGTCATCGAGAACGGCGTCGACTGCGGCCCGCGTGCCTACCTGCGCCCGGGCACCCACATGCTCGACGGCTCCAAGGCCGGCACGCACGTGGAGATCAAGAAGTCCACGATCGGCGAGGGCTCCAAGGTGCCGCACCTGTCCTACATCGGCGACACCACCATGGGCTCCGGTGTCAACGTAGGCGCGGGCTCCATCACCTGCAACTACGATGGCGTGCACAAGCACAAGACCGTCATCGGCAAGGACGCCTTCATCGGTTCCGACACCATGATGGTCGCGCCCGCCCAGATCGGTGACGGCGCGCTCGTGGCCGCCGGCTCCGTCATCACCGAGCCGGTCCCGGCCGACGCACTTGGCCTGGGTCGTGCCCGTCAGGTAAACATTGAGGGCTGGGCCGCCGATTATCGCCGCCGCCTGCACGAGGACGACGAGGTATAACGTTTTACCAAGCATCTAAGGAGCTGTTCCCATGGGGGCGGCTCCTTTTTCTATCGTGACCTGCGCAACCGGATGAGTGGTCGGTTCGTGTCCGTTGACGGTAAAGACGTTATCAAGACTCGATAAACCCCGCCGCGCGGTTACAATGCAAAAAGGCATCTATATGGCATTCGATATAAAGGAGAAGGGTAATGCCGATTAATGATCCCGAGAAGTCGGAGAATATGCGCAAGTCCATCCGCGTGTATTCCGGTTCCTCCAACCGTCCCCTCGCTCAGAAGATTGCTGAGTACCTTGGGGTCGAGCTTTCGGGCCTTACGCTAAAGCAGTTCGCCAATGGTGAGATTTACGCCCGCTACGACGAGACCGTCCGCGGCGCCGACGTCTTCCTGATTCAGTCCGTGGCCGGCGGCAACGTCAACGACATGCTCATGGAGCTGCTCATCGCCACCGACGCTGCCAAGCGCGCATCCGCCCGCTCCATCACTGCCGTTATCACCCACTACGGCTATGCCCGCCAGGACCGCAAGGCCGGCCCGCGCGAGCCCATCACCGCCCGCCTCGTCGCCAACCTGCTCGAACGCGCCGGCGTCAACCGCATCATCACCCTCGACCTGCACCAGGGCCAGATTCAGGGCTTCTTCGATATCCCGGTTAACCACCTGTCCGCACTGCCGCTGTTTGGCCAGTACTACAACGACATGCACTTCGACACCGACAACCTGGTTGTCGTCTCCCCCGATGTGGGCCGCGCCAAGGCCGCCAAGAAGCTGTCCGACATGCTCGGCTGCGACCTGGCCATCGCCCACAAGGGCCGTCCGCGCCACAACGCCGCCGAGGTCATGGGCATCATCGGTGACATCAAGGGCAAGACCTGCATCATCAACGACGACATGATCGACACCGCTGGCACCCTGTGCGCCAACGTCAAGGAGCTCAAGGCTATGGGCGCTGGCGACATCTACGTCTGCGCCACCCACGGCATCTTCTCCGGTCCGGCCATCGAGCGTCTGAACGACGCCCCGATCGTCGAGTGCCTCGTCACCGACGCCATTCCCGTCGAGGTCGGCGGCAAGATCAAGACCATCTCGGTCGCCGAGGAGTTTGCTCAGGCCATCTCCGCCGTTTACCACGAGGAGCCCGTCTCCACGCTCGTCGGCGGCGACTTCGCACTGTAGTCGCATCGTCCTTGCAACCCGGCGCATCGCCGTCGGAACAGAAGAAACCCCCGCGCTCCCCCTTGCTTCGCAAAGGTCGCGCGGGGGTTTCTTCTGTTC
>URGF01000097.1 GCA_900547285.1 uncultured Collinsella sp.
CCTGCCGCACCGGAACCCGCCACGCAGACACCTGCCGCCGCGCCGGAGCCCAAGGGCACCGAGGTGACTGCTCCCATGGTGGGCGTCTTCTATGCTGCCCCTGCGCCGGGCGACGAGCCATTTGTGCGCGTGGGCTCCAAGGTCAAGGCCGGCGAGACCCTCTGCATCATCGAGGCCATGAAGGTTCTCAACGAGGTGACGGCCGAGGCAGACGGTGAGGTGCTCGAGATCTGCGTGGCCGACGGCGACCTCGTGGAGTTTGGCAGCTGCCTCATGAGGATCGGATAGGTGATATCCATGAACAAAGAAGAGCTCAAGAAGCTGTTACCGCATCGCGAGCCGATGCTTTTGCTCGACGAAGCCGAGCTGGTGGGCGACGAGGCCCACGGCAAGATCACGATTACAGGCGACGAGTACTTTTTGCAGGGACATTTTCCGGGAAACCCGGTCGTTCCCGGCGTGATTCAGTGCGAGATGCTCGCCCAGAACTGCTGCGTGCTGCTGATGGGCGATGAGGAGGCGCGCGGCGCGACGCCGTTCTACACGAGTCTGGACAAGGTGCGCTTTAAGCGTCCGGTGCGCCCGGGCGACACGGTGGATCTAGTGTGCTCCATCACGCGTGCGCGCGGGCCGTTCCGCTTTGCGACGGGTACTGCGAGCGTCAACGGTGAGGTTTGCTGCCGCGCCGATATGTCTTTTGCACTCATGCACGAAAGTTAAGGAAGGCTCCATGTTCGACAAAGTGCTCATCGCCAACCGCGGCGAAGTCGCGGTCCGTGTTATCCGCGCGTGCCGCGATATGGGCATCAAGACCGTCGCCGTTTATTCCACGGCCGATGCGGACGCGTTGCACGTGCAACTTGCCGACGAGGCGTATTGCATCGGCGGCCCGCGTCTTGCCGAGAGCTACCTCAACGACGATGCCGTGCTCACCTGTGCCGTAAAGTCGGGAGCTAAGGCAATTCATCCCGGCTATGGCTTCTTTTCCGAGAAGGCGAGCTTCGTGCGCGACTGCGACAAGTTCGGTCTGGCGTTTGTCGGTCCTTCGGCCGAGGTGATCGACAGCATGGGCGACAAGGACGCCGCACGCCGAACGGCCGCTGCTGCGGGCGTGCCCATCGTGCCGGGCTGCGATTTGCTCAAAAGTCCCGAGGAGGCAACGGCCGAGGCCGAGCGCATCGGCTGCCCCGTGCTTATTAAGGCGCGCGCGGGCGGCGGCGGTCGCGGTATTCGCAAGGTCGAGCGCGTGGAAGATGCGGCAAAGGCGTTCATCGAGGCGCGTGCCGAGGGTGAGGCCGTTTTTGGCGACGGCGAGTGCTACATGGAGAAGTTCGTCGCGCCGGCGCACCACGTTGAGGTGCAGATTATGGCCGATAAGCAGGGCCATGTGTTTTCGCTCGGCGAGCGCGAGTGCTCGGTGCAGCGCCGCAACCAAAAGCTGATCGAGGAGAGCCCCGCGCCGTGCCTCGACGGACGCGATGATATTCGCGCGCGCATGCACAAGGCCGCGCGCGACCTGGCTCGTGCCGTTGGCTATGAGGGCGCTGGCACCATCGAGTTTTTGTACTCAGATGACGGCAATTTCTACTTTATGGAAATGAACACGCGCTTGCAGGTGGAGCATCCGGTTACGGAGTTTGTGACCGATACCGACCTGGTTAAGTGGCAGCTGCGCGTGGCTGCCGGCCAGCCTCTGCCCTTTGAGCAGGAGGACGTACCGGTCCGCAACCACGCCATGGAGTGCCGCATCAATGCCGAAACGCCGGACTTTCTACCGTCATGTGGAACGGTCACCGCGTTGCGTGTGCCGGGTGGTCCGCGCGTGCGCTGGGATTCCGCCATGTTTACCGGAGCGAAAGTTCCGCCGTACTACGACTCCATGCTCGGCAAGCTCATCGTGTGCGCGCCCACGCGTGACGGTGCCATTCGCAAGATGCGCTCGGCCCTGGGCGAGCTCGTGATTGAGGGCGTGAGCGAAAATAGCGAGCTTCAGCTCGACGTGCTGGCAAACGACGAGTTCTTGTCGGGCATGTATCACACCGATCTGATGGGGCATCTCTATGCTGATGAATAGAAAAGCGAAGACGGTCAATGTCCTTGAGGGGCCGATAACCGAGTCGTGCACCGAGTTTCCCGCGCGCCACGTGTTTATCAAGTGCCCGGAGTGCCGCCGTGTGATCGATGAGGCGCGCCTGCACGACAACCTCGAGGTCTGCCCTCGTTGCGGCAAACACTTTCGCGTGAGCGGTCGCGCGCGCATGCGCATGACGGTCGACGCGGGTACCTTTGAGGAATGGGATGCCAATCTGGCGTCGAAGGACTTCCTCTCGTTTCCCGGTTATGCCGACAAGCTTAAGAGCGTGAGCGAGCGTTCGGGCGAGCGCGATGCCGTTGTGTGCGGCAGGGGCAAAATCTGCGGCTGCGATACCGCGCTCTTCTTTATGGATGCCAACTTTATGATGGGCTCAATGGGCTCCGTGGTGGGCGAGAAGATCTGTCGTGTCTTTGAGCGCGCGGCCGAGTTGGGGCTGCCGGTCGTTGGCTTTACCGTATCGGGCGGCGCCCGCATGCAGGAGGGCGTGACCTCGCTCATGCAGATGGCCAAGATTTCTGCGGCGGTTAGGCGCCACAGCGAGGCGGGCGGCCTGTATATCACGGTGCTCACCGATCCCACGACCGGAGGGGTAACCGCGAGCTTTGCCATGGAGGGCGACATTATCCTGGCCGAGCCCGATGCCCTGACGGCATTTGCCGGCCCGCGCGTGATCGAGCAGAACATGCACAAGCGCCTGCCCAAGGGATTCCAGCGCTCCGAGTTTTTGCTGGAGCACGGCTTTTGCGACGCTGTCGTTCCGCGTGGCGAGATTGCACTCATGGTAGGCGAGCTGCTGGCACTGCACGAAGGACACGCGCCCGGCCTGGGGGCTCCGCACGCGATCGTGCGTACGGGGCGTCGCGGCGAAAAGCTGGGGCACTTGTTTAAGCGCTCGGCGGCACCAAAAACCGCGCTCGAGATTGTCAAGCAGACCCGCTCGGCAGATCGCGCCACGGCGGGGGAGATGATCTCGCTGGGCCTGGGTGGGTTTGTGGAGCTGCACGGCGACCGTTACTTTGGCGACGACGCCGCTGTGGTGGCTGGCATTGGCTGGAAAGACGGACGCCCCGTAACGGTCATCGCCATCGAGCGCGGCACCACGACCAAAGAGCGTATGCGCCGCAACTTTGGCATGGCGCATCCCGAGGGTTACCGCAAAGCGCGTCGTCTGATGCGCCAGGCCGAAAAGTTTGGTCGGCCGGTTCTGTGCCTGGTTGATACTTCGGGCGCGTTTTGCGGCATCGGTGCCGAGGAGCGCGGCCAGGGCGAGGCGATTGCCCAGAATCTCATGGAGATGAGCGGCCTTAAGACGCCGATTGTCTCGGTGGTGACAGGCGAGGGCGGCTCTGGTGGCGCGCTGGCGCTGTCCGTGGCCGACCGCATCCTGATGCTCTCAAGCTCGGCCTATTCGGTCGTGAGCCCCGAGGCCTGTGCGTCGATCCTGTGGAAGGATACCGAGCGCGCGAATGAGGCCGCTGAGGCGCTTAAGCTCACGGCCCCCGATCTGTTGGCGCTCGGCATCATCGACGGCATTGTTGACGATAGGGGCCTGTCGCATGAGGAGATCGCCGGCGCCGTCATGTCCTCGGCATTTGATGCCTTCGATACGCTTGGGCAGCTCGACGACGCGACCCTCACAAACCTCCGCTACGAAAAGTACCGCGCAATCGGTCAGTACCGCACGATGTGACAAAGGGACAGTCCGCATGTCACATTGGGAAAGGCGTTCCATGTCACAAGTTTCTAACACCTCGTTTACAACGACGGTTTCATCAAACGCCATGGCCGTGGTGGACTATCTGTCCAAAAGCATGATGTCGGCGTTGCCGTTTATTGTCTGCGCGGCGCTGTTCCGCACCGTTGCCGTCATTATGGGCGAAGGCATGCTTGGTCTATGGCCTGCCGATTCCGAAATCTATCGCCTGTTTTACAGCTGGCTGTATAACGCTGGCTATTACTTTTTGCCCATCTATCTTGGTTGGGCCGCTGCCCGCCAGCTCGGTTGCTCGGAGCAGCTGGGCATGATGCTGGGCGGCGTATTGATTGTGCCCGATCTGCTTAAGCTCGTTGATGCCGCATCGACGACGGGGGCATCGATGACTTTCGTGTATGGTCTACTTCCCGCGCCGGTCAACGATTACACGACGACTGTTATTCCGGTTCTCATCTCGGTGCCCGTGCTATGGCAGGTGGAGCGTTTCTTTAAGCGCACTATCCCTCAGGCTGTGGCGTTTTCTTTTGTACCGTTTGCAACCATGCTTGTCATGGTTCCGGTGTCGCTGTGTGTTACGGCGCCGGCAGGCAGCTATCTGGGCATGCTGTTGGGACAGCTTATGTTTATGCTTGGCAATTCCGGTGGCATCGTGTCGCTGCTCACGCTCATGGGGCTTGCCGCGGGCTGGGAGTTTCTTAAGATCGCGGGTGTCAGCAACGTTGTCCTATCGCTCGCCTATGCGCAGTTTATGAGTGTGGGAACGGATTCGTGCGTCCTGATCGCCGCGACGATGGCAACGTTCGCCGTTTGGGGTATGCCCTTTGGCGCGTCGCTCCGCGTTGCGGATAAGGACGAGAAGGCGCTCATGCTGGGCTATTCGATCTCGGGCGTGCTTGGCGGCGTAAGCGAGCCGGCGCTGTACGGCTGCGGCTTTAAATATGGCAGGTGCCTGACGTGCATGGCCATTGGCGGCGCCGTCGGAGGCCTTGTTGCGGCCGTGGGCCACGTTACGGCCTATACCATCGGCATGACGAATGTCCTTATGGTCATTGGCTTTGCCACGGGCGGCATCTCGAACCTGCTGTGGTGCTGCGCTGCCGGCGGTGTGGCATTTGCGGTGTCTGCGGCGCTGAGCTACTGCTTTGGCGTGGTGCCGGCGAAGGGACAGACGACGGGGGACGGAGCCGATTCACCCGAAACCTCGAAGAGCGTGGCCGAAGTAAGCGCGTAAACCTGTGCGACACAAGGACGATTCCTTTGCCATATTCCAAGGCCGTGGCCCGTGTGGGTTGTGGCCTTTTTTGTATCTGAAGGACAAAGTGGCTACACTACAATCCGTTTGAGCAATAGATATATAGGTAGTACCGTGGGGGCGGATGCAGATGGTCGAGTGGATTGTTCGTCGTGCGCAGGGCGACCGTGCACGCGTGGGAACGTTGACGGGCATGGTGTGTATTCTCGCCAATGTGGCACTATGCGCTGCGAAGGGTGCAATTGGCGTGCTGTCGGGATCGGTTTCAATCGTGGCGGACGCTATGAACAACCTGTCTGATGCCAGCTCGAACATCGTGAGCGTGCTTGGCTTTAAGCTGGCGGGCAAGCCGGCAGACCCCGAGCATCCTTACGGCCACGGTCGCTACGAGTATCTCTCGGGTTTGGTCGTGGCGGCGCTCGTGCTGCTGATCGGCCTTGAGCTTATCAAGTCCTCGGTTGAGCGCGTCATCCACCCCGAACCTGTCGAGTTCTCGCTTGCCCTGGTGGCAGTCCTTGCGCTTTCGATGGTCGTAAAGCTTTGGATGGCGGCCCTCAACCAAAAACTCGGCGATCGCATTGAGTCCGAGACGCTGCATGCGACCGCGCAGGATTCCAAGAACGATGTCCTTGCCACAGGCGCCGTGCTGGCATGTGCGATTGTTTCGCAGGTGACGCACATCAATCTTGACGCATGGGTTGGCCTTGCCGTTGGCGCCTATATTGGCTGGAGCGGCCTTGAACTTATTCAAGATACGGTAAGCCCGCTTTTGGGCCAGTCACCCGATCCTAAGCTGGTCAAGCACATTCGAGACAAGATCATGAGCTATCCCGGCGTTTTGGGCGTTCACGATTTGATGGTTCACGACTACGGCCCAGGCAGAAAGTTCGCAAGTGCCCACGCCGAGATGGCGGCTGAGGCCAGCCCGCTGGAAAGTCACGACACGCTCGACAACATTGAACAGGCATTTAGGAACGAAGACGGCATGATTGTCACGCTCCATTACGACCCCATCGTGACCGACGATCCAAAGGTGGCGAGCATGCGTCTGCGCATCAACGCTATGGCTCAAGAGATTGATAGCCGCCTCTCGATCCACGACCTACGCTGTGTTCCGGGCCCCACGCACACCAACGTGATCTTTGACTGCGTACGTCCCTCGGATTTGGCGATGAGCGCCGAGGACCTGAAGCGCGCGCTGGCGAAACGGGTCGAATCGGAATATCCCAAGTCGGTCGCCAAGATCACGATCGACGAAGACTACGTAGGCCATACCCACGAGTAGGGCTGTGCCAGCAAAGCAAGTTATACAGAAGGGGAGAGCATGAAGCGTCTATATCTACTCCGCCACGGTCAGACAGAATTCAACGTTAAAAAGCTCGTCCAGGGCCGCTGCGATTCACCGCTGACCGACCTGGGTCGTCAGCAAGCCGGGATGGCAGCCGCGTGGCTCAAAGCCCACAACGTCGTTCCCGACAAAGTGGTCTCTTCGCCCTTGGGCCGAGCCATGGACACGGCAAGTCTCGTCGCAACCGAACTCCTCGGCCGGGATGCAGCAGTCGAGCCCTGCGAAGGCATCATCGAGCGCAGCTACGGCACCTTCGAAGAAGGCCCCCACGACGCCCTACCCACCGACGTCTGGGATCCAGGCGAGGACTTGGTCCCCTTCGGAGGAGAAGGAAGCCGTGCGCTGCAAGAGCGCATGGTAGGCACCCTCACCAATCTCATGGGCTCTGAGGGCATCGAAACCCTTCTAGCAGTAAGCCACGGCAGCGCCAGCCGCCAATTCATCAAAGCTGCAGCCCCAGAGGGCTTCGAGCTCCCAACAAAACTCCCCAACTGCGCCATCATGATCTTCGATTTTGACGATGCGCGAGAAGAGGACGATACGCTCCAATGTAAGTTCACCTTGCGGCAAATTATCGATCCCCAACAAAGTCATTAGCCTGAGCGAGCAAGGTTTAGCAGACATCAACGTGGCGTTCCCAGTGTGCGGCGGAGGGGGCGGGCCTGAGGCATATTAAGGTTGCTGCTCTACAGTCCTGCTCACGACGGAGAGCACATTAAGTGCTCTCCTGTTCGTGCGGAACTCGCGACAACCTTAATATGTCTCAGGGCTG
>URGF01000098.1 GCA_900547285.1 uncultured Collinsella sp.
CCCCAGCTGCCGGCACTTGGGGACGTTCCTTTTGGGCCGGCATTCGGGGACAGCCCTTGACGATTCAGCTGTGGACAGCCGCCTTACAGCTCCAGCGCGTCGGCGACTTCGGCAGCGCAGGCCAGGGCGTCGGCCATAGCGTTCACCACGAGCGAGCTGCCGTTACGAGCGTCACCGGCAACATACACCGGCGCGGCATCCACAGCGACGCCGCCAACACGCGCCGCAAGATGCGAGCCCTCGGCGGCCATCACAGGCAGCGGACGACCAGCAGTGGCAACGGGCACGCCAACGGCGTCGAACACACCGTGCTCTGGGCCCGTAAAGCCGCAGGCGATGAGCACCAGCTGGGCCGGCACCTCGTGCTCGGAGCCCGCGATGCGCTCGGGCTTGCCAGCCGACCAATCCAGATCGACCACGCGCAGGCCCGCGGCCGCGCCCTTCTTGTCCAGCAGCACCTCGAGCGTATCCACGCCCCAAGCGCGCATCTCGCCGCCCATGACAGCGATGGCCTCCTGCTGGCCGTAGTCGGTCTTCTTAACGTTTGGCCACTGCGGCCAGGGGTTGCTCGCCGCGCGCGCATCAGGCGCCGCCGGCAAGAACTCAAACTGGCGCACGCTGCGCGCACCCTGACGTACCGCGGTGCCCACGCAGTCGTTACCGGTATCGCCGCCGCCAATGACCACGACGTCCAGGCCGTGTGCATCGACGACAGGCTCGCCGCCATCGAGCACCGAGACGGTCGAGGCCGTCAGGTAGTCCACGGCATACACCACGCCGGGTGCGTCAATATTCTCAGCAGCCAGCCCACGCGGGGCGCGAGCACCGGCAGCCACCACGACGGCGTCAAAGCCATTGAGCTTGGCCGCCACCGCAGGGTTCGTAACGTCAGCACCCAGCTCGAACACAATGCCCAGCTCGCGCATGAGCGCCACGCGACGCTCGACCACGGACTTCTCGAGCTTCATGTTGGGAATGCCGTACATGAGCAGACCGCCCGGGCGGTCGTCGCGCTCAAACACAGTCACGCGGGCCCCACGACGCGCAAGCTCCCATGCTGCCACCAGACCAGCGGGACCGGAGCCCACCACGGCAACCGTGGGTGCACCCTCCCCTGCCGGCTCAAAGCGGTGCGGACCGCCATTTGCCCACTCATGGTCGCTAATCGCGCGCTCGTTGTCATGGATCGTCGTGGGCTGGCCATCGACCGAGCCCAGGTTGCATGCGGCCTCGCACAGCGCCGGGCACACGCGACTCGTGAACTCGGGCATGGGCGAGGTGAGTGACAGGCGCTCGGCAGCCTCGTCCCAACGGCCGCGGTACACCAGCTCGTTCCACTCGGGAATCAGGTTGTGCAGCGGACAGCCGCTCGGACGTGCCTTGCCAAAGCTCGCGCCCATCTGACAAAACGCCACACCGCACATCATGCAGCGACTCGCCTGGGCACGGCGCGCGTCGTCGTCGAGCTCCACGTACAGCGGATCGAAATCGCGGCTGCGCTCCTCCACGGGGCGCAGCTCATGGGTCACGCGATCGATATCAAGAAAAGCACCGGGCTTACCCATGGCACTTACGCCTCCTTCTTGGTCGAAGCAACAGAGCTGGCGGTGGCGGGCGCAGCGCCAGCGACACCACCCGCCACATCAAAGCGAGCGACATCCGCGGCACTCGCGCGGCCGGTCACAATGTCAAACGCCAGCTCCTCGGCCTGCGCATGCGTCTTGCCCACGGCCTCGGCGGCGGCGACAATCGCCAGCACGCGCTCGTACTCGGTTGGAATGACCTTCACAAAGTGCTTGCTCATCGTCTCAAAGCTGTAGAGCAGCTTAATACCGCGCGGGCTCTGCGTCGCGTCCACGTGCTCCTGGATGAGCGCACGAATCTGCGCAAGCTCACCGGCCGTCGGGGCTTTAAGCTCAACGCTCTCGTGGTTCACACGGGCATCGAGCGTGCCGTACTGGTCAAAGACGTAAGCCACGCCGCCCGTCATGCCGGCGGCGAAGTTCTGCCCGACCTCGCCCAGGATGAGCGCCAGACCTCCCGTCATGTACTCGCAGCCATGGTTGCCGCAGCCCTCGACCACCACCGTGGCACCGGAGTTGCGTACGCCAAAGCGCTGGCCGGCCAGGCCGTTAATGAAGCCGCGGCCACTCGTAGCGCCAAAGAACGCAACGTTGCCCACGATGATGTTCTCGTCGAACTTGTAGGTCGCATGCGGGTTGGGGCGCACCGACACCTCGCCGCCCGAAAGGCCCTTGCCAAAGTAGTCGTTGGCGTCGCCGCACACGTTGAGCGTAATGCCGCGCGGCAGAAAGGCGCCAAAGCTCTGACCGGCCGAACCATCGCAATCGATGGTGATGGAGCCGGCGGGCAGACCCTCGGGATGCGCCTTGGTCACCGCGTTGCCCAAGATGGTGCCCACGCAACGGTTGACGTTGGCGATATCGGCGCGGAAGCGAATCGGACGCAGGTGCGCACGGGCATCGGCCGTATAGGGCACAAACAACGTGGAGTCGAGCGTCTTGTCGAGCTCACTGTCCGCAGCCATCTGCGGCAGGAAGTGACGACCGTCGGCACCCGGGATGTGGGCACCGAACTCGCAGGTCGCGCTCGCCAGCACGGGCGACAGATCGAGCAGGTTGGCCTTGCGGTTGCCCGGGACCTCAATCTGGCGCAAGCACTCGGGATGGCCGACCATCTCGTCGACGGTGCGGAAGCCCAGGCTCGCCATGACCTCGCGCAGCTGCTCGGCAACAAAGAGCATAAAGTGCTCGACGTGCTCGGGCTTGCCGCGGAAGCCGCGACGCAGGCGGCAGTTTTGCGTGGCGATGCCGGCCGGGCAGGTATCCTGCTGGCAGTCGCGCTGCATGAGGCAGCCCATGGAGATGAGCGGCATGGTCGCAAAGCCAAACTCCTCGGCACCCAGCAGGCAGGCGACGGCGACGTCGGTGCCGTCCATGAGCTTGCCGTCGGCCTCGAGTACCACGCGCGAGCGCAGGCCGTTTTGCAGCAACGTCTGTTGAGCCTCGGCAAGGCCAAGCTCCAGCGGCAGACCGGCGTGCCAGATCGAATCGCGCGCCGCAGCACCGGAGCCGCCGTTGTGGCCGCTGATCAAGATCTTGTCGGCAGCGCCCTTGGCCACGCCGGTGGCGATGGTGCCGACGCCGGCCTCGCTGACCAGCTTGACCGACACGCGCGCGCCGGGGTTGGCGTTCTTAAGATCGAAGATAAGCTCTGCCAGGTCCTCGATGGAGTAGATGTCGTGGTGCGGAGGAGGCGAGATCAGGCCGATACCGGGCGTGGACTGACGGACCTCGGCGATCCAGGGGTAGACCTTCTTGCCGGGCAGGTGACCGCCCTCGCCGGGCTTGGCGCCCTGGGCCATCTTGATCTGAATCTCGAAGGCGCTGCACAGGTAGCGGCTCGTCACGCCAAAGCGCGCGCTTGCCACCTGCTTGATGGCGGAGTTCTTGGAGTCACCGTTGGCCAGCGGGGTCTCACGACGCGGGTCCTCGCCGCCCTCGCCCGAGTTGGAACGGCCGTGCAGGCGGTTCATGGCGATGGCCATGCACTCGTGCGCCTCTTTGCTGATGGAACCGTACGACATGGCGCCGGTGTTAAAGCGGCGGACGATGTTGAGCGCGGGCTCCACCTCGTCGAGCGAAACCGGCGTGCGGCCGCTGGCATCAAAGTCCAGCAGGTCGCGCAGGCGCACGGCACGGCCGGTGCGGTGCAGGCGGGCGCTGTACTCCTTAAAGGTGTCGTAGCTGTCCTCGCGGCAGGCGGTCTGCAGCAGGTAGACGGTCTGCGGGTCGATAAGGTGATCCTCGCCGCCGAGCGGACGCCACTTGGTCAGGCCCAGCGTGGGCAGCTGATCGGGAGCCGGACTCTTAAGGATAGCGAGCGCGGCGTCATAGCGCTCATTCTGCTCGCGCTCGACGTCCTCAACACCCATACCGCCCACACGGCTCACCGTGCCGGCGAAGTACGCATTGACGAACTCCGGCGTAAAGCCCACGGCCTCGAAGATCTGCGCGGAGTGGTAGCTCTGCACCGTGGAGATGCCCATCTTGGACATGATGGAGACGATGCCCGCCGTCGCGGCCTTGTTGTAATTGGCGATGCCCTGCTCGGCCGTCACGTCCAGGTCGCCGCGTGCCGCCAGATTGCGGATGCACGCATGCGCGTTGTACGGGTAGATGCCGCTTGCGGAGTAGCCCACCAGCGCCGCAAAGTCGTGCGGAGACACGGCATCGCCGCACTCCACCACGATATCGGCAAAGGTGCGCACACCGGCACGGATCAGGTGGTTGTGCACGCAGCCCACGGCGAGCAGCGACGGCACGGGTACCTCGCCCGCAGCGGCACGGTCGCTCAGCACCACGATGTTCACGCCATCGCGAACCGCAGCCTCGACGTCTTCGGCAAGCTGCTTGAGCGCAGCCTGCAGCGCGCCCTCGCCCGCATCGCGACGGTACACGGCACGGAAGCGGCGGGTCTTAAAGCCCACGCGGTCGATGGCGCAGATGCGGTCAAACTCCTCCTCGCTCAGCAGCGGACGCTCCAAGCGCACCAGCTGGCAGGCCGTGCGGGAGTCTTCGAGCAGGTTGCCGTGGTTGCCCAGGTAGAGCGTGGTCGAGGTGACCATATGCTCGCGAAGGGCGTCGATGGGCGGGTTCGTGACCTGGGCGAACAGCTGATAGAAGTAGTCAAAGAACGAACGCGTCTTCTTGGACAGGCAGGCCAGCGGCGCGTCGATACCCATCGAGGCGAGCGGTGCCTTGCCCTGCTGGGCCATGGGACGCACGACCTCGTCGACGTCATCCCAGTGGTAGCCGAGCTTGGCCATACGCACGGCGACGGGCACCTCAGCGTCCTCGGCGGGCGTTGCCACGGCAGGCCTATCGAGCGCGTCGACGGTCAGCGTCTCCTCGGCAATCCAATCACGGTAGGGCTTTTCCTTGGCGTAACGGGCGCGCAGCTCGTCGTTGTAGATAACGCGGCCGCGGGCAAAGTCGACCTCGAGCATCTGGCCCGGCCCCAGACAGCCGCTCGTCAGGATGTTCTCGGGGCTCACCTCGATGGTGCCCACCTCGCTTGCCAGCATAAAGCGACCGTCGCGCGTCACATAGTAGCGGGCGGGACGCAGGCCGTTACGGTCGAGGGCGGCACCCAGCGTGCGACCGTCGGTAAAGGCGATGGCCGCCGGGCCGTCCCACGGCTCCATGAGCATTGACTGGTAGGCGTCGTAGGCGCGGCGCTCCTCACTCAGGCTATCGTTGTGGTCCCACGGCTCGGGCAGCAGCATGGACGCGGCACGCGTGAGCGGGCGACCGTTCATGACCAAAAACTCGAGCACGTTGTCCAGAATCGCGGAGTCGGAGCCCTCGCGGTTGATGATGGGCATCACGCGCTCAAGATCGTGCTGCAGCACGGGGCTGTACAGGTTGGGTTCGCGGGCGCGAATCCAGTTGACGTTGCCCTTGAGGGTATTGATCTCGCCGTTGTGAATGATAAAGCGGTTGGGGTGCGCACGCTCCCAGCTGGGCGTGGTGTTGGTGGAGTAGCGCGAGTGGACGAGCGCCACGGCCGTCTTGACGGCGGCATCGTTGAGGTCGATGAAGAAGCGGCGCATCTGCGTGGCGACCAGCATGCCCTTGTATACAATGGTGCGCGAGCTCATGGAGCACACATAGAAGATCTTGTCGCGCAGGGCAAACTCGGCGTCGGCCTTCTTCTCGATGGTGCGGCGGCACACGTACAGGCGGCGCTCGAAGGCGTCGCCCGCCGGCGTGTCGTCGGGACGACCCAGGAAGGCCTGCAAGATGGTAGGCATGCAGGCGCGGGCCGTCTCGCCCAAATCGTGCGGGTCGACCGGCACCTCGCGCCAAAAGAGCAACGGCACGCCAGCCTCGGCGCAGCCCTCCTCAAACACGCGGCGGGCATCCTCTACGCCCTTGTCGTCCTGCGGGAAGAACAGCATGGCCACGCCATAGTCGCCCTCTGCCGGCAGAATCTGGCCGCACTTTTGGGCCTCTTTACGGAAAAAGTGATGCGGAACCTGGAACAGGATGCCGGCGCCGTCGCCGGTGTTCTTCTCGAGTCCCGTGCCGCCGCGGTGCTCCAAGTTGACCAGAATGGACAGTGCGTCGTCCAGGATCTGGTGATGGCGCTCGCCGTTGATATCGGCAAGCGCGCCGATGCCACATGCATCGTGGTCGAATTCGGGGCGATAAAGGCCCTGCTGCTGAGCGGAATCTGCCTGCATCGCGATCCTCCCCTAGATATTTAGACAGTCAGTTGAATAGGCATACTAGGAGCATCGCCGGCCCGTTGTGTTTCCCACCCGTTTCGAAACAATCGCGTAACGCACGCCCTACGAGCGGACACCGCCGACCTCAAGGGCGACAACATAGGCCCCAAGTTCAGCCTGTTAGCTCACCACTTCAAACATCTCAATCTGTAACAGGAAGGCCCAATTACGACGACTAACTGTTACAGATTGAGATGTTTTCGAGAGACAGTTCCGAATGTCTCGATCTGTAACACAAAGGGCCGGTTTTGGCGGCAAACTGTTACAGATCGAGACATTCCATAGGACCATTTCTTCCTGTCTCGATCTGTAACACCTAGGCCCAATTTCCATCCCTAGTTGTTACAGATCGAGACATTTCGGCAGCCCCCCTTCACCATCCCATTCAAATACAACAATTTTGTTAGTCCTGGTTAACTTTTAAGCCTAAAACGGGTATCCTTTGCGGCGTCAAGCAAACGGCACGCACACCGTGCCAGATCAAGGAGGCCCCTATGGCGCACCAAGCAGACCAGCAGACGATGCAACTTGTCCTTATCCGTCACGGAGAATCCGAGTGGAACAAACTCAACCTGTTCACCGGCTGGACCGACGTAGAACTCACCGACACGGGCCGCGAAGAAGCCGCAGCAGGCGGTCGAGCCCTCAAAGAAGCGGGCTTCGACTTCGACGTCTGCTACACCTCGCGTCTCAAGCGCGCAATTCACACCCTCGACATCGTGCTCGGCCAAATGGATCGCGAGTGGCTGCCCGTCATCAAATCCTGGAAGCTCAACGAGCGCCACTACGGAGCGTTGCAGGGTCTCAACAAGGCCGATGCCGCGGCGGA
>URGF01000099.1 GCA_900547285.1 uncultured Collinsella sp.
CCTGCACCAGGTCGATAAACGACATGACGCAGCGGTCGATAAAGAAGATCGCCGCAATGGCAACGACGACATAGCTGCCCAGGCGCGCGCCGTGACGGAAGCGGTCGGAAGCAAACGGAGATTTCTCGCGATAGTCGTTCCAGTGCATGAGCTTGGTGACGAGCGCTGCCGCCGACGCGACGAGCCAGGCCCAAAGGATTGCCCAGAGGCAATCCTGGAAGACGCCCGTAGGCGCCAAGAAGCTCAACGGCGTGGGGTTGCGCTGGCTAAACGCCAGGCCGAGTGCCGCGATGACGCTCGTGCCCAGGTACACGTAACGGTGGTCGGCCTTGATAAAGGAGGCCAGGCGATTGATGGTTTTCATGCTGCCTCCCTATGCCGGCTGACGGTCGAGGCACGCGTCCCACATTTGGTCGCGCTCCTCTTGGCTAATGCCCTTGAGCGTCTTATCGATGAGCTTAAGCAGTTTGTCCGAGCCCTTGCGGCAACCGACATTTGCCGCGACCTCCTGCTTAAAGCCCTCGCCCTCGGCAAAATGAATAGGGACAATGCCCGGATTTTGGGCCATATAGCCCTTCTCGTTCTCGGTGTTGTAGGTCACGGCGTCGCACGTGCCCTGCAGCAGGTTCGAGAACACCGTGGGGACGGAGTCGACCGGGTTCTTGTGCACAACGCCCGGAATCTCGTCGATGACGGTGTCGAGCATGGTGTCCTTTTGGCCGAGTACCGTGGCACCGCTAAAGTCGCTGAGCTTGGTGGCGTTTTGGTAGGGGGAACCCTCTTTTACGAACAGGCCAAAGTAGCCAATGAAGTACGGGTCGGAAAAGCCGACCGACTCCTCGCGCTCGGGCGTGGCGCTCATGCCGGCAATGATGAGGTCGATCTGGCCGTTGTTGAGCGAATCGATAAGGCCCGAGAAGCTCTGCTTGACGGCAACGGGCTCGCCACCGAGGGCCTTGCAGACGATCTTGGCGATCTGCACGTCGTAGCCATCGGCATAGGCGCCCTGCACGTTGTCGATGGGGATCGTGAACTCGCTGGCCTCGGAAACCTGCCAGTTGTACGGGGCGTAGGCCGCCTCCATGCCGATGCGGATCTTATCCTTGCCGATAACGGAATCGGACAGGTCATCGCGACCGCCGCCCGTCGTGGGCTGGACCACCTTGAGTGTGGACGGACGCTGGCAGCCGGCAAGCGCGCCGGCGACAACGGTTGCGCTCGCAGCGAGGGCGCTACCCAAGAAGATGCGACGACTGCACACCGGCTGGGCCTGCGCGTCGCGCTGTAGTCGAGGTTGCATCTGATGCCTTCCCTATGTCGTTTTGCTGACAATAAGACAGGATATACGTCAACAACCAGCAGCGCGGCATGTGCGCGAAAAATTAATAGACACACGAGGACGATTGGCACAAAGTAACCTGTCCCCATGTACCACTTGGCATGAAAAAGGCAAGGCATAGACCTTCTGGTCATGCCTTGCCTTTTTCATGCCAAATTGTCGCTCTGGGTGGCGCGCAGCGTCGACCGGTCCGTCGTTCGTTAGAACGGCGGAACCTCTAGAGCAGGGTAACGCTAAAGCTGCGAACGTCCGTCTCACCCGGTGCCAAGGTAATGGTGTTGACCTTGTGCTCAAAGACGTCGTCCTCGGTGTCCATGGTGGTGTGGCCGGTCCAGGGCTCGAGCGCCACAAACGGGGCGTCGTTGGCGGCAGACCACACGCCGATGTACTTAAAGCCCTCAAAGTCGATCTTGACGCCGTGGCCCGACTTGCGGCCGCGCAACGTGAGCGTGGAACCCGGGGCATCGGTGAACATGATGGCGTCGTTATCGAAGCTGCGGTGCGTGATGGGCAGCACGTCCGAGTTATCGGGAGCCTTGTAGCTGCCCTCGAACGTCATAAGACCGTCGGGCGTGATGATGGGGGCCTCGTTGGTCCAAGCCTCGGTAAACGCCAGCTCGTAATCCTCGAACGCCTCATCCTCGGCACCGGGGGCGGGCACGTTAAATGCAGGGTGGCCGCCCACCGAGAACGGCAGATCCACGTCGTCGGTGTTGGTGACGGCAAAGGTCTGCGTGAGCGTGGCGTCGCCGGTCAGGGCATAAGTCATGTTGAGCTTAAAGTGGAACGGGAACGCCTTGAGCGACTCGGGCGTGTCGGTGAGCTCGTAGGTAACGGACGAACCGTCCTCCGACACCTCGACGATCTTGTGCTCGACAATGCGCGCGATACCGTGGCGTGCCATCTCGCAGGTGCCGGCGGCAGACGTCGCCGTGTTGTTGCGCAGCGATCCCACGATGGGGAACAGGATGGGCGCGTGCTTGCCCCAAAAGGCCGGGTCGCCCTGCCACAGATACTCGTTGCCGTTGAGGGCAAGGCTCGTGAGCTGGGCGCCCATGGAATCGATGGCCGCGGTGAGGCCGCCGCGCTTGATGGTAGTGACGGTGGACATGCTACTTCCTCCAATAGTAAACAACGGTGTCGAGGGCTATTGTCCCACTCTTGGCGGCGGGGTTGAGCGACAGGTGCAGTTATTGAGCAATAGCGTAAAGGTCAAACCCGCCCTGCGGCGTGCTATCGACCGTATCGGGCGCCTGTGAATTAAAACTCACCGGAACCATGCGCTTTGAGGCGCGGTAACGCGTGCCGTCGGTGGCGACGGGCGGCTCATCGACCGTGAGCTCGTAATCGCCGGGCTTGAGCTCGATACCGTCACCTTCGGAATTGACGTATTGATACTCGTCAATCGCCTGCCCCCTGAGCGTGCGGCCCACGATGTGGATGAGCATCTGACTATCGCCGCGGGCGGTGTCCCATGTCGCACCGTCCTTGACCTCGACCGACACATGCACCGAGCGCGTGCGGCTGAGCGATTGCTCGACAGACATCTCGACCTTGGCGGCATCTTTGCGCTGTTGCTCCACATGGCTCCAGACATTTCCGATCGCCGAGCAAGCGATGACGCCGGCCATGAAGGCGATGAGGATGGGACCGAGCGGAGAGCGGCGGCCCGCGTCTTCCTCGCGAGCCAGGTCGGGGCGACGTGTGGGCGCGGGTGCTTGGGCACCCTGCGAGGGCACGTCGAGAATGCTGAAGGATGCCGTACTGCCGGGGTCGATGTTATGGCGCGGCTGCGGGGTCTTGGCCGGCGAGATGGACATGTCCGCCGGCTCACCGAGTGTGGCCGTAGCGTCAGCCTTGGCCTCGTCTGCCTCGGCTTGGGCCCAGGCTTGTTCGAAGGTCAGGGGCTCGACGGGGTCGAGGGCGGCGTCCGAGTCGGCGGCGGCGACGTTGCCGGTCTCGTCCTCGTCGCTCGACACGTCACACGGCGTAGGCTCGTCCCACTCCTCGTCCGGAGCCTCGCCCTCGCTATACCACCATTCAAAGTTATCGATATCCATACGGGGCGCCCCTTAAGCCTCGCAAATAAACACTTGCCAGCCTTATACCCCCAGATGGCACGGGAGCTCGCCGGCACAGACAGGAAAAGCGTCACAACATTCGACGCTTTTCCTCGTTTTCGAGATTTTCATCAAATGTTGTGACGGTTTGGGCAGCAGCCACACCACGAATGTGACAAAGGGACTGTCCCTTTGTCACATCTGGAGGGTAACAGGGATTTGGATGCAGCAAAAGTCCTCTTGGTGGGACTCGTCGTAGCTCGTGGTATCGAGGTAGCAAAAGTCGAAAGCGTTGCCAACGGGCTGGAGCGCGTGCTCGTCCATGCAGGCCACGACGGCGCGGATGCCCTCGGGCTCGTACGGCATGCCCCAGCGGCTCATGCACAGATACGTGCCCTCGGGCAGTACTTCGATGCCGGTTTCTGCCAGCTCGGCGGGATCGCTCGGCAGCAGCTCCTCGACACCGCGCGGTAGCACGGCAAAGGAGCCGGCGCCGGCGACGGGGTCGTCGGAATGCAGCGCCTCGCGACGCAGCATGGCGCCCCAGCCGCGCATGGGACGCGTGCCCGTCAGCGCACGCATGCGCAGGATTGCCCGCATGAGCGTGGGGTGAAGCATCGAGCGGCCGCGCTCTATATCGCCCGGAAACTCCTCAAAGACCACGTAGCGGCGCTCGAATTGCTTGAGCTCCGGCTTGCCCTCGCGCTCGCGCCAGTAAACCGCCTCGTCGTAAAAGCTTAGACGCTCCTGTACGCTCGCGCGCTCGGCTTTGAGCTCAGCGATCTGTTCATCGAGCGCCTGCACCCGCGAGCGCAGGTGATCGGTCATCTCGCCAATGTCGAACGTCGAGGTCAGACGGTCGATCTCGTCGAGTTCGAGCCCCAGGTCGCGCAGCATGCAAATCAGACGCATGAGCGGGATCTGCGTGGGCGAATAGAAGCGGTAGCCTTTTTCGTTGACCACGGCGGGCTTAAACAGGCCGATCTTGTCGTAGTAGATGAGCGTTTGGCGCGAAACGTTAAACAAGCTCGCCATCTCGCTAATCGCATACATGCCCGTCTGCATAAGTCCTCCCGACACATCCTTTTAGCGCACAAAGCCCGCCGCCCACAGGGGCAGCGGGCTCAAACACTACTCGTATCCTACCCTAAAGACATCTATGACCAGCGCTTATAGTTTTCACATGACACGCCGACGGCCTCGAGCGCCTTGGCGGCGATGTGATGCACCGCGTCGTCGAGCGTGGCGGGGCCGTTGTAAAACGTGAGCATGGGCGGCATGAGCATGACGCCCGGTACGCGCGCCAGGCGCGCCATGTTGTCGACGTGAATGGCGCTGAAGGGCGTCTCGCGCACCATGAGCACCAGGCGGCGCTGCTCTTTCATCTGCACGTCGGCCGCGCGCAACAACAGGTTTTCGCTGTAGCCGCTCGCAATGCCGGCGAGCGTCTTCATGGAGCAGGGGGCCACGATCATACCGTCGACCGGATAGGTGCCGCTTGCGATGGCGGCGCCGATGTTCTTGTTGTCGTAGACCACATCGGCGTGCGCGACAAACTCGTCGAGCGTCATGCCGAGCTCCTGCTCGATGGTGATCTCTCCCCCGCGCGTGACGACAAGCGCCGACTCGGCGCCGGCCTGGCGCAGGCATTTGAGGCACTCAAGGCCCAGCGCGGCACCGCTGGCGCCCGAAACGCCAACGACAATGCGACGGGGACGAACAGAAGACTCAGGCATGACAACTCCTGACAACAAAATGGCAGCTATAGGTCGGGCAATGTCAGCGAGCGCGCGTCTGGCGAGGCAAGGTGCCCCGAAACAAGAAGGCATAGGGCTTATGCCCATGCCTTCGCAGTTGAGGGGCAGATTGCCCGCCAGGCGCGGGCGCAGCGTCGAGTGGTCCGGCGTTCGGTAGAACGCCGGAACCTTAGAAAGCAATCTCCTTGGCCCACTTGTCCTTGTCGATCTCCATGAACTGCGAGCGGATGAAGTTCTTCTTGAGGTTGAACGGAACCGTGCAGTCGAAGATGGCCTTGCAGGCGATGCCATGCTCGCGGATCGTGGGGTCGAACGCGGGATCGTTGGACGGGTCGAGCACGTGGCAGTGGCAGCCGGGGATGGTGATGAGGTCCACGTCGGCCTGGAAGCGCGTGGTCATGGCCCACATCACGTCGCTCATGTCGAAGATGTCGACGTCTTCGTCAACCAGAATCACATGCTTGAGCTCGGAGAATGCCGAGAAGGCGAGCATGGCGGCGTTGCGCTGACGGCCCTCGTCATTTTTGCTCGACTTCTTGAACTGCATGATGGCAACGAACTTGCCGCCGCCGCAGGGAGCAGCGTGGACGTTGAGCAGGCGGCCCGGGATAGCGGTCTCGACCATCTTGTAGATGGAAGCCTCGGTGGGGATACCGGCCATGGACACGTGCTCGTGCGAAGGGCCGATGCAGCTCTCCATAATGGGGTTGACACGCGTGGTGACGGCGGTGATCTTGATCACCGGGCAGACCTTGGCGCCGCCGGTGTAGCCGGGGAACTCGGGCATGGCGTAGCCGTGGCCGTTGACGTCCTCGTTGATGGTCTCGTCGTGCATGAGGTAGCCCTCGAGCACGTACTCGGCATTGGCAATGCACTTTTGCGGAACGGTGACGCAGTCGGCAAGCTCGACAGCGTGGCCGCGCAGGGCGCCGGCGATCTGCAGCTCGTTGAAGCCGAGCGGTGTGGTGGGAGCCTCAAAACCGCAGCACATGTACACGGCGGGGTCCAAACCGATGGAGATGGAGATGGGCATATCCTCGCCGCGCTGGCAGTACTCGTCAAAGAACGCACCCAGGTGACGGCTGCCCGGGGTGATCCACATGGCGAGCTTGTCCTTGTCGACGCAGGAGAAGCGGTGGATGGTCACGTCGGACTGGGTGCCATCGGGGCTCGTGCCGTAGGCGAGGCCCATGGTGATGTAGGGGCCGCCGTCGACGGGCGTGTTGGTAGGAGCGGGAACGATCTTGCGCAGGTCAAAGCCCTCGTCGGTCGCCTTGTACACGACCTCCTGACAGTCGACGTGCGCACCCTCGGCGATCTGCTCGGGCGCGATCAGGTTCTCGAAGCGCTTGCCGATCTCGAGGCCCAGGTGCTCTTCGTCCAGGTCGAGCAGGGCGGCAACGCGCTTGCGGCTGGCAAGCATGCCGATGCAGACTTTGGCATCGTCAAAGCCCTTGACGTTGTTGAAGACCATCGCCGGGCCCTCTTTGGTCGGGCGCATAACGGTGCCGCCGGCACCGACGTGGCGATAGACGCCCGAGACCTCGGC
This sequence comes from uncultured Collinsella sp., assembly GCA_900547285.1. Taxonomy (GTDB): domain Bacteria; phylum Actinomycetota; class Coriobacteriia; order Coriobacteriales; family Coriobacteriaceae; genus Collinsella. The sequence goes on from URGF01000099.1 coordinate 6,706, forward strand.
ATCGGGATCGACCTGAGTGTCGGTCTCGAGCAGCTGGCCCGGCATCTCGCGCAAAAAGTCGAGCGCGGAGCGCAGGTCGTGGATCTGGGAAGCATCGGTAGTGGACATAGCATGCTCCTTTCGGGAGAGCGCCCGGCGGCGAGGATGCCGCCGGGCTGGGTAACGTAGTGGGGCCGCGGCGCTCATAGATGGGACGCTCGGCCACTCGCAGTTCGAGCACTCGGCTGCTTACAGCCCAAGCGCTCGACCGCTTACATCAGGCCAAAGAGGTGGAACCAGGCGGCCTCGACCAGCACGACGATAAAGACGACCACAGTGAGGGGAATGCCCATGCGCATAGCCTCTTTGGAGGTGTAGCCGCCGGCGTCCTTGCCCTCGCCGATAAGGATCGGCAGGTTGTGGAACGGCAGGATGT
>URGF01000100.1 GCA_900547285.1 uncultured Collinsella sp.
CCCGCCTCCAGGCGCGTGGGCCACTCAAGTGGCTGCAGTGGGTCGAAGCTGTGCACTCCCGTGCCGCCCATGGCCCACGGAGCCACGTCAATGCCCTCCGCCACGGCCAGGCCGCCGGTCCCCTGCGGACCCATGAGCCCCTTGTGGCCGGTAAAGCACATCACGTCGAGCCCCATGGCCTGCATATCGATATGCGCCGTGCCGGCAGACTGTGAGGCGTCGACGATCACGAGAGCGCCGGCCGCATGGGCCATGGCGGCCACGCGTGCAATGTCGACCGCGTTGCCGGTCACATTGGAGTCGTGCGTCACCACCACGGCACGCGTGCCTGGCGTGACCAGCCGCTCAAGCTCTTCGTAGTCGAGCACGCCGTTCACGTCGCAGCCCGCATGCTCAACGGTCACGCCCCGCTCTGCCGCCAGGCGGTTGAGCGGACGCAGCACGGAGTTGTGCTCGAGCACCGTCGTGACCACATGATCGCCGGGGCGCACCACGCCGTTAATAGCCGTGTTGAGCGCCGCCGTCGAGTTAGGCGTAAAGCACACATGGTCAGCCCGCGGGCAGCCCAGCAAGCGCGCAAGCTTGGCGCGGCAGCCGTGAATGGTACGCGCGGCATCGAGGGCGCCCGACGTGGCACCGCGCCCGGCATTGCCGAGCGAGCACATCGCCTGCGTCACGGCATCGATGACCGTCTGCGGCTTGTGCATGGTCGTCGCCGCGTTATCCAGATAGATCATCGCACGACCTCCCACATATCAATCACGGTATAGCCCTCGGTGGGAATGCCCGCAGCGGCAAGCTCGGCGCGCAGCAGCTCCTCATCGGCAGGCGACGCCTTCCACGCCAGACCGCAGCCGGCAGCGACCTCCCCGGGTACGGGGATCGTTCGCCCGGGAAGGCCGCGCTCGATGCACAGGGTCTCGCAGCCCATGGCGGCCGCCGTGGTGGGAAACGTGATGACAAGCGCCGGGCGCTTCTGCCTCATGGCAACTCCAACCAATACGCTACGGGCGCACAACGCGCACGGCCTGCTCCATCTTCTCCACGATCACGTACATGTTCGTGACCTCGCCCACCGCAAGCTGGTCTTTAATGCCATAGTGGTCGAGGCAGGTACCACAGGTGAGAATCTCGACACCCTGCTCGGCCAGACCCTTCAGGTCGTCGAGCACCGGAGAGTCCTCGACGGTGAGCTTGGCACCGCCGTTGTAGAAGAGCATCGTGGCGGGCAGCTCCTCCTGCTGCGTCACGGCGAAAATAAAGGCCTTCATGAGCTTGTGGCCCAGCTCATCGTCGCCGCGGCCCATGCAATCGGTGTAGACGGCAACGACCAGCTTGCCCTTACCGGCGCCGGCGCCACAGAAAGCGGCACCGTCCTGCTCGGGCACGTCCACGGCAACGGCGCCGGCGGTTGCCACGGTCACGTGCCACTCGGCATCTGCAACCTTCTCGACCGAGGCCGTACAGCTCTTTTCCTGCGCCATCTTGGAGATGTTCTTGACGGCGGTCTCGTTGTCGACCGAGGTCACCACAACGCCCTCGCCACCGAGTGATTTCAGAGCCTTGAGCGTCTTGACGACGGGCAACGGGCAGGCATCGCCCATGGCATTGACTTCAATCTTGGTAGACATAGCAAATTCCTTTCGAATGCGGCTGCCCAAAACGACGGGCGGTCGCATAAACGGTTTTCTTTAGCGCACAACGCGAACGGCAGGACCGCCCGGCACCGCCTCGCACACGCGACCAATAACGGCGGCGATGCGATCCTCGGCATGCAGACGACGCGCGAGCTCATCCACATCGGCAGCAGGTGCTGCGATGAGCAGGCCGCCCGAGGTCTGCGGATCGTACAGCGCATCCAGCATGCCCGGCTCCAGGTCATCGTCTGCCGCCACGCGCGGACCAAAGAAGTCCTGGTTGCGGTAGGCGCCGGCGGGGATAATGCCCAGACGCGCCATGTCGAGCACCTGGTCAAAGAGCGGCACCGCCCCCGACACAAGCTCAATCTGCACACCCGAGCCCTCGGCCATCTCGCACGCGTGTCCGATCAGGCCAAAGCCCGTGACATCGGTGCAGCCGTGAAGCTCAAGTTCCTCGGCCAGACGAATCGGCGCCTCGTTGAGGGTGCGCATCGAGTCAAACATGGCTGCGGCCTCGTCCTGCTCGATGAGCTCGCCCTTGATGGCCGTGGTGATGATGCCCGAGCCAACCGCCTTGGTCAGCAGTAACGCATCGCCCACGCGCGCGCCGCTGTTGGCGAGCATGCGGTCGAGCGCGACAAAGCCGCTCACAGACAAGCCGTACTTGGGCTCGTCGTCGTTGATGGTGTGGCCTCCCGCGATGGCGCAGCCGGCCTCGACGCACTTGTCGGCGCCACCCGCCAAAATCTGCCCCGCAACCTCAACGCCCAGGCAATTGGGAATGCACAGCAGGTTCATGGCATGGCTTGGTCGTCCACCCATGGCATAAATGTCCGACAGCGAGTTTGCTGCCGCGATCTGGCCAAACAGGAACGGGTCGTCGACCATCGGTGGAAAGAAATCGACGGACTGCACGAGGCCCAGGTTTTCGCCAACACGAAAAACACTCGCATCGTCGGAGGTATCGAACCCCACGAGCAGGTTGTCGTTATGCACATTGGGTAAGTCGCCCAGGACCTGGGCGAGGGCTCCAGGAGCCAACTTAGCAGCTCAACCGCTCGCGGCAGTCATAGACGTGAGCCTCATGGTGTCCTTAGCCATATGAACCCCCTTCCAACAAATCAACGACTTTAAGTATACGCGCCAGGCACGCTTCCCAAGAGACCGCCGACGGCTCGAACGTCGAAGGCGGAGCCGCAAGCGCCTGCGCGATAGCATCTGCCAGTGCGCGCTCAAACAACGGAAGGTCGGCCGCCACGGGCGTGTCGACATCCGTCATACGCGGCGACGCCACCCACGTCACGGGAGCACCGGGAAGCATCGCCTCCATCCAGGGACGAACGCCGGGCAAATCGGTCGCCACAACTTTGCAGCCGCACGCGAGGGCCTCAATCGTCACGAGCGGCAGACCCTCGTAAAACGAAGGCAGCACAAAGACGTCGGAACTGCGGTAGGCACGCACGAGCCCATCGCTATCCAGGCGCCCCGCCAGCGTCACCGGCACATCCGAGGCCGCGGTCAAGCGCTCGATACGCGCATACTCGGCATCGTCCCCACGGCCGCCCACAAGTACCAAGCCAGATGGGCGGACGTCATCGTCAATCGGCAATGACACGGCTCGAACCAGCGACTCGACGCCCTTTTTAAAGCAAATCTTGCCCACGTACACAAGCGACCCCGGCCGCCTTGCCACGCTTGCGTCGCGGCAGAAGACGTGATGGTCGTAGCCCGTCCCAATCACGTGGATGCGATCGGCATCGACGCCGCACATCAGGCCAATCTGCTCAGCCTGCTCAGCATGGAGCGCAAAGACGGCATCGAGACGACGAACCGCGCTTACGATGCGATCGCGCTCGAGCGCATGCGAACGCAGCTGGCGCAGGTCGGTCGAATGGCACACGGCAACAACCGGCACGCCCCGGACGCACTCGCGTGCCAATGCGGTCACCAGATACAGGTGATGGCAGAGCACCAAATCGGGCCGAAACTCAGCCACCGCCCGATCGATTGCAGCAGCAAATGTCCGCTCAAACGCCCTGAGCATCGAAGGCGTCAGGTCACGATAGCGTGTGGAGGGATAGGGCATGACATCGGACATACCGCAGATGGGAAACGGCAGCTCGGACGACTCGAACGGCACGGCAAACACGGCAGCACGCCGGTCCAGCTCGCCTTGGGTATCACCCGGTGCCGCGCCGCAAAGCACGGCGGCGCGATGACCCGTCTCGATCTGTTCGCGCACGAGCGCGGCAAGGTAGGTGCCGCTGCCGGTGCTATCTGGTTTTTGTGCCGAGATATTGAGGATGCGCATGTCGCGGTACGCCCCTAGGCCAAGGCGGCGGCGCGAATCGCCGCGCCGATGGCACCGGCAAAGCGAGCCTGGGGCGAGGTGGTCACCGGCGACCCCAGTAGCTCGCCCAACCGCTCCACCACGAAGGCGTTCTCGCACAGGCCACCGGTCAGGTAGTACGGGGCGCCCGCGGCCTGCCCGGCCATGGTCGCCACGCGCGAGACCACGCTGTCGATCACGCCACGTGCGATGTTCTCGCGCGGCTCACCGCGACCGATCAGGCTGATAACCTCGCTTTCTGCAAACACCGTGCACATGCTGCTGATCTTGGTAGGCTCGCCGGAACGCGCCAGGTCGGCCATCTGCTGCTGGGAAATGCCTAGGCGGTCGGCCATGATCTCCAAAAAGCGCCCCGTGCCGGCAGCGCACTTGTCGTTCATGGCGAACTTGGCCACGCGACCGCCCTTGATCTGAATGACTTTGGTGTCCTGGCCCCCCACGTCGATCACGGTGCCGTGATCGCCAAACAGGCGCACGGCACCGGTGCCGTGGCAGGTAATCTCGGTCACGACCTTGTGCGCATAGGGCACGGCAACACGGCCGTAGCCAGTCGCGACCACGCGAGCATCGTCGGCGCACACGTCATAGCCGGCCGCTGCCAGTGCCTCGCGCAGCCGCTCGGAAGCATCGACCGAGGAGAACCCGGTGGGCTGCACGCACGTCCACGCCACCGAACCCTCCCCATCGACCACGGCAGCCTTAGCCGCCGTAGACCCGATATCGATCCCGATCCCTATCATGGCTCTCTCCTAATCCAAACATCAAAGGTAGCGGCGCGTTCAGGCGCCTTAGCTCTAGGTTTCTCAGGTGCCGGAGGTTGCCCCGAAAGAGGAGCGCAGCGCACTTTGGTACGCAAGCGACGGTTTGAGGGGCAAGATCCGGTGCCTGGGGAAGCTAGAGCGTCTCGATAAAGGCGGCGATGCGCGTCTCAATCTGGCCCATGTCTCCGTTGCTGTAGTCGGTCTCGATCTTCATGTACGGAATATCCGCGCCCTCGACGGCCTCCTGCATGCGCGCACTCTCCACGTTAAAGGTGTGGCACGCCTGCAGCACGCTCTCCACCACGCCATCGACGTGATACTTCTCGCACATGGCCAGCATGTTTTCCATACGGCCGTCGTTGGACGTCATGACCGAGCAGTTGATATCGAGGTAGCGGTCGGCAATGGCGCGCAGGATATCGGGAGCCTCCGGGTCGATCATCATGGCCGCCGTGCGCTCACCCGAGCAGTCGTCCACGCACACGACCACGCCGCCGTTGGACTCGATGGTGCGACCGATCTTGTTGATTACGCCGCCCACTGGGCAACCGGTGATCAGAATGCGCTTTGCATCCGCCGCGACCGGGCGCTCGCCCGCGTCGTAGGCCTCGCGCAGCTTGGCAACCTTTTGCTCCAGCTGCTGCGTATAGGCCTCGATATCAAAGCTGAACGTGCCGGCAAACATGGTGCTCATCAGGTCGACGCCGCTCATGGCAGCCGGCTGGTTGGCCTGCAGGGCGAACATCTCGAGCTGGGCGGCACGCAGGCGATTGCGACGACGGACAGCAGCGCGCAGGTCATCGTCGGTAATCGTGATGCCGTAGAAGCCCTCGAGCTCCTCCTTGAGCAGGCGGCACTCCTCGTACCAGCCTTCACGCTCGTAGGCGCGATCGCGACCCTGCGGAAGATGCAGGATGTGCGTACGCTTGAGCTCGTTGAGCAGTTCGTACATCTTCTTTTTGCCGTCGCAGGTGGTCTCGCCGATAATCATGTCGCTAAAGTACGTAAACGGACACTTTTGCGAGTAGGCAAAACCGTACGTCGACTTAATGAGCGGGCAGAGGTTTGCCGGCAGCACCTTCTCGGCCTCGGGAATCACCTCGTCGGATGTGCCGCACAAGGCCACACTTGCAGCGCCCGCGGCATCGATAATCTCGAGCGGCGTGTAGCTGCACAGAAAACCGATCAGGCGATTACCGGCCTGCTTGTAATCCTTGACGCGAATAAACGACGCCTTGCGCTGCTCGTTGAACTCCTCAAACGTGGACGGCAACGGCTGCTCAATATATTCCGACATATAACTCCTTAACAAACCTTTTAACCAACCAAGGAAACGGCTTTCCCAGGTGCCCGAGGTTGCCGTGAAAGAGAAGCGCCGCGTACTTTGTTGAACGGCAAGATCGGGTGCCTGGGGAAGCCGCCGGGACGGATACCCCTAAATGGTTTCTAAGAACGCCTCAATGCGCGTCTGGAGCTGACCGGCATCCTCGCCGGCGTAGTCGGTCGTGATGTGCATAAACGGAATGCCTGCCTCCTCGGCAGCCTTCTCCACGGCAAACGACTCCATCTCGTAGAGCGTGCAGAACTGCAGAGCCACGTCGACGATGCCGTCGGCATGTAGGTCCTTGGCCATCTGGACAATGTCTTTCATACGCTGATCGTTGGGCGTAAAGACGGCGCAGTTGATCTTAAAGTAGCGCTCGGCGATGGCGTCGAGCATCTCGTCAACCGTCTCGCCGGACTCGTCGACCAGGTCCTTGTAGTAGCGCGAGCCCGTGCAGGACTCCTCGCCTACCACAACGCCGCCGGCCTTCTCGATAAGGTTGAACAGCTTCCAGTTGGGCACGGCCATGGGCGTACCGGTGTACAGGATGCGCTTGGTCCCCTTGGGTGCCACGCCCTCGCTGGCCTCGACACGCTGCTCGCACTCAGCCGCCATATCGTTGATGGCTCCGGTCAGACGCGGTGTGTCGTCCATAAAGGCGGCCTGAACGGTCAGCAGGCTGTCGAGACCGCTGATGGGCGCAGGGTCGGCAGCGCGGGTCGCAGCGAGGCGCTGCAGGGCGCGGCGCTTCTCATTGACGGCGTGGATGGCAGCCTTCAGGCGCTCAGGCGTAATCGTGACGCCGCACTCTTCCTCGATCTTGGCGGCGAGTTTCTTGACCTCGGCCTTCCAGGTCACGAGCGTCGACTCGTCGTGCACGTTGGGAATATCCATGACGTACATGTTCTTTTGCGTGGCAAAGAACTCGTAGGCTTTCTTCTTACCGTCGCAGGTGTTCTCGCCTACCACCAGGTCACTCGACTCAATGTAGGGGCAG
>URGF01000101.1 GCA_900547285.1 uncultured Collinsella sp.
TGTGCTCAGCGTGGGCGGCATTGTGCTCTCGCCCAGCCATCGTGAGGTGACTGTTGCCGGCGAGTCGCTTAAGCTCACCCTGCGCGAGTTCGACCTGCTCGAGTACCTCATGCGCAAGCCCGGCGTGGTCTTTACCCGCGAGTCGTTGCTGCAGAGCGTGTGGGGCTGGGACTTCGACGGCGGTTCGCGCACCGTTGACGTGCACGTGCAGACGCTTCGCCAAAAACTGGGCGAGCATGCCAGCGCCATCGAGACCGTGCGCGGCGTGGGCTACCGCTTGGCCGAGCCTTCTGCCGGTGATGGTGTCGAAGGTGACGACACCGCGGCCACCGCATCGGAGGAGTAACCCGTGGTCTTCGCCCCCCAGGGAAAACATACGCTGTCGCACCGCGTTTTTGTGACGATCTTTGTCTGCGCCATGGCGGTTATCGTGGCGTTTACGGTGCTGGGTGCGTTCTTTGTGCAAAACACCTTGGCGGATGCCACGAGTGCCAATCTGGCGCAGGAAACCGAGCTCATTGCTGCCGCCCTCGACGAGCAGCAGGAGCCCATCCCGTTCTTGCGTAGCCTCGATCGAGAGGACTTGCGCATCACGCTGATTAACAAGGATGGATCGGTTGCCTACGACAACGAGGCGTCGCCTTCCACGCTGCCCAACCATGGCGATCGCCCCGAGGTCATCGAGGCCTTTGAGAGTGGTTCGGGTTCCGCGGAGCGCGCAAGCTCTACGCTCGACGAGATTATGCTGTATCGCGCCGTCGCCCTTGATAACGGCCAGGTTGTCCGCTTGGCGCAGGCCCAGCCTGGCGTTGCGGCGATTTTGCTGTCGATGGTGGCGCCGATGCTGCTTATCGCAGCAGCGGGTGCGGTACTCTCGTTTTTTATGGCGCGCCGCGAGTCCCGTGCCATCATCGCGCCTTTGCAAGAGGTGGATTTGGACCACCCACGCCGTAGCTATGAGCACGCCTATGCCGAGATGGTCCCCATGCTTGAGCGTATTGAGTCGCAGCGCCAGGAGCTCAAGCGCCAAATGGCGGTGCTGGCGGACAACGACCGTATGCGCCGCGAGTTCACGGCGAATATCACCCATGAGCTCAAGACGCCGCTTACGGCGATTTCGGGCTATGCCGAGCTCATCGCAAACGGCATGGTCGAGGGCGAGGGCGACCTGCGCAACTTTGGCGGTCGCATCTATCGTGAGGCGGGCCGCTTGGCAGCGCTTGTCAACGATATCCTTACGCTGTCTAACTTGGACGAGGCCGAACGTGCAACTGAAGGCGAGGCAGTGCCCATTGGGTCCACGGAGCCTATTGAGCTCTCGCGCGCCATCTACGCGGTTGAGCAGCGTCTTGAACAGGTCGCCCGTCAGGCGAATGTGACGATAAGTCATGAGACCAAGCCTGTGGTCATCGAGGGCGTGTCGCGCTTGATTGACGAGCTCATCTATAATCTGGCAAGCAACGCCATCCGCTACAATCGACCCGGCGGTACGGTTACGCTGCAGTGCGGCACCAACGACGAAGGCCATCCGTTCCTTGCGGTCGCCGACACGGGAATCGGTATCGCGCCTGAAGAACAGGGCAAGGTATTTGAGCGGTTCTATCGCGTGGACAAGAGTAGGTCCAAGGCACGCGGCGGAACCGGTCTGGGGCTTGCCATTGTCAAGCATGCGGCCCTGTATCATCACGCCACGCTCGATCTGTCGAGCGAGTTGGGCGTGGGAACCACCATTACGGTGACGTTTCCCATGCAGCAGGACGAGCCATTCGCATAGCGATACAACATAGATATTGATGTAGACGCCGCATTTGACTTTCGGGTGCGGCGTTGTTGTGCAATTTTACGATTGCTTCCGACATTTTTACAGGAGAGCCTGTTTCTTATGTATAGAGTTTGGTCTCGGTAAAAAGATGCGATAACATACGGACAGTTTTGTCAATCCGAACTGGGGAAATGAAAGGCAAGCTGCATGACCCTTCTCGAACTGTTCCAGCTGCTGAAGAAGCACCTCAAGCTGGTCATCACCCTTCCGGTGGTCTGCGCGATCGCCATGGGCATCGTGTCCTTCGTTGCGATGGACAACACCTATACCGCGACGACGAGCATGTACATTCTCGCCAAGACCGACGATAGCGGTCAGATGAGCTACAACGATCTCTCGGCGAGCCAGATGCTTTCCAACGATATCGCCACGCTGCTGGATAGCGATAGCGTTAAGAGCGGCGCCGCCAAAGAACTGGGCCTCACCGATTTGGATGACTACAAGGTGTCTGTTTCCTCCGAGACCACCACGCGTGTCATTACGCTTTCGGTTACCGGCACCGATGCCAAGGAGACGGCTGAGGTCGCAAAGGCCATTGCCAGCTCGGTGAGTACGGTCGCTCAGAACGTCGGCGCTGCCCAGAGCATCAACGTTATCGACGAGGCTAAGACCCCCGAAGCCCCCAGCGGCCCCAAGCGCACGCTGTATATTGCCGTCGCGTTCCTCGCCGGTATCTTTATCGCAGTTGCCTATGTCGTTTTGGCGGACATGCTCAATACCCGCATCCGCGGTGCCGAAGAGGCAGAAGAGCTCCTGGGTATTCCCGTTGTTGGCCGAATTCCGGCTATGAAAGGTGGTAAATAGGCATGGCTAAGGCAAAGAACACCGATAAGCTCGTTGTGCAGAATGCCGCCAAGACCCTTCTGGCCAACATCCGCTTTGCGAGCGTGGATGACCCCATTCGCACCATCACCGTTACCTCCTCGATTCCCAACGAGGGCAAGTCTACGGTTTCCATTAACCTTGCTCAGGCAATCGCCACGAGCGGCAAGTCCGTGCTCCTGGTCGAGGCCGATATGCGCCGCAGGTCCCTTTCCGATATGCTCGGCGTTCGTTCGCGCGGCGGACTCTATGCGGTCCTTTCCGAGCAGATCTCCATTGACCAGGCAATTGTCGAGACGGGTCAGAAGAACTTCTACTTCCTCGATGCTGAGCCGCATATTCCCAATCCTGCCGACATCATCGTCTCCCATCGCTTTGCCAAGCTGGTCAAGGCACTGTCTGCTAAGTTCCAGTACGTCATCTTCGATGCTCCTCCGGTCGGCACCTTCATCGATGCTGCCGAGATTGCCAGCCTGACCGACGGCGCGCTGTTCGTGGTGCGCGAGGACTTTACCAAGCGCGAAGAGGCGCTCAACGCTATCGCCCAGCTTAAGAAGTCCGAGAAGGTCAAGCTCATCGGTACCGTCATGAATTACTGTGAGACCGAGACCAGCGAGTACTATTATTCTTACTACACCAAGGACGGTAAGAAGGTTAAGAAGGGCTCCGACGATCAGGGCACTTCCAAAAAGGGCATTTTCACCAACCGAGCAAACGTTTAGTTGATTAAGGCTGACCTATGCGTGACATTCATTGCCATATCTTGCCGGGTGTAGACGACGGCGCCGCCGATCTCGAAGAGAGCTTGGCGATGCTCGAGGCTGCCAAGCGGGCCGGTGTAACCAGAATCGTTTGCACTCCTCACTGCCGTAATCCCTATTTTGATTACGACAAGATGTGGGATGCCTTTGAGCTGCTGCGCGATAACGCTGACGGTTTTCCGCTCCAGATGGGCTTCGAGGTCAACCATCGAAAGCTCGTTGAGCTTGGTATCGATGCCGCGGATCACTTGCATTTCGATGGGACCAACGAGTTTCTGCTCGAGCTTTCGACGCATGCCGATGCGTATGCGTTTAGAGAGTACGAGAACACGATTTACGATTTGCAGTGCCGTGGCTATCAGGTGATCATCGCTCATCCTGAGCGCTATCGTGCGGTTCAAAAGGATGTAAGCGTGGCGGAGCGCCTGGTCGATATGGGCTGCAAGCTGCAGGCTTCGGCGGACTTTATTGCCGGCGGTCGCTTTGGTCGCGAGAAAAAGCCGGCACAGCGCCTGTTCGATCAGAACCTGTACAGCTTCATCGCGAGCGATGCCCATAACGTGGGTCATTACGACTGTCTGGCGAAGGCTCGCGCGAAGTTTAGCGTGCGCGGAGCTCATTTTCGCTAAAATCTGTCCCTAACGTTCGCGTTGAATGAAAGGGCAGCTATGGATATCCAACTTAAGACGGGATGCTTTGATGACGCGGCGTTGGTGCGCCGCGTCGTTTTTATGGACGAGCAGGGCTACGAGAATGAGTTTGACGCTATCGACGAGGATCCGAACTGCATCCATGTGACGCTCTATGTAGACGGTGAGCTTGCCGGTTGCTCGCGCGTGTTTCCCGAGGAGCTTGAGCGCGTGGCTGACGCAGAGGCTCCGGTGTCGCCGGCGTGCGACTTGGACGAAGGCGTCGCGGCGGGGGAGACCTACATTATGGGGCGCGTGGCCGTGCTGCCGAGCATGCGCCGTCGCGGTTTGGCGAGCAAGATTGTCGAGGCCAGTGATACGTGCGCGCGTGATGCCGGCGCCAAGCTCATTAAGCTGCACGCGCAGGAATACGTGCTGCCGCTCTATGCCAAGGCGGGTTACACGCAGATTGCCCCGGTGGACTACGAAGACGAGGGCCAGCCCCATGTTTGGATGGCCAAGCGCGTAGATGGCAGATAGGGACGTTCCTTTCCTGCCGGCAGTCGGGGACACTCCTTGGCAATTGGCGCATCAGAGCGTTTGGACATACAGTTTTTCGATTCCGTATGTATATATGCGCGCTAATGGGTTATAAAATCTAAGTCTGGACATAGCAGGTCTGCGATGCGGCTCGGGCAACCGGGCCGTTTTTGCGGACGGGGGTAGCGCGAAAGGACTGCACATGCGTCAATTTAAGACCGAGAGCAAAAAACTGCTCGACCTCATGATCAACTCCATCTACACCAATAAGGAAATCTTCCTGCGCGAGCTTATCTCCAACGCGAGCGACGCCGTCGACAAGCTCAACTTTAAGAGCCTGCAGGACCCGAGTGTCAAGCTCGACCAGGGCGACCTGGCTATTCGCGTCTCTTTTGATAAAGACGCCCGCACCATTACCATCTCGGATAACGGCATTGGCATGACCGCCGAGGAGCTCGAGCGCAATCTGGGCACCATCGCCCATTCCGGCTCCGAGGAGTTTAAGACCGAGAACGCCGAGCAACAGGGCTCCGATGTCGACATCATCGGCCAGTTTGGCGTGGGCTTCTACTCTGCCTTTATGGTTGCCAGCCACGTAAAGGTTGTCAGCCGCGCCTATGGCGAGGACACCGCTCACGTGTGGGAGTCTGATGGTCTTGAGGGTTACACCATCGAAGACGGCGAGCGCGCCGAGCACGGCACCGATGTCATCCTGACGCTGCGCGAGAACGAGAAGCTCGACGCCGACGGCGAGGCCGAGACCTACGATCGCTTCCTGACCGAGTGGGGCCTCAAGAGCCTGATTCAGCAGTACAGCAACTATGTGCGCTACCCGATTCAGATGATGGTGGGCAAGAGCCGCCAGAAACCCAAGCCCGAGGACGCCGGCGACGACTACAAGCCCGAGTACGAGGACTACCAGGAGCTCGAGACCATCAACTCCATGACGCCGATCTGGAAAAAGCGCAGCTCCGACGTTGAGCAGAAGGATTACAACGAGTTCTACAAGTCCACGTTCCACGACTTTGACGATCCCGCGCGCACTATCAGCTTCCATGCCGAGGGTACGCTTGAGTACGATGCGCTGCTGTTTGTGCCGGGTCGCGCCCCGTTCGATCTGTACAGCAAGGACTACGAGAAGGGCCTGGCGCTCTACAGTTCCAACGTGCTGATTATGGAGAAGTGCGACGACCTGCTGCCCGACTACTACAACTTTGTGCGCGGTGTCGTGGACTCTGCCGACGTGACGCTCAACATCTCGCGTGAGACGCTGCAACAGAACCGTCAGCTCAAGGCCATTGCCAAGCGTGTCGAGAAGAAGATCACTGCCGATCTTGAGGACATGCGCGACAACGACCGCGAGGCATACGAGAAGTTCTTTGAGAACTTTGGTCGCGGTCTGAAGTACGGCATCTACTCGAGCTACGGCATGAAGGCCGACGAGCTCGCCGACCTGCTGCTGTTCTGGTCTGCCAAGGAGCAGAAGATGATCACCCTGGCCGAGTATGCCAAGGGCATGCCCGAGGATCAGAAGGCCATCTACTACGCCGCCGGCGACTCGCGTGAGCGCTTGGCCAAGATGCCCGTGGTAAAGGGCGTGCTCGAGCGCGGCTATGACGTGCTGTTGCTGACGCAGGATGTGGATGAGTTCACGTTCCAGGCTATGCGTGAGTACGTGGCCGCCGATATGCCCAAGATCTACGAGGACGACGCCGCCCGCGAGGCTGCCGAAAAGGCCGTTGCCGACGGTGCCGAGCCCGAGGTCGAGGATCGTCACCTGGAGCTCAAGAACGTCGCGACCGGTGATCTTGACCTGGCGACCGAGGATGAGAAGAAGGAGGCCGAGGACGCCACCAAGGAGAACGAGGACCTCTTTAGCGCTATGAAGGAGGCACTCGGTGACAAGGTCGAGAAAGTTGCCGTCTCCGCGCGCCTGACCGATGCCCCCGCTTGCATCACCACCGAGGGTCCGCTTTCGCTTGAGATGGAGAAGGTACTCCAGAAGGGACCCGAGGGCGCGCCCGACGGCATGCCCAAGAGCCAGCGCGTGCTCGAGCTCAACGCCAAGCACCCGGTCTTTGACAAGCTTGTCGCTGCCCAGAAGGCAGGCGACGCCGACAAGATCAAGCAGTACTCTGGTCTGCTCTACGATCAGGCCCTGCTGGTCGAGGGTATCCTCCCCGAGGACCCCGTTGCCTTCGCGGCGGCTGTTTGCAACTTGATGTAGTTAGGTATTTACGCGGTTTTACCAAACCGCGTAACGGCTCGACGCTGCCCTCAGTTCCGCCGTTCTAACGAACGGCGGACCAGTCGACGCTGCGCGG
>URGF01000102.1 GCA_900547285.1 uncultured Collinsella sp.
GGTGAGCTCCGCCGAGGAGACCACCCGCGAGCTGACCGATATCCTCACGCGCCGTGAGCAGCTGGCGGGCGATACCGCCGAGCCACAGCATCGCTTTGCCACCACGTCTGACAACATTGCCGAGTTTGCGGTGGCGGGTAGCTTTATCTTTGGCCAGCCGCTCAAAAGCATCGAGCACGTCGATATCGACGAACTCGGTTAGGCTCGCAATGTCGCCGGAGTCTTCGCCACATCTTTTGCCGAAAGGATATTTCTATGGAGTACATGCAGGTCAACCGCGCCAACGGCCGTGCCGCCAACGAGCTGCGCCCCGTCAAGCTCACCCGTGGTGTCATGAAGCACGCCCACGGCTCGTGTTTGGCCGAGTTCGGCGACACGCGCGTGCTGTGCGCCGCCACTATCGAGGAGGGCGTGCCGGGCTGGCGAAAGGGCGCCAAGGCCGGCTGGGTGACCGCGGAATACGCCATGCTGCCGGCGTCGACCGGCAAGCGCTGCAAGCGCGAGCATGCCAACCGCAAGGGTCGCTCCATGGAGATCGAGCGCCTCATTGGCCGCAGCCTGCGTACCGTCGTCAACATGAAGGCGCTCGGCGAGTACACCGTCACCGTTGACTGCGATGTGATTCAGGCCGATGGCGGCACGCGTACAGCGAGCATCACCGGCGCCTGGGTGGCGCTGCACGACGCCCTCGCCATGTGGGTCGAGGCGGGCAAGATCGAGCGCATCCCGCTTATCGGCCAGGTGGCTGCCATCTCCATGGGCGTTGTCGACGGCAATACACTGCTTGACCTCGATTATTCCGAGGACAGCCATGCCGAGGTCGACATGAACCTCGTCGCCACCGACACCGGTGAGATGATCGAGCTCCAGGGCACCGGCGAGCAGGCGCCCTTCGACCGCAAGCGCCTCAACGCCCTGCTCGACCTGGGCGACAAGGGTATCGCCGAGCTCATCGAGCTTCAGCGCCAAGCCATCGCCTAACCTGCCAAAAAGGGACAGGTTTATTTTGGTAGGTTTTATCTGCGGAGACGTCTAGACACAAGACTGCCGTTGATTGAGAGGGGAGAGGCGGAGACCCTCGTCGCCCTCGGCGCGGCATTGCTATAGAGACAAGGAGGCCAGTTATGGCACTTGAGAAGATCGACATCGACACCCTCGACCCGGCGGCGACCATCGTCGTGGCAACCGGAAACGCTCATAAGCTCACCGAGATCGAGGCCATTTTGGGCAAGGTCATGCCCGAGGTGCGCTTTGTGGCGCTCGGCCAGCTGGGCGATTTTGAGGACCCCGAGGAAAACGGCACGACGTTTTTGGAGAACGCCATCATCAAAGCGCAGGCTGCGGTTGAGGAGACGGGCCTTATGGCCATTGCCGACGATTCGGGCTTGGTCGTTGATGCCCTGGACGGCGAGCCGGGCGTGTATAGCGCGCGCTATGCGGGCATGCATGGCGACGATGCCGCCAACAACGCCAAGCTGCTCGTTAACCTGGAAGGCGTGGCGGACGAGGATCGCACCGCACGCTTTATGAGCGTCGTTGCGCTCATCGACACGGATGGTCTGGTTACCTATGGCGAGGGCGCCTGCGAGGGCGTTATCGCGCACGAGGGCCGCGGCGACCATGGTTTTGGCTATGACCCGCTGTTCCTGCCGGTCGATACGCCGGGCAAGACCATGGCCGAGCTGACGGCTGACGAGAAGAACGCCATCAGCCATCGTTTCCACGCGCTCGAGCATCTGTCCGCCAAGCTGACGGGCGAGGAGTAGGCCATGCGTGCGGTGGTGCAGCGCGTGCTCAACGCCGGCGTGACGGTCGACGGCGAGTGCGTGGGCCGCATTGGACGCGGCTACCTGGTGCTGCTGGGTGTGGGCCATGGCGATACGCGTGCCGAGGCCGACAAGCTGTGGGGCAAGCTCCGCGGGCTGCGTATCAACGAGGACGAGAACGGCAAGACCAATCTGGCACTTGCCGATGTCGACGGCGAGGTGCTCGTGGTGTCGCAGTTCACGCTGTTCGCCGACTGCCGCCACGGTCGCCGTCCGTCGTTTACGGATGCCGGCGCACCCGATGTTGCCAACGAGCTCTACGAGTACTTCCTGACGCTTGTGCACGAGGACGTTGAGCATGTGGCGCACGGTATCTTTGGCGCCGACATGAAGGTCGACCTGGTCAACGACGGCCCATTCACCATCGTCTTGGACACCGACAACCTTTAGGTTACGCGGTTTTACCAAACAGCGTAACAACTGGTCATGCGAGGTTGTCGTCTGGTACGTATTTGGGACGGGGCTTATTTAGCTACTTGCGTATGGCCACAACAGGGTGCTATAGTATTAGAGTTTTGTCTATCTTAGGGGTATTATCCCCTTTTTTGAATTGCACCTTCTGGAGGCCCTGTTCATGGAAGAGATGGAAGTCAATCACGTCGACGACATCCACGAGAAGCTGACCGATATGGTGGGCGATCGCGTCAAGGTGAAGGCCAACATGGGCCGTACCCGCGTCGTCGAGCGCATGGGCACCATCAAGAGCGTCCACCCCGCCGTCTTTATCGTCGAGGTTGACGAGCGTCGCGGCCGCAAGTCGCGTCAGTCCTACCAGTATATCGATGTCCTCACCGGTCAGGTTGAGCTGTTCGACCCCGAGAGCGGCGAGCACATCTTTACCCCGCTCGGCAATCAGCTCGAGGAGCATTAACGGTGACCGATCGGTCCCTGACTCTTTCCGCGCCGGCAAAGATTAACCTCTACCTGGGGGTTCATACCGAACGCGATGACCGCGGCTACCACAGGGTCGATTCCCTGATGGCGGCCGTCGGTCTTTCCGATACCGTGACGGTCACGCCGGCGCAGGCGCTGACCGTCCAGACGGTTCCAGCATCAGATTTTCCCATGCAAAAGAATACGGCGTATCGGGCTGCGGTTGCTATGGCCGAGCATTATGGTCGCGAGGCAAACATCTGCGTGACGATTGAGAAACGCATTCCATTGTGCGCCGGCTTGGGCGGCCCCTCGACGGATGCGGCCGCGGTCATTGTCGCCTTGGCGGAGCTCTGGGGCATTGATCGCACCGACCCAGCGCTCGATGACATTGCGCGGGGCATTGGTGCCGACGTCCCGTTCTTTTTGCACGCGAGCCCTGCGTTTTACGTAGGTGGGGGAGACGTGCTGGCAACTGAGTACCCCGCGCTGCCCGCGACGCCCGTCGTACTGGTTAAGCCGCGCGAGGCAAGCGTTTCGACAATTGAAGCCTATCGACGTTTTGACGAGGCCCCGGTGCCTGCGGACAAGCCCGGCGCGATAGCTTCTGCCTTGCGTGCTGGTGATGCCGAGACGGCATATGCGCTCATCCATAACAACCTGGGTGTCATTTCCGCACAGATGGAGCCGCAGATTCAAACGGTTCTCGATTGGCTGCGTAAACAGGACGGCACCGTTGCTGTAGATGTGTGCGGATCGGGCGCCTGTTCGTTTGCCATTTGCGACACCGCCGCCACGGCCGAAAGGCTTGCGGACGCTGCCCAGCAAAAAGGCTGGTGGGCCTGCGCGACGGAGCTCATTCCCAACACGGTTCGCGTCGAAGTGCCAAAGAAGTAAAAATTTCTCTGGCACACGACGGAAATCTTTGTTACTATAGTCGAGCTAACGGGTTGTGGCTCAGTTTGGTAGAGCACTGCGTTCGGGACGCAGGGGTCGCTGGTTCAAATCCAGTCAACCCGACCAGAGCATGAGGAGGGACCGCTTCTTGCGGTCCCTTTTTTTAGCTATTGTTGTGATACCGCGATACCCGCGGTATACTCATTCGAGCTTGTCTCGCTGTATTGTGGAGGTCTACATGTTTGGACTGAGGGCTCCTGAGCTCATCATTATTCTCATCGTTGTCTTGATCATCTTCGGGCCTAAGAACCTGCCGAAGCTCGGCAAGTCCCTCGGCTCTACCGTCAAGAATATCCGTGAGGGTATGGAGGGCGACGATAAGGCCGAGACCAAGCAGGCCGAGGAGGTCGTGGTCGAGCAGTCCGAGGAGGACAAAGAGATCGCTGAGCTCGAGGCCAAGCTCGCTGCTGCCAAGAAGAAGCAGGCAGAGGACAGCGACGCGGACGCAGAGTAGTCCCATCCCTTTGGGGTGAGCACCTGACCGGCTTGCCCGCAGGCTAGCCGGTCTTTTTCGTTTTGTTGACAGTTGATTGTTTGATCAGAGTTGGGGAGATATCCGTATGGACGCAAGCCAGATCGTACTGACCGCTGAGGGCCGCCAGAAGCTCGTCGAGGAGCTCGCCTGGCGTGAGGGCGATTACGCCAAGGAGATCGTCGAGGACATCAAGGAAGCCCGCGCGTTCGGCGACCTTTCGGAGAACTCCGAGTACGATGCCGCCAAGGACAAGCAGGCCCAGAATGCTGCTCGTATCGCCGAGATCCAGGCCATTCTTGCCAACGCTCAGGTTGCTGCCACTACGGGCGATCTGACCGTCTCCATCGGTTCCACCGTTTCGCTGATTGATCCCAACGGCGAGGTCATGGAAGTCACGCTCGTTGGTACCACCGAGACCAACTCGCTCGAGCACAAGATTTCCAACGAGTCTCCGGTCGGTCACGCCATCATCGGTCACGGCGAGGGCGACTCCGTCGAGGTCGTTACGCCTTCCGGCAAGACTCGCGTCTACACCATCGCCAAGATCGCACGCTAGACCACGGTCCCGCGTAAAGGTATGTTTTCGCTCCCTGGGACCGAATCCTGGGGAGCGTTTTAGTTTGAGGAGCTAACTTATGGCAGAGAACCAGAACGCCGCCGATCAGGCATCGACGCTCAACGACGAGCGCGCCACCCGCCTGGCCAAGCGCGCCGCCCTGTTCGAGGCGGGCCAGAACCCCTATCCCGAGCACTCTGAGCTTGAGGACTACGTCGCCGATATCGAGACTAAGTACGCCGATCTTGCCGATGGTGAGGACACCGAGGACGTCGTGAAGATCGCCGGCCGCGTGGTCGCCAAACGCGGTCAGGGCAAGATCATGTTCATCGTCGTGCGCGATGCGACTGCCGAGATTCAGCTGTTCTGCCGCATCAACGACATGGACGAGGCTGCCTGGAATACGCTCAAGGCCCTCGACCTGGGCGACATCCTGGGCGTGACCGGCGTGGTTGTGCGCACCCAGCGCGGCCAGCTTTCCGTTGCCCCTAAGAGCGCGACCCTGCTTTCCAAGGCCGTTCGTCCGCTGCCCGAGAAGTTCCACGGTCTTTCCGACAAGGAGACCCGCTATCGCCAGCGCTATGTCGACCTGATCGCCAACGACGACGTTCGCGAGACCTTCCGTAAGCGTTCGCAGATTCTCTCCACCTTCCGTCGCTTTATGGAGTCCGACGGCTACATGGAGGTCGAGACCCCCATCCTGCAGACCATCCAAGGCGGCGCTACTGCCAAGCCGTTCATTACCCACTTCAACGCGCTCGATCAGGAGTGCTACCTGCGTATTGCCACCGAGCTGCACCTCAAGCGCTGCATCGTCGGTGGTTTTGAGCGCGTGTTCGAGATCGGCCGCATCTTCCGTAACGAGGGCATGGACCTTACCCACAACCCCGAGTTCACCACGATGGAGGCCTACCGTGCCTTCTCCGACCTCGAGGGCATGAAGGCGCTCGCCCAGGGCGTCATCAAGGCTGCCAACAAGGCCATCGGCAACCCCGAGGTCATCGAGTACCAGGGCCAGACCATCGACCTTTCTGGTGAGTGGGCCAGCCGTCCCATGACCGACATCGTCTCCGACGTGCTCGGCAAGCAGGTCACCATTGACACGCCAGTCGAGGAGCTTGCTGCCGCCGCACGCGAGAAGGGCCTGGAGATCAAGCCCGAGTGGACTGCTGGCAAGATCATCGCCGAGATCTATGACGAGCTGGGCGAGGACACCATCGTCAACCCCACCTTCGTGTGCGATTACCCCATCGAGGTTAGCCCGCTTGCCAAGCGCTTTGAGGATGACCCGCGCCTGACCCATCGCTTTGAGCTGGTCATCGCCGGCCACGAGTACGCGAACGCGTTCTCCGAGCTCAACGACCCGGTCGACCAGGCCGAGCGCTTCGCTGCTCAGATGGCCGAGAAGGCCGGCGGTGACGACGAGGCCATGGAGTACGACGAGGATTACGTGCGCGCCCTCGAGTACGGTATGCCTCCCGCGGGTGGCATTGGCATCGGTATCGACCGCGTGGTCATGCTGCTCACCAACCAGGCTTCCATTCGCGACGTGCTGCTGTTCCCGCACATGAAGCCCGAGAAGGGTTTCCAGTCCGGTGCCGCTGCTGCCAAGGCTGCCGAGGCCGGCAACACCGCGAGCCCCTTCGTCAAGCCGCTCAAGCCCACGGTTGATTATTCCAAGATTGCCGTCGAGCCGCTGTTTGAGGAGTTCGTCGACTTTGATACCTTCTCCAAGAGCGACTTCCGCGCCGTGAAGGTCAAGGCATGCGAGGCCGTCAAGAAGTCCAAGAAGCTGCTGAACTTTACGCTCGATGATGGCACCGGCACCGACCGCACCATCCTCTCCGGTATTCACGATTATTACGAGCCCGAGGACCTGGTCGGCAAGACCCTGCTCGCCATCACCAACCTGCCTCCGCGCAAGATGATGGGTATCCCCAGCTGCGGCATGCTCATCAGCGCCATCCACGAGGAGGAGGGCGAGGAGCGCCTCAACCTGATCCAGCTCGACGCCTCCATCCCTGCCGGCGCAAAGATGTACTAGGGGGTTACGGCGTTTTGCCAAACGCCGTAACCAGTTGACGCTGCAAGCCCGCCAGAGCGGCAATCTGCCTTTCAACTTCGGCGGCATGACCAAAAGGTCAATGCCGCCTTGTTTCAAGGCACCTTGCTCGCTCTGGCG
>URGF01000103.1 GCA_900547285.1 uncultured Collinsella sp.
TCTCGGAAGGCACGTGCAGACCTTTCGTCATGGCCTCCTACCTTTCTTTCGGGCCTTTCGGCCGAATCTCTCAGCACCCTTCCGTAACGGGTGCTGCTTGCTGACAGCTCTAGTTATATCCAAATTCCAACCGCAATTCCACCTCGCCCCCGAACGGTCAACAAAGTTCGATGAACGGTATATCGAATATGATTCCCCCATAATGCACTTCGGCGTTCTAAAGTAGCTTTTCTAAGGTAAACGCTCTTTTTTCTCAAAAATCATTCGCAATTACAACTCCAATCTTTCGATTAAGAATTGCATATCTACAACGGTTTTATGTATATAAATGACGCTTGTTCGTGTTTCTGCCTGTATTCGATGATATTCAGCTATCTATCATTCTTATTCACACATACTCAGCAGTTGAGTGAGGATCTAGACCGTTTTTCGCAACGCGACGGGCGTCAGCTCTATGGCTTGACAGCGTAAGAAGTAGGTTAAGATACCGTTCGCACAATACGTCCGTGCCACAAGTCGACTAAATTGAGACAATAGTGAATAGTGTTAGGCAACCGTCCCCTGCGGGGACTGAACGGACAGATGCATATGCCGAGCAAAATCGAAAAAAAGCAAGCCGCCGCAAAGCTGCGCAAACCGCCGCGCGACTTCTCGTACACGCAGAACCGAGAGCTCAGCTGGCTGCGCTTTGATAACCGTGTGCTTGACGAAGCCTTCGACGAGACCGTTCCGCTGTTCGAGCGTCTAAAGTTCGTGTCGATTTTCGAGTCTAACCTCGACGAGTTTCTCATGGTACGCGTGGGCGGCCTGTCCGATCTGGCGGAGCTCAAAAAACAGCCTGTCGACAACAAGAGCAATATGACCGCCTCCGAACAGGTCGATGCTGTCATGACCGAAATGCCCGGGCTCCTTACCCGATGGGAGTCCATCTTTAAGAGCATCGAGGGCAAGCTCGACATCCTAGGCGTTCACCGCGCCTGCATCGATTCGCTTACGCCCGAGGAGCGCACCTTTGTAACCCGTTACTTCCAGGCCTACGTGTCGCCGGTCATCTCGCCGTTGGTCATTGACCCGCGCCATCCCTTCCCCAACCTGCGCAACGGCGCGCTCTACCTGGCCTGCGGCTTGGACGGCGTCACCGACGAGGAAAGTCTGCTGGGCCTGATCGAGATTCCCGCCTCGATGAACCGCGTGGTCGAGATCCCCTCGCCCACCGGCACCTACTCCTACATTCTGCTCGAGGACGTCATCCTCGCCTGCCTGGACAGCTGCTTTGGCTCCTATAAGCCGCTCGACCGCGCGCTCATCCGCGTCACTCGCAATGCCGATATCGACCCGGACGGCGAGGGCGTCGAGGAGGAAGAGGATTACCGCCAGCACATGAAGCGTATCCTCAAGAAGCGCCTGCGTCTGCAGCCGGTGGTACTCGCCGTCTCGGGCTCGCTCGAAAAGTCAACGCTCAAGACCATCCGCAAGGCGCTCGAGCTCTCGCGTCGCTCGGTCTTTACCTGCGATATCCCGCTCAACCTGGGCTATGTCTTTGGCATCGAGGGCAAGATTCCCGAGCATCTGCGCAACGAGCTGCTCTTTACGCCGTTTAAGCCGCAGCCCAACCCCACCATCGATATGACCCGCTCCATCCGCGAGCAGGTACTTCAGCACGACAAGCTGCTCTTTTACCCCTACGAGGCCATGAATCCGTTCCTGGACCTGGTGCACGAGGCCGCCTACGACCCCGAGTGCATCTCACTGCGCATCACGCTCTACCGCGTGGCCAAGCAGAGCCGCCTGTGCGAGTCGCTGATCGATGCCGCCGAGAACGGCAAAGAGGTCACGGTGCTCATGGAGCTCCGCGCCCGCTTTGACGAGCAAAACAACATCGAGTGGGCCGAGCGTCTGGAAGAGGCAGGCTGCACCGTCATCTACGGCTCCGAAGGCTTTAAGTGCCACTCCAAGATCTGCCAGCTCACCTATCGCGAGGGCATGGCGCTAACGCGCCTAACGCTGCTGGGCACCGGCAACTTTAACGAGAAGACGGCCAAACTCTACAGCGACTTTATGCTCATGACCGCCCACCCCGGTATCGGCGAGGACGCCAACCTGTTCTTCCGCAACCTGTCGCTGGGCAACCTGCGCGGCGATTACCGCTTCCTGGGCGTGGCGCCCGTGGGCCTCAAGCCGCTCATCATGCGCGGCCTGGATCGCGAGATCCAGCGCGCCCTCGCTGGCGAGCCCGCCCGTGTGTTCTTTAAGCTCAACTCGCTCACCGACCGCGAGGTCATCGACAAGATCGCCGAGGCATCGTGTGCAGGAGTCCGCGTGGACATGATCATCCGCGGCATCTCATGCCTCAAGCCCGGCGTTCCGGGCAAGACCGAGAACGTGCATGTCCGTTCTATCGTCGGACGCTTTTTGGAGCATGCGCGCGTTTACGCCTTTGGCGTGGACTCGGACATGATCTATCTGAGCTCGGCCGACATGATGACGCGCAACACCGAGCACCGCGTGGAAATCGCCTTCCCCGTGCTCGACCCCACCTGCCGCGCCCTGGTGCACGAATACATGAGTATGCAGCTGCGCGACAACGTGAAGGCCCGCAGCCTCACGAGCGACGGCACCTGGGTCCCCGTGGAGCGCGCAGAGGGTGAGAAACCCTTCAACTCGCAGGAAGCCCTGCTGGAGCGTGCCTACCGCAACGCCGAGGCCGCGCCCGAGCCCGTCATTGAGGCAAAGCCCGCCCCTGCTCCTAAGCCGCAGCCGGCCACACCCGAGGTTCAGAAGGTCCAGGCGACCGTCATTGAGCCCGAGCCCGCACCTGCACCTCAGCCCGAGCCGCAGGCAGCTAAGCCCGCACCCGAGACGAGCGCCCGTCGCGATAAGCCCGCCGGCAAGACCAAGGCCATCGAGCGCCATCGCCCCGGTCGTGTGCGCATGGGCCTGGGCCTGATCGGCCTGGGTCTTAAGACGCTCATTACCGGCAAGACGAAATAGTCGTTTGTAGAAGCAGTTTGTAGAAGCGCCCCGCATTTGAGGAAAGCCTCGGATGCGGGGCGCTTTTCCCTGCTACCATGGTGCGAGCAACAACACGAATGACAGGCAGGGATATGAAGCTCACTATAGAATCGATGACCTACGGCGCCGACGGGCTGGCGCACGCCGACAACGGCAAGGCCGTCTTTGTGCAGGGCGCCGTGGCAGGCGACACCGTCGAGGCCGAGGTCGTACAGGACGGCAAGTCGTTCATGCGCGCCCGCACGACCGAGATTCTGGAGCCGAGCCCCGATCGCATTCAGCCCCCCTGCCCCTTCGTTGGCATCTGCGGAGGTTGTTCGTGGGGCAATCTCTCACGCACGGCACAGCTCGCCGCCAAGGAGCAAAACCTGCGCTCCACGCTCGAGCGCATCGGCAAGTTCAGCCCTGAGCAAGTCGACGAGCTGGTGCAGCCCATCTGCCACACCAAGGACGACTGGGGCTACCGCAATAAAATCGAGCTCGAACCGACCGTCGTCAACGGTCGCGTGCGCCTTGGCATGCACGGTGTCGACCCCAGCAAAATCGTGACCGTCGATGCGTGCCCGCTGTTCGATAAACGTTTTCCCAAGGCGCTCAAATCGGTCGTCGGCGCACTCAACTATCTAAGCGGCAGCCATGACTTGGGACTCGAACGCGTGGGCATTCGTGCATCGCGCCGTACCAAGGCACTCGAGGTCGCACTCTGGACGTCTACAGGCTCTTTTCCGCGCTCGCAGGTCTCCCGCGTGCTGGCGGACGCCGCTCATCCCACGAGCATCGTGCGTGTGATGAGCAAGGGCGAAAAGAAGGCCCGCCGTGTCTCCAAGGTCGAAATGCTCGCCGGAGAGGGCTCATGGACCGAGAATATCGCCGAGGGTCAGATGCGCTTGTCTGCCCCGTCTTTTTTCCAGGTCAACACCAAGGGTGCCGAGATTTTGATCGAGCTTGTCATGGAAGCGCTCGACCCGCAAGAAGACGAGCTTGCCGTGGACCTGTACTGCGGCGCCGGAACCTTTACCCTGCCGCTCGCCCGCCGCTGCGACTTCGTCGCCGCCGTCGAGGCCTACGGCCCGGCCGTGCGCGACCTGCGCCGTAACTTGGAGATCAACAAGCTTGATAACGTCGACGTCATTGGCGGAGACGCGGTGCGCGAGTTCCCCGACCAGGATGCCGACGTCTTGGTGGTCGACCCGCCGCGCGCAGGCCTCGCCCCCGAGGCGATCGACCTTATCGCCAGCACGAGTGCTCGCGATGTCGCCTACGTGAGCTGCGACCCGGCCACCCTGGCGCGCGATCTCAAACGCTTTGTCGAAGAAGGCACCTTCTCCCCCGTCAAGATCACGCCAGTCGACCTGTTCCCGCAAACCTTCCACTGCGAGACCGTCGTCCACCTTAGGCGCAACTAGTCACTCAATCATTGCTCAGAAAAATCATTGGGAAATCGAGCGTGGCAAGCGGAGGTCTTCGGGGTATAAGACGGCTAATTGTATGCCGCCTATGAAAGGAACCCTCATGCCCAGCGTTGCCGTTCTCGCCGCCGATGGCTTTGAAACTATTGAATGCTTGACCATGGTCGATGTCATGCGTCGCGGCGGCGTGCGCGCCACGCTCGTCTCGATCATGCCCACGCGTGAGGTCGTAAGCTCGCTGCAGATCCCCGTGACCTGCGATGCGCTCTTTGATGAGATCAACTTTGACGAGTACGACTGCGTCGTGCTGCCCGGCGGCCTGCCCGGTGCCACCAACCTGCGCGCCGATCAGCGCGTCTGCGACGTGGTCTGCGAGTTCGCCGCGACCAAGCACGTTGCCGCCATCTGCGCCGCCCCGTTTATCCTGGGCGAGCTCGACCTACTCGAGGGGCGCCAGGCCACGTGCTTCCCTGGCTTTGAGAAAAGCTTCCCCGAAGGCGCCTATACCGGCGAGAAGGTTACGCAAGACGGCAACATCATCACCGCCAGCGGCATGGCCCAGTCGCTCCCCTTTGCGCTTGAGCTGCTGCGCACACTCGCCGGCGACAAGGCCGTCGAGAAGGTCGCCGAGGGCATTCAGCTATGATTTTGGCTTCGCAATCACCGCGCCGCATCGAGTTGATGCGCGAGGCAGGCTATGACATTCGCGTGATTCCCGCAGATATCGACGAAACGCCTTTTGATGGCGAGGCCCCGCTTACGCTCGTTGAACGCTTAGCACGCGCCAAAGCCGCCGCCGTTGCCGCCGAGCATGCCGAGCCCAACGAACTGACCGTCGCGGCCGATACTATTGTCACCTTCGATGGCAAGATTCTGGGCAAGCCGGCAACCGAGGACGAGGCGCGCACCATGCTCCGCGAGCTTTCGGGCCGCACGCACCAGGTCGCAACCGGCGTCTGCATCGTTAAGGCAGGCGACACGGCCGCTCCGCATGCCGCCGAGAGCCTGTCGTTTGTCGATGTGACCGACGTGACGTTCTATGAGCTTACCGAAGAGCAGATCGAGCGCTATGTTGCCTCCGGCGAACCCATGGACAAGGCCGGGGCCTACGGCATCCAAGGCACAGGCGGCCGCATGCTTGTGCACGATATTTCGGGTGACTTCTACAACGTGGTGGGCTTGCCCATCGCTCGCGTCGCACGCGCGATTCAAAAACTCTCGTAATTGCATCTGGCGCTGGTTATCCCCCAGCGCCTACAATTTTGCCGTACCGTACGGATCCCGACCGGGCATAAGGCCCGGCGGAAAACCGATAGGAGTAAAACATGGATACCCTGCTTGAGGCCATTGACGTTTGCGATGTCGATGGCTTTTGCTTTGGCAACTACACGGACGAGGAGGCCGGCACCGGTTGCACCGTAATCGTGGCACCCGAGGGCGCCACCGGCGGCGTTGACGTTCGCGGCGGTGCCCCGGCATCGCGCGAAACCGACCTGCTGCGTCCCGAGAACACCGTCGACAAGGTCCACGCCGTCTGCCTTTCGGGCGGATCGGCCTTTGGCCTGGAGGCCGCAAGCGGCGTCGCTCGCGAGCTTGAGAGCCGCGGCATCGGCCTTCCCGTCGGCCCCACGCAGGTGCCTATCGTGTGCTCCAGCTGCATCTTCGACCTCGCCTTTGGCGACCCCGCCGTACGCCCCGACATTGAGGCTGGCATCTCCGCCGTGCGCGAGGCGCTCGACAACACCCCCACCACGCTCGAGCAGGGCAATGTAGGTGCCGGCACCGGTGCCACCGTGGGCAAGCTCATGGGCCCCGCCACCTGCATGAAGGCCGGCCTAGGCGCTGCCGCCGTGGCACTCGGCCCTGTTAAGGTGGGTGCCGTGGTCTCGGTCAACGCCTGCGGCAATGTCGTCGACCCCTTCACCGGCGAATGGGTCGCTGGTATGCGCGCCGCAGCAGATAGCGACCAGATCGTCGACATGGAGCTCGCAGCCTTTGCCGCCGCCGGATCCATGCAGATGCCGCTCGACCGCACCAACACCACCATCAGCTGCATCGTCACCAACGTGGAACTCACTAAGGCACAAGCCACCAAGGTCTCCCAGATGGCCGCAGACGCCTACGCACACGCCATCCGTCCCACGCACACCACCAACGACGGCGACACCATCTACACCCTCGCCAGCGGCAAACTGGGCGCCCAGGCAAGCGCCGCCGTTCCCCTAGACCTGCTGGGCATGCTCGCAGTAAGAGCCCTACAGACCGCCATCGTAAACGGAGCAAAAAACGCCAAAGCATCTACCTTCCATATCGAAGGCGATCCGGATCACCCGGTCAACCGCGGTGCACTTTGTCCGAAAGGCGCTGGCCTGGTGGATTTCATCCACTCCGAAAGCCGTCTGAAGTTTCCGGAATACCG
>URGF01000104.1 GCA_900547285.1 uncultured Collinsella sp.
CTCCGTCGTGAGTCAGGACTGTCCGAAATTGAGAGGCAAGGCCCTGCGCCCGGCCCCTCGGTTCCCGTTTACGAGAGCGACGTTCTCAGCAACTCGTTGAAGAGCTTCGGGTTGCCCTTGCCGCGGCTCGCCTTCATGCACTGGCCCACCAAAAAGCCGATGACTTTCTGGTTGCCGTCACGATACTGCTGCGCCTGATCGGCACAGTTAGCCAGTACCTCGTCCACGATCGGCTGCAGCGCGCCGGCATCGCTCACCTGACGCATACCGCGCTCGTCGACGATCTTGTTGGGATCGTCGCCGGTCTGGGCCATGGCCTCAAAGACCTCGTGCGCCTGGTTGGAGCTGATGGCATCGGTCGCCAGCAGCTTGGCAAGAGCTGCCACCTGAGCCGGCGCGATGCCGGACTCAGCCAGCGAGACGCCCGCGCCCTTAAGGTAGGCGATCATCTCGTTCACCAGCAGGTTCGCGACCGTCTGGGCCTCCTTGCCAGCCATGCCGGCAGCGGCGGCCTCAAAGAAGTCGGCAAACTCGGGGTCGCCGGCAATCTGCTCGGCGTCGGCCGCCTTAATGCCAAAGTCGGCCTCAAAACGGGCGCGCTTGGCATCGGGCAGCTCGGGAATCTCGCCACGGCAACGGTCGATAAACTCGTCGTCCAGGTCGAACGGCGCCAAGTCGGGATCGGGGAACAGACGATAGTCGTCGGCCGTTTCCTTCACACGCATGACCACGGTGCGCTTGCGGCTGGGCTCCCAGTGGCGGGTCTCCTGATAGATGATTCCGCCCTCCTCGAGCACCTCGGCCTGACGGCAGATCTCGTAGGCAAGGCCGTCATGCAGGCTCTTAAACGAGTTGAGGTTCTTGAGCTCGGTCTTGGTACCCAGCTTGGTCTCGCCGCGGCGGCGCAGCGACACGTTGCCATCGCAGCGCATGGAACCCTTCTCCATGGAGCAGTCCGAAATGCCCAGCGTCACAAAGATGCGGCGGAGCTTCTCC
Organism: uncultured Collinsella sp.; assembly: GCA_900547285.1. GTDB lineage: Bacteria > Actinomycetota > Coriobacteriia > Coriobacteriales > Coriobacteriaceae > Collinsella. The sequence goes on from URGF01000104.1 coordinate 997, forward strand.
ATAAACAGGCGAGCCTCCTCGGGCGTGCGCAGGTCGGGCTCGGTGACGAGCTCGATCAGCGGCGTGCCGCAGCGGTTGTAGTCGACGAGCGACTCGGCCGCGGCGGTAATGCGGCCCTCGGCGCCGCCCACGTGAACCATCTTGGCGGCGTCCTCCTCCATGTGGATGCGCAGGATGCGGATGGGCACCGTGTAGGAACCGTCCTCGCGACGCTCGGGCATCTGCAAGTTGGACGCGTCATAGCTGGCCAGGTGGCCGGCGCGCTGGTTGCCCTCGCGCATGGTCGACGTCATGGACGTGGACAAGCCCTCGGCGTTGGCCGAGGCGCTCGCCAGGCTCTGGGCCTCGGCCTCGCCAAACGCGCATTCGGGGCGCTCGGCGGCACCGCGACCGGTCACATCCAGATCAAGGTGACCGTACATGGCAAAGGCGACCGGACCCTGCGTGGTCTGGAAGTTCTTGGCCATATCGGGATAGAAGTAGTGCTTGCGGTAGAACATCGAGTGGCGCTGGATCTCGCAGTTGGTGGCGAGACCGGCCTTGACGATGCTCTCGATAGCGCGCTTGTTGGGCACCGGCAGGGCGCCGGGCAGGCCCAGGCACACCGGGCACACGTTGGCGTTGGGCTCGTCATCGTGGCTGAGCTTGCAGTTGCAGAACATCTTGGTATCGAGTGCGGTGAGCTCGGTGTGGATCTCCAGGCCGATCACGGCCTCCCAATCCTGCAGGACCTCGGAAAGCTCCTTCATTACAGCTCGCCTCCCTTCCCGGCAAAATCGGGCGCGACGGAAAGCGCGGGCGCTCCCGTGGCGGCATCGGCAAAGCCGCGCTCCAGGGCGCGGGCAAACGTGAGCAGCTGACGGTCCTTAAAGGCAGGCCCCACCAGCTGGGCAGAAACGGGCAGATGAGTATCCTCGCCCAGGCCCAGCGGCACCGAGATACCACCGTTGCCGCAGATGTTGAGCGAAATGGTGTACAGGTCCGAAAGGTACATCTGCGTGGGGTCGCTAATCTCGCCAAACTTAAAAGCCGTGCGCGGCGAGGCGGGCATGAGGATGGTGTCCACCTTGGCATACGCGGCGTCGTAGTCCTGCGTGATGAGCGTGCGGGCCTTTTGCGCGGCGTAGTAGTACTTGTCGTACACGCCCGAGCTCAGCAGGTAGGCGCCGAGCATCTGACGGCGCTTGGCCTCGGCGCCAAAGCCGTGGGCGCGCGACAGCGAGCTCTGGTCGGACAGGTTGGCGCAGCCCTCCTCCTGATAGCCGTAGCGAATGCCGTCGAAGCGGGCCAGGTTGGAGAACGCCTCGGCCGGGCCGATGACGTAGTAGGCGGCGATGGCGGCATCCATGTGCGGCAGGTCGACCTCGACCAGCTCGGCGCCCTGGTTCTGCAGCTCCTGGGCGGCGCGCTGAACAGCGGCCTTGACCTCGGGCGTCAGACCCTCGGCCTCCATAAACGCAGGGATAATGCCCACGCGCTTGCCCTCGATGCTGTCGTTGAGATGCTCGGTAAAGTCGACGGCGCAGTCCTGGCTGGTGCAGTCGTACGGATCGTGCCCCGCGCCGGTAAGCGCGTTCATGGCCAGCGCGACATCCTCGACCGTGCGGCCAAAGGGACCCACCTGGTCGAGCGACGAGCCAAAGGCAACCACGCCGTAACGGCTCACGGCGCCATACGTGGGCTTAAAGCCCACCACGCCGCACAGCGACGCCGGCTGGCGAATGGAGCCGCCGGTGTCCGAGCCCAGCGAGAGCGCGACCTCGCCCGCGGCGACGGCTGCAGCGGAGCCGCCCGAGGAGCCGCCGGGCACACGCTCGGTATCCCAGGGGTTGTTGGTGCGGTGGAACGCCGAACTCTCGGTGGAGCTGCCGAAGGCAAACTCATCCATGTTGGCCTTGCCCATGGGCAGGCAGCCGGCATCGAGCATGCGCTGGACGCAGGTGGCGGTGTAGACACTCTGGTAGTTCTCGAGCATGCGGGAAGCGCAGGTGGTGCGCGTGCCCACGAGGTTCATGTTGTCCTTGATGGCCAGCGGCACGCCCGCGAGCGGGGGCAGCGGCTTGCCTGCGGCACGGTCGGCATCCACGCGCGCAGCGGCCTCGAGCGCAAGCTCGGGCGCCACCTGCAGGAATGCCTGGACCCCGCCCTCGCGCGCCTCGATGGCGGCAAGAGAGGCCTGGGCCACCTCGGTAGCGGTAAAGTCGCCGGCGGCAACGCCCGCGGCGATCTGGGCGGCGGTAAGGGAATCGAAGCTTAGCGCCATTACTCGCTCTCCCCCTCTCCCAAAATGGACGGCACGCGGAAGTAGCGGTCGCGCGCGCTGCCGGCGTTTTCGAGCGCAACGTCGAGCGGCAGGTCGCGCTCGGGCTCGCGCAGGTCGTCGCCCATCACGTTGGACAGGCTTCCGATGGGATGGAACGTGGGCTCCACGTCGGGCAAGTCATATTGCAAGACGGGCTCGAGCATCTGGACGGCGTCGTTCAGGTAGGACGTCATCTGGGTGAGCTCGTCATCGGTCAGTGCGATCTTTGCGTACTCGGCGATGCCGCGCACGTCTTTCTCGCTGAGTGCCATAGGCGCTCCCTTCCGCATAACAGATAAACCGCTCTAGTATACAAGGCAACGCCGCTTGGAGCAGGTGCTTTACCCAAATGCAGCGAAAACGTAACGAGGGCGGCGGGCTGGCAGGCGGCGGGCCGGCGGTTCTACAGCGAAACCGCACCGTCCATAGCGAAAAGCATCTCGCCCGCAACGAAGACCGTCGCGTCCGCAACGAAAAGCATCACAACATTCAACGCTTATCGCCAAAATCGAGATTTTCATCGAATGTTGTGATGGTTTGGAAGTCCCGACCACCACAAAGGTGCCTGTCCCCTTTGTGGTGGTTCCGAACGATGTCCTATGCCGAGGCCTTGGCCTTGCGGCGCTTGCGGACCGCGTGGATCACGATATCCAGCAGCAACAGCACAATGGCCACAACCACGATGAGCACGGCAAACTCGCGCTTGCCCCAGTGGCGGCCGGCCAGCGACTTTTGCTTGTCGACGTCCTTCTTGTTGTACTTGGTGCGCACGCAATGCACCAGCAGGCGATGGTCGTTCACGCCGTAGGGCGTGCAGGTGACGAGCGTCACCTTGTCGGCGCCGGGCTCGATGGTCAGCGACTCCATCTCCTCGGGCAGCACCACCTCGGAGTCCACCATCTTGTAGGCGAGCGTCTTGTTCATGGTGTGCAGCAGCACCAGATCGCCGGGCTCCAGCGAGTGGATGTCGTCGAACATGCTCAGGTTGCGCATACCCGAGTGCGCGGTGAGCACGCAATGCGTCGAGGTGCCGCCCACCGGCAGGCTCGTGCCCTCCAGGTGGCCGACGCCCGCCATAAGGACTTCTTCGCTCGTGCCGTGGTAGATGGGCATACTAACGTCGATGGAGGGGATCTCGACCCAGCTCATCATGGGGTCGCGGTCAAAGATGAGCTGCTGAGCGTAGGGCTCGATCTGGTCGGCGGGAAGCTCGGTGGCCTCGCCCGCCAGCTGCTCGTTATAGGAGCGCGCCTGGAGCAGGATGCGCTCGCGCTCCTCGGCAGATAGCGCGTCCACGGTGCTGGACACGGTGCTGATCTGGTTGAACACGCCCGAGGCCTCGAGCCGGTCCAAGATCCACGGCCAGGTCATAAGGCCCACGCCAATAAGGATGATGACGATGGTGATGAGCCGGTCGGCCCAGCGAGGCAGTCGCTTGCGGCGACGTTTGGACTTTGGTTGAGGTTTGGGCTGAGGGTTTGAGCCGCCGTTGTCCGCGGCGTTATTGCTCTTCATATGTTTAGCGCCCTGCACCATCGCCGGTCACTCCTTTACAGCTCAGGTTGTCTAAACAAATAATAGCCGATTAGCGAACTCATGCACCGGACAACGCAGCCAGGCTGCACCGTTCGGGCCACGTAACCCCACTCAACCAATCAAGCCATATGTTGCTTTCATCGTCTCGAGCAACTGCGCCATCGTTACGCCCGCAACCCCAATCTGTTTCAGATTGACGTCGCCCACCTCACAATCTTTATCAAACGCAAGCATATCGTCCTTCAGTTCTCCGCCCAGGTCGACACCTTCCGACTCGCCAAGCAGCTGAGCAAGCCTCAGCGCATCGCGTTTATGCTTTTTTACCTTCTTCGAATCAACGTTCTCCCCCGCTTCCCTTCTGGCTTTTAGGTCGAGATACGCCTTCGCTTTGAACGGGACAATGTATTCCGCACCCAGGACCGAAACGCCGTCTACGGTCCGAATTCCCTGAAGGAACAAGCTGTAGTAAGCATCGTCCAACAAAATTGCCGAAAGACTGCTTGTGTTTTCATCAACGTGAATTGGCGCCACATCAATCCCCTCACGACCCTTTAGAAAGTCGGGGCACTTCGCGAAGAGTTCGATCATATGGGGGTAACCCGGCCTCTTAGGCTCTGTAAACCGATAAAAACATGAGCCTTTGCCTTCGCCCCAGCCGCAGCGGTAACCGCCATCACGCACCAAAGTCCATATAGCTTCTGCCGTCTGAGGCAACCGGTCATCGGCGACAATTACCACATCAAAATCGTGAGTCATCCTAAACGGAAGTCCCGCCTCCGCGAGCAAAATGTCGCATGCCGTGCCGCCGATAAGAGCATATGATCCTGCAGCTTCTTGCATATGCTGCTGAAATTCTTGGAGACCTTCTACAGCGCTTCTTGCCATGGATATTCCTTTCCAAACATGCGATCGACTTCGAGCTGAATTCGCTCATCGTCGATTGCCGCCAAAGATAGCGCAAGCGAAATGTTGTCGACACGGGAGGAGTTGGCAAACACGGGCGCATAGCGCCACACTTGGATCATCGCCGTTTCGTTATCCGGCAACTCCCCGTCTGCGACTTCGAGATCGCTCAGTTGACGCCATGCACTTCTTAAGACGGCCTTTTGTTCCATGCCCGGCGCAGCGAGCATCGAACGCGCAGCGAGCGCCGTCTCCCCGGCGTCAACAAGATAGTCGATCTGCGGCGTCTTCCTTGCAAAAAAGACCTTCGAGACAGGCGAGGAGAGCTCTGCCATGTGCTCACTGAGCAGAAGATCAACGGCAACAGGGAACACGACGACACGTCGCTCGCGACGCTCGCGCCTCGCGAGCCCCCTGTCAACAAGCTCGGTTATGGCCTCACTCGCGCGGCTTGCCGAGATCCCAAGCGCACGACAAAGGTCATAGGGACGATATGGCTCCTGGGCTGCTCCCCAGATTGCGGCAGCCTGCGCGTTGGGTGACATCTTGGTCGCGTGATTGCGAAACCGGACACTGCCCCTCTCCGTGCAGGCCGTGCCCATAAATGGAAGAAAAGCCTGTCTGCCGGGGCAAACAAACGGAATCCCTTGTGCGACCAATGCTTTGCGCTGACGTGCATCGGCATCAGGAAACGAAACGACAACAGGAGTCTCCGCACGCAAGGCTAGCTGACTATAGACCCTCTTAGCCTCGGGAAGCCCGACGCCAGTAGGCAAACTTGCAAGCAAAAACGAAAAACCGTTTGCGTCAACAGCGCGGACTTCAATCGCCCGCAGATGCAGCGGCAAGCGTGCGGATCCAGGCCAAGTTTTGGTCTTGGCGGAGAGGCCTAGTGCTTCTTGTAAGTAGATTAGTGCTTCGTTCATTTCCATTGTTTTCGTTCGATTCCAGTTTGTATTGGAATTATACATAATTTTCGAAATTAAAGAGATACCGTTCGTGCCTAAGCCCATATTTGCGTTTTCAAAATGTCCCGAATCGGCGGGGCGATTCGGGATACAATGTCAATAGAAAACGACGCACCCCGCGTAAG
>URGF01000105.1 GCA_900547285.1 uncultured Collinsella sp.
GTGCGGACGGTCCTCGGAGGTGTCCACGGGCAGTGGCGCGTCCATGTAAGGATGCACCGGAAGCGCACCCCCATAGACATCACGATAAGCGGCATCAATTTGATAGCGATAGGTCACCGAGAATGAGCGCTCACTCGAAGAAGACCACGAGGCGGTACGCGCCGAAGCATTCGCGGGGGCAACAACACCCTCCGGCGTCATATCGAGAACCTCGATATGAGACTGCTGACGGCAGGCAGCCGCGACGGGAAGCCAAGCGCAAACGGTCTCCCCTTCCAGAGCGCCGGGGACAGACACGGACGCTTTAAGCGTAATGACGCGAGCCAATCCGTTTTGCGACTCCATCTCCTTGAGCATCTCGTTGCGCAGTGCTATTCCGTCCGTAGAATCGGGCCGCATGCCGGGAACCTCTTTGGGATATACGCGAAGCGAATCGAGGAAGTTGTCGAGAACGAACAGCTCGCCATCGATAAAGCGCCAGTCAATACGCTTACGATTAATCAGGTCATCAAACTGCTCTTCGATAAACTCTGGCCACTCCTCGCGAATCATCGCAATAGCCTGATCGCGCGACACCGAAAAATGAAGCGGCGTCTCGAGCATGCGATACCGCTCGGCACGAACACAAGCAGCCAGCGAAGGCTCGGGGTTCTGCTCCAAAAGGCGATCGCAGGCAGCAACAGCCTGCGTCAAATACCCGGCATCCTTAAGACGAAGAATCTCGGGCGGCAGTCCAACATCGAGATGACGAAAGTCATCACAGCGAACATCAACAGAGCAACCAACAGGACCCTCGTCAATAACCTTCCCATCCGAAGGCAGTACATTAATAACAGCCATACCAAAACTCCAAGTCACTAGAACGCTTGAAGCCCATTGTAGCGAGATAAAAAGAAAGCCCCACCAAGGGAGCCATCAACACCGCTGAACGGTAACCATATAACTAAAATCAGACCAGTAACCCTGTAGCAAGTTAACAAAGGAGGCCCCGTTTCCCCGGAGCTGTTTCCGTCGCGCGACTTCTGGCAAAGCCAGTAGCCATCTTAATTCAGACTCGTAACCCTGCGGCGTTAAACGAAGGAAGCCCCGTCCCCCGGAGCTGTTTTCTTGGCGCGACTTCTGGCAAAGCCAGGTGAGCGCGAGGGAAACAGCGTAGGGGAAACGGGGCCTCCGGCGGGAAGTTAAACCGCTACTTACGCCTTGTTGACGGAGCCAAACTCCTCCATGAGCTCCTTGGTGCGGGCAACGATGTTGTCGCGACCAGGCTTGAGGAGCTTGCGGGGGTCAAAGCCCTTGCCCTGCTGATCCTTGCCAGCCTCGATGTACTCGCGGACGCCCTTGGCGAAGACGAGCTGCAGGTCGGTGTTGACGTTGATCTTGGAGATGCCCAGGGAGATGGCCTTCTTGATCTGATCCTCGGGGATGCCGGTGCCACCGTGCAGAACGAGGGGCAGGTCACCGGTCTGGGCCTTAATCTCGCCCAGACGCTCGAAGGAAAGACCAGCCCAGTCGGAGGGGTACACGCCGTGGATGTTGCCGATGCCGCAGGCGAGGAAGTCGACACCCAGGTCAGCGATCTGCTTGCACTCAGCAGGATCAGCGAGCTCGCCGCTGGAGGTCACGCCGTCCTCGGTGCCGCCGATGCCGCCGACCTCGGCCTCGATGGACATGCCCTTGGAGTGGGCAAGCTCAACGAGCTCCTTGGTGCGGTCGAGGTTAAGCTGGAAGGTCTCCTCATGAGAGCCGTCATACATGATGGACGTGAAGCCGGCCTCGATGCACTTGAAGCAGTCCTCGTAAGAACCGTGATCGAGGTGAAGGGCGACGGGAACGGTAACGCCCGTGGCCTCGACGGCAGCCTTGACCATATCGGCGCAGACCTTGAAACCGCCCATCCACTTAGCGGCACCAGCGGTGCACTGAAGGATCAGCGGAGACTTGGCCTCCTCGGCGGCCTGGAGAATAGCCAGGGTCCACTCGAGGTTGTTGGTGTTGAAGGCACCAAGACCGTACTTGCCGGCCTCGGCCTTCTTGAGCATGTCTGCTGCGTTGACGAGCATAAAAGAAACCTCCTGTAAGGTTGCTCCGATAACGCCTGAGATTTTACCACGGCGCACCCGAGCTTAAACGTTCGTTTGTTCACGAATATCGTCCAAACAGACTTTTTTTGACCGTTTGCCCTACGAAATCGACCCGTTGGGGAAAAATAGCTTGACGTTTGGACGCTTCTCGTGCTTCAAAAGCCGACTATTAAGCTAAATCTGCATGAAAGGGTTCTGCATGAGCTCGCGTGTCATGGTGGTCGAATCGCCATGACCGGTTAGGCAAACGGTATCGGGCGGGAGAAGCCGGGCGAGCTTGGAGAGCGAGCGCAGAATCGCCGTCTCGTCGCCTCCAGAAAGATCGGTGCGGCCGTGCCCACCCGGAAACAGGGTGTCGCCCACAAAGGCAATGTTCCCCTGCTCGGTGGCAGCAAACAAGACGATCCCGCCCGGCGTATGCCCTGGCGTCTCGATCACCTGCAGGTAGATATCGCCCACCTCGATAGCATCTTCCTCGGCGAGCAGGTGCGTCGGCTCCCCGGGGTCAGGCGTCTCAATGCCCCACATAGCTCGCTGTTCCTCGATGTTCGCATGCGGCACCGCCACATCCTTAGCACACAGCTCATACTGGCAGCCCTCGCCAACGGTGGTTCGCACGCCTGCAACACCACCAACATGATCGGCATGGCCATGAGTGCATACGGCGCCAAACACGCGTACGCCGGGATGCTCGGCTCGAATATGTTCCACCAAACGCTCACCTTCCCATGCGGGGTCGATAATCACGCACTCATTGTCCGAAATAACAGCATAGCTATTGGTCTGAATGGGACCGTTTACGAGCGTCTCAATCTCGACCGATCCCTTGGGAGTTAAATCCAAGGACACAGCACTCATGCCCCTCTCCTCTCTATAGAACTCGAGGCATCAAACGATGCCTCGAGTGTAGCGAATATCGATAATGTGGCACGTTCGTCGCGACTAAACGCGGCGCTTAAGCTGGGCTCCACCCTCGCCGGGCATCAAGCGACGCGCGTCGTAGACCGAGTCAACGCTGCTGATGGAGGCCAGCAGCGGATCCAGACCACTCGCGTCCGAGATCTCGACCATAAAGCGCAGGGTTGCAATACCCTCGCGGTTGGTCGACGTGGCGGCAGAAAGGATATTGCCGCCCGCATCGCCAATGGCAATGGTGACATCCTTGAGAAGGCCCATGCGGTCCAGGCACTCGACCACGATCTCGACCTGGAAGAGGGTGTCGGCAGCGCCGTCCCACTCCACTTCGATCATGCGCTCGGGATGCTCCATAAGACCCTTGACGTTGGGGCAATTGGCGCGATGCACCGAAACGCCACGACCGCGCGTGATGAAGCCGACGATGTCGTCGCCCGTCACCGGATTGCAGCAATGCGCCAGACGGACCAGCAGGCCGCTGTTGCTCTCGCCCTTGACGATAATGCCGTTGCTGGCGCTCTTGCCGCGCTTTTGCGGCTTGCGGTTGGAACCGCGGGCAGGCTGCTTGACGACCTCGGCAATAGCCTCGGCCTTGGAGAGCTGCTCCTCGGGCTTGGGGTCCAAGATTTGCTCGACCTTGTTACCCACAGCGCGAGGGGCAACCTTGCCGGCGCCGACGGCGGCAAACAGGTCCTCGAGCTGCTTGTAATTAAACTGCTCCGCCACGGCGTTGAGCGCACGCGTGGATCGCGGCGTAGAGATGCCATACCCGCGCTTGCGCAGGTCCTTGGCCAGTATATCGCGGCCGGCAGCAGCGTCATCGTCTTTGGTCGCGGCGGCGAAGTAACGGCGGATCTTTGACTTGGCGGAAGGCGTCTTAACGATCTTGAGCCAATCACGCGACGGCTTGGAACTCTTGTTGGTCAGGATCTCGACACGGTCGCCCGTCTTGATCTCGTGCGTGAGCGGGGCCACCGCACCGTTGATCTTAGCGCCGACGCAGTGGTTTCCCACCTCGGTGTGAACGGCGTAGGCAAAGTCGAGCGGCGTGGAGCCGGCACGAAGCGCCATGACCTCGCCCTTGGGCGTAAAGACGAAGATCTCCTGATCGAAGAGGTCGACCTTCAGCGAATGTAGGTATTCCTTGGCATCGGTGATCTCGTCAGACGCAGCCCAATCGAGCGAATGTTTGAGCCAGTTAATCTGGTCGTCCAGACGCTGGGCATCATTGGTCTTAGACGCAGACGATCCGCCCGATTTCTTATACAGCCAGTGGGCGGCAATGCCGTACTCGGCCTGCTCGTGCATCTCGTAGGTACGAATCTGAATCTCGAGCGGACGAGCCGTGGGGCCGATAACCGTCGTGTGGAGCGACTGGTAGTTATTGACCTTGGGCATGGCGATATAGTCTTTAAAGCGCCCGGGCATGGGGTGCCACAGCGTATGCACCGCACCGAGCGTGGAGTAGCAATCGCGCACCGAATGCGTGATGACGCGCAGTGCCACCAGGTCGTAGATCTCGGAAAATTCCTTGCCCTTGCGCTTCATCTTTTGGTAGATGGACCAATAGTGCTTGGAACGGCCGTTGATCTGGAAGTCCTCCAGGCCAATGCGGTTGAGCTCGTCGGTGAGTGTCTTGATGGTCTCGGCCAGATAGCGCTCACGGACCTCGCGCGACTCCGCCACCATGCGTGCGATGCGCTGGTAGGCGTCGGGTTCAAGGTAGAAGAAGGACAGGTCCTCGAGTTCCCATTTAATGGAGCTCATGCCCAGACGGTCGGCCAGGGGCGCATACACGTCCATGGTCTCGCGGGCCTTAAACAGGCGACGGTCCTCACGCAGGGCTGCAAGGGTGCGCATGTTGTGCAGACGGTCGGCAAGCTTAACGATGATGACGCGGATGTCCTTGGACATGGCGAGGAACATCTTTCGCAGCGTGAGCGCCTGTTTCTCGTCCATGCTGTCGACTTCGATGTTGGTGAGCTTGGTCACGCCATCGACGAGCTCGGCCACCGTATCGCCAAACAGGCCGGAAACATCGGCAAGCGAGGTCTCAGTATCTTCGACGGTATCGTGCAGCAGCGCGGCGCACACCACATCGCAGTCCATCTTGAGATCGGCCAAAATGATGGCCACCTCAACGGGATGGTTGATGTACATCTCACCCGAGCGACGCTTTTGGTTGCAGTGCTTCTCGGCAGCAAAGCAATAGGCCTGCTCCACCTTAGAAAAGTCGTCCTCATTCATATATTTGAGGCACAGGCGCTCCAGCTTGTCGTAGCTGTCCGCCATAATCTCAGGCGGCAGCTCATCGGCATGCTTATAGTGCTCCATCTCCGAAAACGGCTGGAGGGTGGAATCATGGGCGGTACGGGCTGCGGCATCCATCGAGGTCCCCTTCCCCTAGGCCCGCGGTACGATCGGGCGATTAACTTTGGCTAGCATATCAGAAGCGCACGAATCGAGCGCCCAACTCCGGAAAGCCGAGAACTCCATGCGCGAACGCAAGCCCTCCAAATAGCGAATTGACCTGCTCAATTGCACACGGCCGGGGTTTTCGGCCATCGCGATGCGACGGGTGTCGTCAAACCCCGAAACGCGACAGAAACCAAGCTCTTCGAAGATTCCCAGGCCGCTTTCCACCGAGCGCTCGTCGACCGGCGTGCGAGCATCGATGGCAAGGCACATCTGCGCGATGTCGATATCGCTCGCGCTAAAGGAATCGTCCCCGGTCTTGCCGCGGTTGGAGCGCCACATGGTCTGCAGCGCTCGATAGAGCGTGACGAGCTCATCGCGCTCGGGCGCATAGCAGTCGAGTAGGCGCTCGTTAATGCGGGCGTCGCGCGACGAATAGAGCAGGTGAATCACGGCGGGCCGTCCGTCACGACCGGCTCGCCCACTCATCTGGTTGAACTCAATGGCGCCAAACGGCATGTGGTAGAGCACGACATGGCGGATATCGGGCAGGTTCACGCCCTCACCAAAGGCAGAGGTCGAAACGATGCAACTGAGGCTTCCGTCACGAAACGCTTCCTCGACACGGCGACGATCGGAGCGTGCAAGCCCCGCGTTATAGAACGCGATATGGGTTGCGCAATCGGGCACACGCTTGCGCAACGTCTTGGCGAGCGCCACGGACTGGTCGCGCGAATTAACGTAAATGACGGTCTTCTCCCCCGTCGCCACAATCGACACCAAACGGTTCTCGCGGCTCGCAAGATCTCGGTCGTCCTCGAGCTGCAGGTTCTCGCGCACCGTCTCGTCGACCACCGTGCGAGTGATCGGCAACATGCGGGCAAGCTCGGCCACGACCGGAGCCGTCGCGGTGGCCGTCGCAGCCATAACGACCGGGTCGCCCAGGGCTTTGAGGATATCGGGCATGTCGAGATAGGCGCTGCGGTCGCCGCCCTTGGCAAGGCCGGCGTGGTGCGCCTCATCGATAACGACAAAACCGATGCGCCCCGAACGCGCAAAGCGGTCGCGGTGAATGGACAGAAACTCGGGCGTCGTGAGCACGATGCCGGTGCGGCCCGAAGCCAAGCCGGCAAACACGTCATCGCGCGCCGCCTCCACGGTTTCGCCGGTCAGCACGCCTACGCCAATGCCGAGCGCGGCCATCGTCGACGAGAGGTGATAGGCCTGGTCGGCAACGAGCGCACGCAGCGGATAGACAAAGATGCTCGCACGCCCGCGCAGGACCGCCTCGCGCGCGGCATGCACATGGAAGATAAGAGACTTGCCGCGCCCCGTTCCCATAACGGCCAGAACGCTTTGGTGATCGGCCAGGGCATCGAGCGCCTCGACCTGCGCGCGGTGCGGCTGGTTCGAG
>URGF01000106.1 GCA_900547285.1 uncultured Collinsella sp.
GGGCGCCAAACGCTGTCGATGTGGTCGGGCATCCACGATCTGGAACCGTCGCTGCGATTTGAGATCGTGCCGGTAAGCGACCTCTACGACGAACGCGAGACCGTCATGCGCAGCCTCGGTCGCGAGGTGGATGTGGTGCAGTCGAGTTTTTCGACCCCGCGCTGGGGTGACGCCTGCCAAAAGCTCCGCATCGTTAACGTGCCGTTTTATATCGACGTGCCACGCACGAGCCCGCTGGCGCGCAAGACACGCATTACGGTTGCCGACCTGGAGGGCATGCGCCTGCGCGTGCTCCGCCACGGCAACGACGCAATGGACAGCCTGCGCATCGACCTTCTGGCCGACGGCGGCGTTGACGTGATCGACGTGGACAGCTTTGACTTTGCGCTCTTTAACGAGGCAGAGGAAAAGGGCGACGCGGTGCTCACCTGCGGCGCATGGTCGGGTGTGCACCCGGCCTTTGTGGGCGTGCCGTTCCTATGCGGCCGCGAGGTGCCAGTCTTTCTGCACTACCCGCTCGAGCCCACCCTCCAAGTACAAAAATTCGTCAACGCCATGGCACAACTTCTCAAATAGCCAAAAGAGTCCCGTCCCAAATTAGCTACCCTTTGCTACGGGTTTAGCGGTCCTCGCGTTGCGGCCCGGCTGCCTCGGCTGTCTTTACGCGGTTCTTGTCGATGTACATGTTTTTGTCGGCCTGGGAAAAGAGCTCGCGCATCGTAGGCGGTTCATCAAAATCACTGGAAAGCGCATAGCCCACCGCATAGCTGATAGGCATGTCGGGATGAGTCTCGGAATACTCGTTCACGTTCGCGCGAACCCGAGCGAGACAGGACTCCACGGCAGCTCGATCGGTATCTCGCAGCACCGCGATAAACTCATCGCCACCGTCGCGGCCCACAAAGCAGGTCTCGGACGCCACGCACCCCAGCTGCTGGGCAAAAGAACGGATGTATTCGTCGCCCTTCTCGTGGCCGAAGTTGTTATTGACCGTATGCAGATTGTTAAGGTCGAAGACGCATACTGCAACGGGCGCCTCCGCGGAGACAGGCTGCTCCTGCCCCAAGACCTCCTCGCACTTGTTCTTGTTGGGCAGTCCTGTGGCTTCGTCGAGATAGACTTTGTTGTGCAGTTCGCGATTGAGCGCGGCAGTTCGCACCGCGCGCACAAGTTCGACCGCAAAGGTCGCCACCAAGCCCACGATGTCGATGATCACCAAGCCCTCGAGATAGTTGAGCGCCGACGCCTTCTCCTGAGAGTAGTCCTCTGCGAGTCGCGTAGCATCGTCGCAAATGCCAAAGAACTCCTCGCTCATGGAGATGATGTCGGTGTTCTCATAGCCGACTTCGCGCACGCGGGTAATCTCGGTGCGAAGCTCGTCAAAATAGCTCGCGAGTTCGGTCATCTTTGCCTGGTACTCATCGTCATCGAGACGGACGAGGTTGAGGTCGTCACTTCCGTAACGCAAACCGTTGATGTATGAATCCACGGCTTTGAGCAGGTCATCTTGAGGCTGGCCCGCATCCTCGAGCTTAACGATTCGCTGCGTGGTACCGCGCACCAGACCGGCGTAGTTGACCACACGCGCCGTGCCCTGGATATCGGAGACGAGCAGCATAACATTGATGAAGAAGAAAATGAGAACTGCCGTGAGCACCATCATGAGCAGGCGCACCGCCTGGCCGGCCTTCTTGGCGACAGAAGTATTCACAAGTTCACTTCCTCAAATGGCAAAAGCGCAGGTGGCGCATAGCGTGCTGAAATTCATGGGTGGTTAACTCTACCATATAGGCCAGCAGCCTCAAACTGCAGCAGACACTCGTCCAAATTGGCGTGACGCCTGCCTTGTTGTTCTTGACCTGGCAGCGCTATCGGACATGCTTCTGGTCTTGGATCACCATGGGAAAGCTCATCCCGTTTTGTGCGTCTAGAGTGGGATGCGGCTTCCCAAAGGTGCCGTTAGGGGAAACTACATCCCGGTTTACCCCCTTGAAATGGGATGCCGTTTCCCGGAGGGGGTCCAGCGGGAAACGGCATCCCATTTTGGGCCCGAAAAGTGGGATACGGTTTCCGGCCGGCATGAAAAAAGCCTCCGCAGCTCGTGTGGCTGCGGAGGCTTTATTCGTTGCGGCGCATTGTGTTTGGGTCGTTGAGATGAGTCGATTTGCCCCGAAAGAGGAGGGCATTGACCTTAGGGTCATGCCCGACGAATGAGCGGCAAATCGGCCATCTCGGCGAGCCGAACTACTCCAGCTCAAACGCTCCGGTATAGAGCTGATAGTAGTATCCGCGCTTGGCGATCAGCTCGTCGTGGTTGCCGCGCTCGATGATGCGGCCGTGGTCCAGACAGATGATTGCGTCGGAGTTGCGCACGGTGGACAGGCGGTGCGCGATGACAAACGTCGTGCGGCCTTCCATGAGCTTGTCCATGCCGGCTTGCACGATGGCCTCGGTGCGGGTATCGATGCTCGACGTGGCCTCGTCCAGGATCATCGCCGGCGGATCGGCGACGGCGGCGCGTGCGATCGAGATCAGCTGGCGCTGGCCCTGCGACAGCTGGGCGCCGTTGCCGGTGAGCATCGTGTCGTAGCCGTCGGGCAGGCGGGTGATAAAGTCGTCTGCGCCGGCGAGCTTTGCCGCCGCGATGCACTCCTCGTCGGTGGCGTCCAGGTTGCCGTAGCGGATGTTGTCCATCACGGTGCCGGTGAACAGGTTCACGTCCTGCAGCACGACGCCCAGCGAGCGGCGCAGATCGGCCTTGCGGATCTTATTGACGTTGATGCCGTCGTAGCGGATCTTGCCGTCGGCAATGTCATAGAAGCGGTTGATGAGGTTGGTGATGGTCGTCTTGCCGGCACCGGTGGCGCCGACAAACGCGACCTTCTGGCCCGGCTTGGCAAACACGGACACGCCGTGCAGCACCTCGTGGTCGGGCGTGTAGCCAAAGTCGACGTTGTCCATGACCAGGTCGCCGCGCAGCGGCACATACTCGATCTCGCCGGTTGCGCGGTGCGGATGTTTCCACGCCCACATGCCGGTGTGGTGGTCGGCCTCCTCGAACTCCCAAGTCTCGGGGTTCACCTGCGCGTTGACGAGCGTCACGTAGCCTTCGTCGGCCTCGGGCTTCTCGTCGATGAGCTCAAAGATGCGGTCGGCGCCGGCGAGGCCCATGACCACGGCGTTGATCTGCTGCGAGATCTGGCCGATCTGTCCGCAGAACTGCTTGGTCATGTTGAGGAACGGCACCACGACGGCGATGGACAGCGTCATGCCCGAGATGCTCAGGTTGGGCACGCCCAGCGCCAGGAAAATGCCGCCGGCAAGGGCCACCAACACGTAGAGCAGGTTGCCCAGGTTCATAAGGATGGGCATGAGGATGTTGGCGTACATGTTGGCCTTCTGGGAGACCTCAAAGAGCTTTTCGTTGCGCTCGTCAAAATCAGCCTCGGCGGCAGACTCGTGGCAGAACGCCTTGACGACCTTCTGGCCGTTCATGACCTCCTCGATATGGCCCTCGACCACGCCGAGCTCGGTTTGCTGTGCAATGAAGAAGCGCGCGGAGTTGGAGCCGAGCAGCTTGGTCATAAAGGTCATAAAGGCGACGCCGGCGATGATGACCAGGCACATCCACACGCTGTAGTACAGCATGATAAAGAACACCGTGACGATGATGATGATCGTCATGAGCAGGTTGGGCAGCGACTGACTGATCATCTGACGCAGCGTGTCGATGTCGTTGGTGTAGTGGCTCATGATATCGCCGCGCTGGTGCGTGTCGAAGTAGCGGATCGGCAGGTCCTGCATGCGGTTGAACATCTTCTCGCGCAGCTTCTCGAGTGAGCCCTGCGTGACGATGGCCATGGCGCGGTTCCAGAACAGTGAGGACAGGATGCCGACGCCGTAGATGCAGGCGAGGGTGGTCACGAGCTGTGCGATCTTGGGCTGTGCGGCTTCCCAATCGCCCGACTGCCACGATTCGCTAATAATCTGCAGGGCGCTCTGAAGGAAGGTCGCGCCGATGGAGTTGATGATGGCGCAGAGCACCACGCCGGCGACGACAAGGGGCAAAAGCACGGGATAGAAGCCAAAGAGCGTCTTGATGAGGCGCGACATGGTGCCGCCCTTGCGGTTGAGAGCGCGCTCGGCGGTCGTTGCCTTACTCATGTGCCTCGCCTCCTTCCTGGGTCTGAGCTTGCGTTGCGGTCATGTCGGTGTTGTCTGCCGCCGTGTTCGCGTCGCCAGAGACGTCGTCGGCGTCTTGCGTACCTTCGGCAGACATCTTGTTTTGCGAGGTAAAGGTCTCGCGGTAGATCTCGCTCGTCTTAAGCAGCTCGTCATGGTTGCCGATCTGCGCGATTCGGCCGCCCTCCATGACGATGATGCGGTCTGCGTCCTGTACGGAGCTGATGCGCTGGGCGATGATGAGCTTGGTCGTGTTGGGCAGATAGCTTGCCAGCCCTGCGCGGATCTTGGCGTCGGTCTTGGTGTCGACGGCGCTGGTGGAGTCGTCCAGGATCAAGATCTTGGGGCGACGCAGCAGGGCACGCGCAATGCACAGGCGCTGCTTCTGACCGCCCGAGACATTGGAGCCGCCCTGCTCGATCCAGGTGTCATAGCCCTTGGGGAAGCCATCGACAAACTCGTCGGCGCAGGCCAGATGTGCCGCCTCGCGGACCTCTTCGTCGGTGGCGTTCGGGTCGCCCCAACGCAGGTTCTCGGCGATGGTGCCGCTAAACAGCACGTTTTTCTGCAGCACCATGGCGACCTGGTGGCGCAGCGCGTCCAGGTCGTAGTCGCGCACGTCCACGCCGCCCACGCGCACAGCGCCTTCGGTGGTGTCGTACAGGCGGGCGATGAGGTTAACGAGCGTGGACTTGGCCGAGCCGGTGCCGCCGATGATGCCGATGGTCTCGCCGCTCGTAATGTGCAGGTCGATATCGTCGAGCGCCTGGCGCTTCGCATGCTTGGAATACTTAAAGCTCACGTGGTCAAAGTCGATGGAACCGTCGGCAACCTCGAGCACGGGCTCGGCGGGATCGGCGATCGTGGGCTCGGCGGCCAGCACCTCGGCAATGCGGTGTGCCGATTCGTCGGCCATGGTCACCATGACAAAGATCATCGACAGCTGCATCAGACTCATGAGGATTTGGAAGCCATAGGTAAAGATCGAGGAGAGCTGGCCCACGTCGAACAGCGTGCCCTGACTCGTGATGATGAGCTTGGAGCCCAGGTAGATGATGACGACAAACGCGCCGTTGACGCAGATGTTCATCATGGGATTGTTAAAGGCGAGCAGCTTCTCGGCGCGGGTGAAGTCCATCTGGACGTCGCGTGCGGCGGTCGCGAACTTCTCCTTCTCAAAGTCTTCGCGTACGTAGCTCTTAACCACGCGCATGCCGGTGACGTTTTCCTCGACGGACTCGTTAAGGGCATCGTACTTGTGGAACACGCGCGAGAAGATGGGGCGCACCTTAAAGATGATAAAGAACAGCCCAAAGCCCAGCAGCGGAATGATGACCAGGTAGACCATGGCAACGCTGCCGCCCATGATAAATGCCATGGTAAAGGCGAAGATCAATACCAGCGGCGCGCGCACGGCGATGCGGATGATCATCATAAAGGCCTGCTGCACGTTGTTGATATCGGTGGTCAGGCGCGTGACGAGTGAGGAGCTCGAGAACTCATCGATGTTGGCAAAGCTGAACGTCTGGATTTTGTAGAACAGGTCGTGACGCAGGTTCTTGGCGAAGCCGCAACTCGCATGGCTGCAGGTGACGCCTGCCGCGGCGCCAAAAGCAAGCGACGTCAGCGCGATGAGCACCAAAAAGCCTGCGGTGGGAAGCATCTCGGCTACGGTGGCGCCGTCTTTGATAGCGTCGATCAGGTTGGCGGTGATAAATGGAATCAGCATCTCGCAGAGCACCTCGCCAAGCACCAGCAGCGGCATGGCGATCGTGACCTTCTTGTAATCGCGGATGCTTCCCATGAGGGTTTTAATCATCCAGTTCCTCCCAGGTTACGCGGATTTTTTCGAGCATCTCGGCGAGCTGTTCGCGCTCGTCGTGAGTGAGGGCACTAAAGGCCTGCTCTCTAAAGCGGATGCGGGCCGCCTGCTCAACGCGGGCCTTTTCCCATCCCGCATCGGTCAGGCGGATGGTGAGCTGCCGACGGTCTTTGGGATTGCGACTGCGCTCGATAAGACCGCCCAGTTCGAGCTTGGACAGAATCTCGGAAAGGGACCCCGGCTTGAGGTCGAAGTGCATGCCGAGCTCCTGTTGGGACAGCTCGCCGGTCGGCTGCTTGGCGAGTAGGCAGACAATAGGCGCCTTGCCAGATATGCCGCCGCCGTGAAAATGCATGTAATGGCCGCAAAACCCCAGCCCATTGAGGATTCGCTTGGCGAGACGGTCTTTGTCGGACTGGGTCTCGGGCTCGTCTGCTGGCCGTGAGGGGTCGCCGCCGGGTTCATGCGGATAGGCGAGTGGTTCAACACGCATATCTAATCTTCGCTCCTTTCTTTAGTTAGGTAGTGAAATTGTTTTGTGCCTAACCAATTTAGGAGCATGAGAAATGAATGTCAAGGTACCAAACTAGTGGTTACGCGGTTTTACCAAACCGCGTAACGGCTCGACGCTGCAAACCCGCCAGAGCGGCAATCTGCCTTTCAACTTCG
>URGF01000107.1 GCA_900547285.1 uncultured Collinsella sp.
AAAGAGGCTCCGCAGCGCGAAGCGCGATGCGGAGCCTCTTTGCATGTCCGAGGACGTTCCGGAGAGAAACCCCGTCACGCCCCCGGATTCCCGGTGGGAGTTCTAGACCTTGTCGGCCTTAGTACATACCGCCGCCCTGCTGACCAGCGGTAGCAGCAGCGATAGCGTCCTCAAGCTGAGTGTTCTTGGGCACATCGGAGACGGTGGCCTCGGTGATGAGGATCAGGCTGGCGACAGAAGCAGCGTTCTGAAGGGTGACGCGGCTGACCTTGACGGGGTCGAGGACGCCCATCTCGATCATGTCGCCCCACTCGCCGTTGGCAGAGTTGAGACCCTGGCCGGCAGGCAGCTCGGCAACCTTGTCGACCACGACAGCGCCCTCAAAACCAGCGTTCTTGGCGATGGTAGCGACCGGAGCGGTCAGAGCCTTCTTGACGATGTCGACACCGATCTTCTCCTCGGGGTCGTCGAGCTCAACGGCGTCGAGCGCAGGAGCAGCGTCCATGAAGGCGACGCCGCCACCGGCGACAATGCCCTCCTCGACAGCAGCGCGGGTTGCCTGCAGGGCGTCCTCGACGCGGTGCTTGATCTCCTTGAGCTCGGACTCGGTAGCAGCGCCGACCTTGATGACGGCAACGCCACCGGAGAGCTTGGCCAGGCGCTCCTGGAGCTTCTCGCGGTCGAAGTCAGAGGTGGTGTTCTCCATCTCACCCTTGATCTGAGCGATACGAGCGTCGATGGCCTCCTTGGAGCCAGCGCCACCGACGACGACGGTGTTGTCCTTGGAGATGGTGACGGACTTAGCGGTACCGAGCATATCGGCGGTGATGTCAGCGACCTTCACGCCCAGCTCGTCCAGGGCAGCCTGGCCACCGGTGAGGACGGCGATGTCCTCGAGGATGCGCTTGCGGCGATCGCCGTAGCCCGGAGCCTTGACGGCGCAGACGTTGAGGGCGCCACGGATCTTGTTGAGGACCAGGGTCGGCAGAGCCTCGCCGTCGATGTCCTCAGCGATGATGAGCAGGCCGCGGCCAGCGCGCTGGACAGCCTCGAGAACGGGCATAATGTCCTGAACGCTGGAGATCTTCTGGTCGGTGATGAGGATGTACGGATCCTTCATCACGGCCTCCATGCGGTCGTTGTCCGTGACGAAGTAAGCGGAGACATAGCCCTTGTCGAACTGCATGCCCTCGACGGTGTCGATGGTGATGTCGAACGTCTGGGAATCCTCGACGGTGATGACGCCGTCCTTGCCCACGACCTCCATGGCCTCGGCGATCTTCTCGCCGACCTCGGGGTCACCGGCAGAGATGGTACCGACGGAAGCAATCTGCTCCTTGGTCTCGACCGGCTTGGCCTGCTTCTTCATCTCGGCGACAGCGGCGTTGACGGCCTTGTCGATGCCGCGACGGATGGCCAGCGGGTTAGCGCCAGCAGCAACGTTGCGCAGACCGTCGTTGACGATGGCCTGAGCGAGCAGGGTTGCGGTGGTGGTGCCGTCACCCACGGTGTCGTTGGTCTTGGTGGCAACCTCCTTCACCAGCTGGGCGCCCATGTTCTCGATGTTGTCCTCGAGCTCAATCTCCTTGGCGACGGAAACGCCGTCGTTGGTGATGGTCGGGGCACCGAACGTGCGCTGCAGCGCAACGTAGCGACCCTTGGGGCCCATGGTGACGGTAACGGCGTCGGCCAGAGTGTTGACGCCCTTGGCAAGCTTAGCGCGGGCATCGGTGTTGAACGTAATGTTCTTTGCCATGGTAGGTAATCCTCCAAAAGAAATGTGACTCGCGTCGCCGCTTCCGAGTCCTATGCGGCAGGCGCGTTCAAAGACGAATCAGAGATTCCGACGAGACTAGGCCTCGACGACAGCGTAGATGTCGTCGGCGCGCATCAGCAGATACTTCTCGCCGTCGACCTTGACCTCGTTGCCACCGAACTTACCGTAGATGACAACGTCACCGACCTGAACATCCATGGGGATGCGCTCACCCTTGTCGTTGACCTTGCCGGCGCCAACGGCAACGATGGTGCCGCGCTGCGGCTTCTCCTGAGCGTTGCTGGCGATATACAGACCAGAAGCGGTCTTCTGCTCGGCCTCGTCGGGCTTGACCAGAACACGATCTGCAAGCGGCTTCAAAGACGACATGCTTGTCTCCTCCTTTTTGGGCCGCGTGGTTATGCCACGCGAATTAACCCTTTTTGTTTGCGTACGCGTTGAATGGTACCCACGAATGGCGGGTTATACAACACGGAGTCAAAAAATCTTATTTTTTGGCACTTAGATTTTCTGAATGCCGGGGGATAACTTAGCGATGCCTCCCGTGTGGCTCCGGAGGGGCGGGGCGTAAGGTTTCCTGCTCGGGCAGTCCTGCTCGCACGAAGGCCACATTAAGTGGCCTTCGGCTCGTGCGGAACTCGCGATAAACCTTATGCCCCGCCCCTCCGGAGCCACACGGGAGGCAGGCTAACTAATTCGGGCCCGACATTCAGAAAAGTCAGTGCAGCAAAATGGCGATGCGGATAGGAACGTGGGTATGGTTTTCGCTGCGCGCACGGGTCCCCTGGGAAGCACCGTGCATTTTTGGGAGTATTCAGCAAGCCAGGACGGCTGCATACGCGCCGGACATACCTTATTGGTCCCAAGAACGCCTTCAGCGGGCGGTTTTGGTCGGTGGGCAGACCCCGTTGGGACAAATGGGCGTACTTCGCGCCGTACCGGAGCCCAAAATGACGTCAATCTCCGCAACGTTACTCAGCCGCAGCGGCACCGGCAGAGCTCGTGGTGCTGAATACTCCGTTTTTTGCACGGCACGGGCGGGGGTACATCAGGATCAGGAAGAACATCCCAGCCTTTTTATGCAATCTGTAATGGGAAGTATGCAAAACACTAAGAGTCAGCATTGCTGATGTCCAAATTGAGCGCACGAGACAGCAGCACCTCAACCCCGCGCCCAAATCCAACAGAGCGGGGACGCTCCTAACGAACCCCCATCGGCAAACAAATGCGGCTCGAGCGCCATCCCAAAATAGACTGCCCGAGCCGCGTTTAACGGTGCGGTATGAACGTCAGCGCTCGTAAATCAAGTTGCCTGCCAGGTAGGTGGCCTGAACCTTAGTGGTCTGGAGCTCTTGGGGATCGATGATGAGCGGGTTTTGGTCCAGGACTACCAGGTCGGCATACTTGCCGGGCTCCAAGCTGCCGAGGTTTTGCTCGTCGCCTGCCGCGTAGGCGCTGCCCAGGGTGTAGTTGCGCAGAGCTGTTGCCGCATCGATACGCTCGCTCGGTAACCAGCCGCCCTCGGGCCAGTGGCTTTTGGGGTCTTGGCGCGTGATGGCCGTGTAGAGCACGTTCATGCTGGTAACGGCCGTGATGGGGCTGTCGGTACCGAAAGCTTGACGGATGCCGCGCTGCTGATAAGTTGCGAACGGCCACATGATGCGGCTGCGTTCCAGGCCCAGGTCGCGCTCGGGGCCGCCCGGGTCGAGTGTAATGTGGCAGGGCTGGCTCGAGGCAACGACGTTAAGCTTGCGTAGACGATCGATGTCCTCGGGCAAGAGGTTCTCCAGATGCTCGAGCGTATTATGGCCGTGCTGGGGCAGGCCGTACAATTCGGCGGCCTCCTCAAAGATATCGAGCGCAGCATGGATGGCACCGTCGCCGATGACGTGAATACGCACAGTGTGGCCACGCTCCGCAGCCGCCAGAACCAGCTTACGCATGCGCTCGGCAGGAACTGTCAGACGGCCCTGGTCGCCCGGGAAGCGCGGATTGGTATAGGGCTCGGTGAGATACGCCGTGTGTTCGCTCGACACGCCATCGAAGAACTGCTTAAAGCCCGGTGCCGAGAGCAGCGCGTTGTTCGCGTAGCGGGCCTGCAGCTCTTCCAAGCGCGACTGGTCATCCAGCAGCGTGGGGAACAGATGGGCTCGGATGCCCAGCTTGCCGGCTGCCTGCAGTTTGTCGTAGACGTCGTCGCGGATAAAATCGCAGCCCGGCATGGGCATGAGCGACATATCGCATATCGAGGTGATGCCCTGCTCGGCCATCCGCCTCATTTGATCGGCGTAAGCGCTTGCGATGCGATCCTCGCCCAGCCACTCAAGGCAGCGCGGTAGCAGCTGCATGGCAGCCGCCTCGTGAGCAATGCCCGTGAGCTCGCCGTTTGCATCCTTGTCGTAGCTGCCGCCCGCTGGCGGCTCGCTGTCGCGTGTGACGCCGAGCGCCTCGAGTGCGCGGCTGTTGAGCCAAAGCGTGTGCCCGTCGCCCGAATACATAACACAGGGACGATCGGGGAATGCCGCATCGAGCGACGCCTTGGTAGGATGCTCGGGCGGGTCCCAACGGTAGTCGCGCCAGCCCTGCGTCACAACCCAAGCGTCGTCGGGCAGGTCCTGGGAAAACTCGAGCGCATGTTGCACCAGCGCCGCCTCGGACGTGCCCATATCCATGAGCATGTACGGTGAGGAACCGACCGAGGTATGGAAGAAGTGCAGATGAGCGTCATGGAAACCGGGGCAGACAAACTGCTCGCCGTAGTCGATAACCGACGTAGCGGCAGGAGCGGCGGCGATCACGTCATCGGGCGCACCGACTGCGACGATACGGTCGCCTGCGATGGCAATCGCCAGCTCGCGGGTGGTATCGATGCCGTCTTGCGCGGTAAAGACGTTCTTGGAGCGGATAATCCGATCGATATGTTGCATGGGCATCCCCATCTCTGGCAGGAAATTCAACATCCCCGAGTGTACTCCCCCGTCTCGGTTACAAAATGCCAAGCGGCAAACGGCAGCTTTGCCAGGCCAAGTGGCAGGTGGCATACTGGAATGAGCCTGTACGATTTTGCAAAAACCAGCAAGGAGCAAATCGACCATGACGAAGACCAAGGCACAGCAGATTATGGCGGCGACCGAGGTGCGAGCGGCTGACGACGTCACCGCAGCCATCCAAGATATCGCCGCCGAGTTTGAGCCCTACATCATCAAGCAGCGCCGACACTTCCATAAGCACCCGGAGCTGAGCCTTGCCGAGGAGCGCACGACCTCCGACATCGCCAACCAGCTCGACGCCATGAATATCCCCTACGAGCGTCCCCTTAAGACGGGCCTTGTGGCGACCCTTCGCGGCACCGCGCCCGACGCCTATCGCGAGGACGGCACACCACGCCGCCGTATCCTGCTGCGTGCGGATATCGACGCCCTGCCCGTCACCGAGCAGACCGGCGAGGATTTCGCCAGCGTCAACGAGGGCTGCATGCACGCCTGCGGCCACGACTGCCACATCGCCATGATGCTCGGCACGCTGCAGATCCTGCGCCATATGACCGACGACATCCACGGCGAAGTCCGCATCGTCTTCCAGCCCAGTGAGGAAAACGGCCAGGGCGCCAAACTCATGATCGGCACGGGCGTGCTCGACGGCGTCGATGGCGCCTACGCCGCGCACATCTGGAGTGAGGTCGACGCCGGCACCGTGAGCTGCGAGCCCGGACCGCGCATGGCCAATACCGACTGGTTCCGCATCGATGTTCGCGGCACCTCATGCCACGGTGCCATGCCCCAGCGCGGCCACGACGCCGTTATGGTGGCCGCCGAGATCGTCAATGCCCTGCAGACCATCGTTTCGCGCGAGATCAGCCCCTACGAGCCGGCCGTCATTACCGTCGGCGAGCTGCACGGCGGCACCGCGCGCAACGTTATCGCCGGCACGGCCTACCTCGCCGGCACGGTGCGCACCTACGGAGATTCGACCCACGAGGAAATGCCGGAGCTCATGCGCCGCATCGTGGAGCATACCGCGGCCGCCTTGGGCGCCGAGGCAGAGCTCACCGACTACACCATCGCCAATTATAAGGTCGAAAACGATGCCGCCTCGAGCGAGCGTTGTCGTCAGGCCGTGGTCAAGTGCCTGGGTGCAGCCGGCGAAGGCCATTATCGCGGCACACTTTCGGGCGAGGATTTTTCGGAGTACCTGCGCCGTGTACCGGGCGTGCTCGCCTTTGTAGGTACGCGCAACCCCAAGATTGGCGCCACGTACGCCCAACATTCCTGCTTCTACAAGATCGACGAGACTGTGCTGGCAAAGGGCTCCATGGTGGCCGCCCAGTATGCCATCGACTTTTTGGCCGAGCCCACGCAAGAGGAGCTCGACGGCCCCGCGATCACCGCGGTCGCCGAAACCAACCCCGACCTGGCCGCCAAGTTGCGCTCTGCCAAGGCAACGACCGCCGAGGCTCGCGACGCCATCCATGACGCCCGCACGGCACGCCATGCCGCGATCAAGGGCATCCACGATGCACGTGCCGCCGCTCGCCGCGAGGAGAAGCGCGGCGAGTAGTCGATTCGCGGCCATCTCGCAGTCATAGCCACATCGCGATATCAAAGCGGGGGCGGACGTTTCGACACGTCCGCCCCCGCTCATTTGTCAAGCGCCATTTCTACCGTTTCTACCCCGTCCCCAAATGGCAGGCGGCAGGGCTACTCGTCCTGCGGGTCCTCGTCGGAGCTTGGTGCAGGCTCGGGCTCGGGCTCCGGTTCCGGCATGGGCTCGGGCTCGGGCTCAGGCACGGGCGCGGGCTCAGGCTCAGGCTCAGGCTCAGGCTCAGGCACGGGCTCGGGCTCGGGCTCGGGCGCAGGCGCCG
>URGF01000108.1 GCA_900547285.1 uncultured Collinsella sp.
CCCGCCGCTCGAAGAGCCCGTCGTGAAGCGCGTCATCCACACCACTGCCGACTTCTCGTACGCCGATTCCCTCGTGTTCACCCATGACGCCGCGCACTGTGCGCTCGACGCACTGCGCGCAGGGGCCACGGTGCTCACCGACACGAACATGGCGCTCGCAGGCATAAGCAAGCCCGCGCTCGCGAAGCTCGGCTGCAAGGCCGTTTGCTTCATGGCCGACCCCGATGTCGCCGCGGCTGCGCGCGCCGCGGGCACGACTCGCGCCGTTGCGAGCATGGACAAAGCTTGCGGCATCGAGGGTCCGCTCATCGTGGCCGTCGGCAACGCTCCCACAGCACTTCTGCGCCTCGCCGAGCTCATGGATGCGGGGAAGATCGCGCCCGCGCTCGTCGTTGGGGTGCCGGTCGGGTTTGTGAACGTGGTCGAGGCGAAAGAGGAGCTACTCGCACGACGCGTGCCGGCCATCGTCGCGAGGGGTCGCAAGGGCGGCTCGACCGTGGCGGCCGCCATTATGAACGCGCTGCTCTACCAGATCACGCGCACGGGTGGCGCGAAGTGACGGCCCCCGCATCCGCGCCGGCGCTGCGCATCTTCGCCGGCACCACCGAGGGCCGCCTTCTGTGCGAATGGGCGAGCGGGGCGGGCATCCCCGCCCGTGCCTACGCGGCAACAGAGTACGGAGGCGAACTTTTGGGCGAGCTTCCGGGCATCGAGGTGCATGCGGGCAGGCTCGACGAGGCCGACATGGAGCGCGAGCTTTTGGGCGCGCGCATCGTCGTCGACGCCACGCACCCCTTCGCTACGCTCGCAAGCGGCAACATCCGGGCCGCTTCGCTCGCCGTGGGTGCACCATGCCTGCGCCTTGCGCGCCCGGCCGAGGCGCTGCCCAAAGGCGTCGTCTCGGTCGCGTCGATCGCCTGCGCGGCGCGCTTTCTCTCCGAGAACCCGGGTCGCGCGCTTCTCACGACGGGGAGCAAGGAGCTTGCTCCCTACACGCGCGTCGCCGATTTCGCGGAGCGCTTCTTCGTGCGTGTGCTCCCGCTGCCCGGTGCTATAACGAAGTGCATCGACGCGGGGTTTTCGCCGTCGCACGTCATCGGCATGCAGGGGCCCTTCACCCGCGAGCTCAACGAGGCGATGCTTCGGCAGGTGGGCGCCCAGTGGCTTGTGACCAAGGACTCGGGAACCGTAGGCGGCACGGCCGAGAAGCTCGCCGCAGCGCGCGCCGTGGGAGCGCGCTGTATCGTGGTCACCCGTCCCGCCGAGGGAGGCGGGGCCCTTTCGCTTCGGGAAGTGGAAGATGCGCTCTTACGGGAGTTCGCGCGCTAGGCGCTCTAATTCACCGCAACTTGTTGGTGGTGGCTTACTGGTAGCGTAGGCATTCCACCGGGTCGAGATTTGCTGCACGGCGAGCGGGGTAGAAGCCAAAGATTACGCCGATGCCGACGGAGACGGCGAAGGCCAGCAGCACCGTGGCGATTGAAAAACTCGGTGTGATTTGCCCGCTGGCACCGAGCTCGCCAAGAATCCCGGATCCGGAGGCAAACATCGCGAGGCCCCAGGCCAGCAGATAGCCTATCAGGACACCCAGCAGGCCACCGGTGACGCACAGCGCCGAGGACTCGGCCAAAAACTGCGCGGTGATATCGCGACGACTTGCGCCCAGGGCACGGCGAATGCCGATCTCACGGATGCGCTCAGTCACGTTGGTGAGCATCATATTCATAATGCCGATACCGCCGACAAGCAGCGAGATGCTGGCGACAGCGCCCATGATGAGCGAGAACGCGCCCATAAAGGAGTTGAGTGCATCGATGGCGCTTTTCATGGAGGTCGCCGATACACTGTCGTACTCATCATCCTCCGCGATGCCCTTCATTGCGCGCACCTTGGACTCGATGGTCTTACAAAGCTCGTCCATGTCTGTGCCCTCGGCGGCAAGAGCCGTCACGCTGGGGAATGAGGGATTTTCGTCGCCAAACAGGCCTGAGATGGTTTCGCGCGGTATATACAGCGTGAGCGAGCCCATGGAGTCGTTGCCGCCATCAATCACACCTACAATCTGCACCTCGCCGTTGGACACTTTGATGGTTTTTCCCAGCGCATCCTGTTCGTTGCCGTAAAGCTGATCGGCGCCGCCGCGGCTGATGAGCGCCACGCGCGAGCCTGATTGGGACTCGGCCTGGGAATAGGTGCGCCCCGCAACGAGCTTACTGGCACCCACGGCGTCGAGCATGTCGCTATCGACACCCTGTGCCATGACGGTATAGCTTTTATCGCCGGTCTTATACTCGGTATACGCGCTGTCGACAATGCCGATCTGCTCTATCTGCGGCACCAGTTTTTTAAGCTTCTGGACGTCAGAATCAGAGAGTTCTTGGGACGAATAGATCTGAACCATGCGAGCTGCGTTGAGGCCCAGGCTGTTGACCAAGCTGTTTTGGATGCCGCCGATGAGCGAAGTCATGGCAATGACCGAGGCGATGCCAATGACGATGCCAAGGATGGTGAGCAGGCTGCGCCCCTTGTTGGCCTCGAGCGAGTGAAGGGCTTCCTGGATGAGATCGCGGGCGCTCATGCCATCTCTCCTTTCGGCGGGTTGGCGGAGGCGGAAATCCTGGGCAGGCTATCCACGGCGCTGCGCAGGGTCCGCGGTGCATGTGGAATATACGCGCCATCGTGAATGCGACCGTCGCGGATGGTCACGGCACGGTCGGCCTCGGCGGCGATGCCGGGGTCGTGTGTGATAAGCACGATGGTTTTGCCGCGCTCCTGGAGCTTGTGGAAGGTTTCCATGACGAGCGCTCCCGTGGCGGAGTCCAGGTTGCCCGTCGGCTCGTCGGCCAAAATGATGGGTGGATCGTTGACAAGGGCGCGCGCGATGGCGACGCGCTGCATCTGTCCGCCCGACAGCTCCGATATACGATGGTCCCAATGGTCGACCGGAAGCGTGACGGCTTGCAGCGCGTGTACGGCGCGCATCTCGCGCTGGCTGCGCGGCACATTGGTGTAGGACAGCGGCAGCATGACGTTTTCGATCACCGTCAGGCGCGGCAGCAGATTAAAGCTCTGAAAGACAAAGCCGATGCTCAGCGCTCGCACCTCGGTGAGCTCGTCATCGTCGAGCTCGGCGACGTTGAGCCCTTGCAGGAAGTAATCGCCCGCCGTCGGTTTGTCCAGGCAGCCCAGGATGTTCATGAGCGTTGACTTGCCCGAGCCCGAAGGGCCGGTAATAGCGACGAATTCGCCGGGATTTACTGCCAGACTCACGTTGTGCAGGATGTGGGCGCAACCGGCCTCGCTCTCAAAGATGCGGTGCACGTTGCGGATGTCGATGACGGGACGCATTACTTGCCCTCGTCGGCAGGCATGTTGTCGCCGCCGTCTGCCGTCATTCCTGTGCCGGTATCCGTCACGATGGTGTCGCCGTCGCGTAGCTTGGTAACCGGGACGTCTGGATTGATCTCGTTGCCCTGGTCGTCGCGCTTGACCTGCGTCTTACCGACTACAGCCTCGTTGTCGTTTTGCGTCACGACGGTCACCTTCACGCGGCGCGTCTTTTTACCCTCCGAATCAGTGGCCAAATTGACGTAATAGTGCTCGCCATCTTCGGTCATCAGCGCCATGGTCGGCACCATCACCACGTCGTCGAGCTTCTCGGTCACTACCGAGACCTCGGCAGTCATACCCGGCTTAAGGCGACTGTCAGGTGCTTCGATGAGGATGTCGACGTTAAAGGTCACACTGCCGCCGCTCCCGGAGGAGGAGTCGGAGTTTGCCACCGAGGCGATAGCCGTGACGGTGCCCTGGCTCACGATATCGGGAAACGCGGGGTAGGTCACGTTGGCGCATTGGCCCACGGCAATTTTGGCGATATCCTTTTCGCCCACCTGAACCGTCACCTTCATCTTGGACAGGTCGGCGATCTGCATGCACTGCTTGCCGCCGCTCGTATCGCTTTCGCCCATGATCATGCCGCCTGTTACCGTGGCGCCCACCTTGGCGTTAAGCTCCACGATGCTACCCGAGCTCGGGGCCGTGACCGTGCGACTGGCGGCCTTGGCGTTCGCCTGGTCTAGGTTTGCCTGGGCCGAAGCGAGGCTGCGCTGCGCGGCCGATACGGCGTTCGTGTCCGCTGATGCGGCGGTGATGCCAGCCGCTGCGGAACCTCCGTCGACGTCCGTCGTTGGGTTGGCCTGCGCAGCAGCTGCGGCTTTCTTCGCGTTGGCGAGGTCTTCTTGAGCGGCTGCAACTGCACGCTGCGCCTCGGCAACGTTGCGATCGAGCTCGTCGTTTTTAATGGTCATAAGCACGTCGCCCTCGTTGACGGATTGGCCTGCCTGCACGTTGATCGAATCGACCGTGCCGTCGACAGAAGGGGAGACCACTGAGGACGAAATGGGTTTGAGCTGGCCTTTCGCCTCGACCGTTGTGGTAAACGTGCCCTCGGTCACCATGTCGGTCACAGGCCCGCTAGCTCCCTGTGGCTGCGCATTGAGAACCAGGGTAGCGACAATGGCAATGAGCGCGATGGCACCTACGACGCCGACGGCAATACCGCGTCGAATCAGCTTTTTGCGTCGACGTTCGGCACGTTTTGCCTTGAGCTTGGCATATGCCTCTTCATCGGAAATATCGGCCGTATCGTTCGTGCGTCCGCTCTGCTTGTCGGTGTGCGCGTTTGTAATCAGAGGAATCGTTTCGGTGGCACCTTCGGGCGTGTGCTCGGTATCATCCGGGCCCGGGGCGATCGTGGGGACATTCGGCATAGCGTCTCCTTTATAGAAAGAACCTCGATAATTATATGCGCCCACCGGTTGGGGCGGGCGCATAGGACGGTTTCTTTCGGAACTGTTAGATTGTTTGCATCGGTTCCACGTTGTATTAATGCGCGCGTTGCACTACGAGTGGACAACCACGCACAGGCCGACTTTGATGCAGTCGTGAAGTGCCTTGGCGTCTGCCAGGCGCAGGTTGATGCAACCGTGGCTGCCGCACCACTTGTACGACTCGGCATTATCGAAGCTCTTGTCGTTTTGCCAGGTGGCATCGTGGAAGCCGATCATATTGCCCTCGAACGGCATCCAGTAGCTCACCGGGCTTTCGTATTTGGGCTTACCGGTCTCGGGGTCCTTGGCTCCGATCAGGGTACTGCCGCCGTCGTTGCTGTTGATCTGCCAAACGCCTTCGGGGGTGGCGTCCTCTCCCGGCTTGCCGGAGATAAAGTTGGCCTCCCACACGATATTGCCGCTCTCGTCGTAGTAGCGCGCGTGCTGCTCGGACAGATCGACATCGACGTATGCCTTCCAGTCGGGCTCTCCCTTTGCAGTAAAGGTGTCGGCCTTCTGGGAGTACTTGATCTCGATTTCGCCGGTCTGTTTGTTGTTAATGGCGTCCTCGACCTGCTTGGCGAGCGAGCTGCTGTCGATGGACCAACCAAAGTCGCCGCCTTCGACGGCGCATTGCTTGCCATCGGCGCGCGTCCACCAGCGAGTGGAGCCCACGGTATTGAAGCCGTTGGCAAGCTCGGCTGCCCAGCTGCTGATCTGCGACGTATCGAGTGTGGGGTTGGCCGGATCGGCAAAGCTGATCCACTGCAACACGGAGCTGCCATCAACCTTGCCGGCATCCTCGCCGTTGAGCTTGAGGGTCACGTTTACGCCCAGGAAGTTGTTGGCGGCATCGCATGCGGTCTGAATCTGATCATCGGTCAGCGTTCCATTGAGCGGTTCATAGGCATCGTTGCCGAGCTTGGAAAGGTCTACGGTCTCGGACAGCGAGGCAAGCTCGAGCTCGGCATACTTAATGACATGCTCGCGGTCGAGTTTTTCGTTGGAGCGCGCCTTCTCGACGGTAAACTTGCCGGCCTGCTCGTCATAGGAGCTATTGGCCTCGAACGTGCCCGAACGCCCCTCGTTAAACTCGTCGATGGCGGCGCCCAGATCCTGCTCAAACTTCTTTTGGTCAAAAGTGTCGGAGAGCATGGACAGGTCGACGTCTTGATCAAGATCGACTTCGTTGGAGGTAGCGGTTGTTTTGGTCTTTCCGCTTAAGGATTCCACAAGGCGGACCGGCCATACAAAGGCTTCGTTGTGGCTGATGATCTCTTTTGCGGCAGCTTCGCCGTCGACGATGGGCTCATCGGACTCGGGCTGATACGTCCAGCTAAAGTCATCGCCTGTCACGGTGAGCTTATAGTGCTTCCATGCCGAGTTGACCTTGGTGGCGGCAGACGAAGCGTTGGAGAACGAGACGTCGACGCCGGCGATGGTGGTGTTGGGGTAGGCTAGCTGGGAAAACGCTACGACGCCTACGATATAGACAATGACGATAAGACCCAGGACGACAAAGAGCGTCGTCTTTTTGCCCGACTTATTGTTCTCGGCGGGTTTGCGCGCGGGGTCGCGATCGCCTCGACCGTGCACGTGGGGCTGCTTGGGCGCATTGCCGTTTGCCTGCCGCTGCTGACGTGGCTGACGCTGCTGGTTCGGGCGTTGGGAAGCGTTTGCCGCACCACGCTCCTGACCGTGGCTCGGCGCGATAGGACGCGGCGACTGAACGCCACCGGTGTGCCTGCTCGGCTGCTGCGGATCGGGAATCAGTTG
>URGF01000109.1 GCA_900547285.1 uncultured Collinsella sp.
GGGGGCCTTCGCGCTGCGGAATGATTTTGGAAACTAAGTACGGGACCCGCCCAAACCGTCCTGCTCAATCGCCCTTGTGGCGTTAGTGTCGGAAAAATAAGACGTTGCTTTTTGCCCCCTGCGGAAAGATTGGGGAGCTAAGCCCTCGTCCCTCCCAGGTTGACCTACTCGAGGTCGTCGCCCTTGTGGTGTTGGGGCTGAAAGGGTGGGACGCGTGGGTTATTTGGTTGTTAGGGTTAGTAGGTCGTTGGGGGTTTTGAGGTTGTAGGTGGCGTTTGGGATATCTTGGTGTGATCCCCATGCTGCTCGGGCAAAATTGACCCCTGCTGAAGTTGCGCATTGTTCGTCGTAGACGGTGTCGCCAACGTAGACGACGTTGCCAGGATTCGCGCCCGCACGTCGGAGATATTCGAGCATGGGTGCGGGTGCGGGTTTATGTTCGGTTGTGTCTTCGACAAGGATGATGTGCTCAAAATACTTATCGAAACCAAGGGGTGCAATTTCTTTTGCGTATTCGTCGCGCGCACGTGAGGAGACGATGCCAAGTTTGCAGCCGCTATCGGCGAGCGTTGCGATGACTTCAAGCAAACCTGGAAACACGCTGATGGTGCTTTTAAAGCTGGCGGCAACTTGGCACCAGCGATCCAACGTTGCCTGCGAGTAGATCCCAAGTTTCTCAAGGGCATCCTTGCCGGGTATGCCGAGGGCAAAGTCAAGCTCGTGTCGGGGAAGCGTTTTGCTGGTCTCTTCTTGGACAATCTGGACAAGCGATGACAGAACGCTTTCTTCTGTATCTGCCAATGTCCCATCAACGTCAAATACGATATGGTCAAAGTGCTTCATATGATTGCTCCTCTCTGTTGTTTGCCTGCAAGTTTGATGCAGTGACAGAAGAAGGGCTAGCGGGATTTCTGCCTGGTGCTATCGAGATTCTGCCTCGCTGCTCGATAGCTCGAAGGAGTGCACCCCATTTGTTCTTTAAATACCTGGCCAAGATGGCTTGCTGTTATAAATCCGCATTGGCGCGCGACTGTCTGTACCGTTCGCGTGGTGTGTGCCAAAAGTTCGCAAGCACGGTTTATGCGGTATGCGCGTAGATATGCCGCCGGGGTCGTTCCTGCACAAGTTTCGATAATGCGGTAACACTCTCTTTCGCTTACGCCGGCTGCAGATGCCATCTGGGGCACATCTATAGCGGCTGCATAGTTTGCGCGGATAAAGTCCAGGATTGCCTTGAACTGTACGTCGCGGCTGGTCATCCAAGAGGCGCCGTCGGAAGAAAAGAGCGGTTCGGTCTTGGCGTTAATCTGAATCCAGAGCTCTGACAAACTATTTCGAAGCGCCATCTCGTTCTGCGGCCGTTGAAGGTCGTGGCTAAAGGAGCTCTTCAGCAAATCGATAAAGGGCATATCGTCGGGATTGGTGGGCGACCATTTGAGCACATCGACGCCTCGACATTGAAGCAATGGGTTGATGTAGCGCTTTTGGAGACGTCCCGCGGGATCGCCGAGCATCGACGGCTGAAAGATATGCAGCATTTGAATGGCTGGCGCCGAATTGGGTGATTGCAGCGTGCTGTGCAAAACGCCGCCGTTGATAAAGCCGGCGGACCCTTCCTCAAAGCGTACGTGCTCATGAGCCGCGTGCGTTCGATAGTCAATCGCTCCCTGCTCCATGTAGAAAAGCTCAACTTCGGAATGCCAGTGCCAGGGGACGGAATTGCCCGGATAGCGAGCGAATTCTGCGCGTTCGGCAATATAGGGCCAGTCTTCGGCGGTCTCGGGAAACGCTTCCTCGCGTCCTCCGCGGTGCAATTCTATGTGATCCATGTTTCGCATGGCATCAGTATAAAGCGCAATGGGCTTAGATTGCTCTTGCCTGTTCGGGGAACGCCTTGTCTAGGGATGCTTGGAGCTTTTCGAAGGATGCTCGTAAGTTGAGGCTCTGATCGGCTGAGCGCTTGGTTTTTGTGGTGGGGGAGTCGAGGAGGCCGTTTCTCTGTGTCGGGGGGAAGGAGAAAAGGTTTGCATGTTTTAGGGATGGCTGCTGTGCTGCGTCATTGGAAGAATGCATGCTTTTGCGGCCTCCTCGATATCCACCAAAAGGATGCGCTCGGGGTTTGCTGCTAGGTCCCGTGCGCTGGCTACATTATGCCGCGGCTGCCGCAAAGAAGCGCTAAAGAAAGGCTTAACCTGGTTTGGTGTTACGATGAAACTGCAGGTCAGAGGTATCGAGTAACACTCTTGAAAGGTTTTGAGCTTAAGGGCTTTCTAAGGTTTGTGACGTGGATGTGGCGCGGACGTGCGTAGCGTGTGAATGCTCGCTGTTAGCGCTGCGGCTCTGTGGCGCGCACCTGCTCGATGACCTTTTCCATCGTGGCGTCGATGCGGTCTTTTTTGAGTTCGCATTCCCAGATGGTTATGGGCGTCCAGCCCATTTGAGTGAGTGCTGCCACGGCAGCGCGGTCGCGCTCGACGTTGCGACGGAACTTTGCCTCCCAAAACTCAACGTTGCGCTTGGGCTGGCTGGGATTGCACTTGGGGCAGCGGTGCCAAAAGCAGCCGTTGACGAAGATGGCGATCTTGCGGCCGGGGAAGGCGATATCGGGTTTGCCGGGAACCTTCCATTCCAAGCGATAACCCGTAAGGCCCACGGCGCGCAGGCGCTGGCGAACGAGCAGCTCGGGCTTGGTATTGGCGCGCTTGTTGCCCTTCATGGACTTTTTGATGGCGGCTCGACGGCGGACCAGTTCGCGCTCGTCAGCGGAGAGGTCCGAGGTATCGATGCCGTCCAGCAGGCCGGGCTTGGGGCGCTTTTTGCTGCGGCGTTTAGGTGCGCGCTTGGGTTTGGTGGCGGGTTTGTCGGTTGTGTTGGGCGCGGCGTCATCGGCGGAGCTTGCCTCAAGCCGATCTTCCTTTAACTCAATCAGAGCATCAATGAGCCCCTTGTCGGCGGGCATCCATTCCACCGTGGCAAGCGAGGTGCGTGGAATCCAGCGGATATCAAGCTGGCGGTCGTGTTTCTGGGGCTCATCGGATTCATCGGCGAGCGAGCAGTAGTAACACTCCATGGAGAGATGAAAATCGGGGTAGTCATACTCAACGGTGTAGAAATCACGCAGGTTGGTGACTTTTACCTGTAGCTCTTCCATAAGCTCGCGGCGCACGGCGTCTTCGGGTGTCTCGCCGCGCAGAAGTTTGCCGCCCGGGAACTCCCATAGTCCCTGCATGTTGCCGTAGCCGCGCTGCACGGCAAGCAGCTCGTCAGATCCTTCCTTGCGAATGATCCCAGCGGCAACATGAACAGTCTTCAACAGGAGCCCTCTCTCAACATCAACACATGGCAGACTACGCTTACCTTACGCAACGGTAAGGCAAGCGTAAGCCATATCGATGGTAGCCGACTCGTCTTCTTGCGACTATAGATGCCGTAGACTAATTGCAAGAAAGGACTCGGTATGCAAACCACGCACATGGCGACCCCGGTACTGGAGGTCGCGCATCTCGAAAAGGTATATGGAGCACTGGGCAACGTGACCCGCGCGCTCAACGATGTCAGCTTTACCGTCAACCGCGGCGAATTCGTCGGCATCATGGGCGCCTCGGGCTCGGGCAAGTCGACGTTGCTCAACTGCGTGTCGACCATCGATAGCGCCACGAGTGGCACCATCCGCATCAACGGCCAGGACGTGACGCGCATGAAGCAGGCCAAGCTTTCGCAGTTCCGCCGCGAGGAGCTGGGCTTTATCTTCCAGGACTCCAACCTACTCGATACGCTCACGGCACGCGAGAACATCGCCCTGCCGCTCACCATCGCCCGCACAAACTCGGCAGAAATCTCGACCCGCGTGCAGGATGTGGCCGCGCGCCTGTCTATCAGTCAGGTGCTCGACAAGTATCCCTACCAAATGTCGGGCGGCCAGCAGCAGCGCGTTGCCGCGGCTCGCGCGCTCGTCACCGACCCCACCATGATCATGGCCGACGAGCCCACCGGCGCCCTCGATTCCAAGAGCGCTCGCCTGCTGCTCGAGAGCCTGGAGGCCCTTAACCGCCGCCTGCGCGCCACCGTGCTCATGGTTACGCACGACAGTTTTGCCGCCAGCTACACGAGCCGTGTGCTGTTTATTCGCGACGGCAAGATCTTCACCGAGCTGCGCCGCGGCGACACCGACCGCCGAGAGTTCTTCGACCGCATTATGGAGGTCGTTGCCATGATGGGCGGTGAAGGCTCCGATGCTCTGTAAACTCGCTTGGGGCAACGTCCGCCGCGCCGGCCGCGACTACCTCGTCTACTTGCTGACGCTCACCCTGGGTGTCACGGTCTTCTATGCCTTCAATACCGTCTCGATGCAGGTCGACATTGCCGGCATCAAGGAGGAGGGACTGTCCGAGCTCATGGGCAGCATGCTCGGTTACCTGACGTACTTTTTGGCCGGCGTCATGGCCTTTTTGATGGTGTATGCCAACAACTTCATCATGAAGCGCCGCAAAAAGGAGTTCGGCCTGTACCAGGTGCTCGGCATGCGCCGCGGGCGCGTCGCCACGATCATGGCGCTCGAGACCGTGATCGTTTCGGTCGGCGCCTTTGTCGCCGGCATTGTGCTGGGCGTGGGGCTCTCCCAGCTCATGACATTCTTTACGGCCTCGCTCTTTAAGACACAGATCGCTAATTTCCACTTCTTTTTCTCGGTGCATGCGTTCAACCTGACCCTTGCCTGCATGCTCGTGATGTTTGTGCTTACGCTACTGCTGAACCTTCGCGCCGTGCGCCGTACCAAGCTCATCGAGCTTATGGGCGCCGAGCGGCGCAACGAGAGCATCAAGACGCGCAACCCCTGGATTGCGATCGCCATCTTTGTCGTGGGCGTGGTGCTGGTGGGCGTGGGCTATTACCGCCTGTTGCGCGATGGGTTCCCGCTCACCGCGACGGAGGGTAAGCTGCAGGAGGCCATGAACCAGTTTGGTATCACCACGGCCATGGTTACGGTGGGTACCTTTGCCCTGTTCTGGGGCCTTTCGGGCATGCTTATCAAGCTGCTGCAGAGCCTGCGCAGCGTGTATTGGCGCGGCCTCAACATGTTTACCGTGCGCCAGCTTGCGGCCAAGGTCAACACGGTGTGCTTTTCGATGGGCGTTATCGCGATGATCCTGTTTCTGGCCATTACCTCGGTGACCTGCGGTATGTCGATCGCCAACGTGATGAACGAAAACCTCGAGCGCTATACGCCGGCGGATATGACGCAGACGTATATCTATTACATGCCCGATAGGCTCGACTACTACAAGGAGTATGTCAATCCTTCCGAGGCCGATCGCATGGTGCTGGCAGACGCAACGGTCGATTTGTACTCTGCATGGCATGGCGAGCGCAAGTCGGCGGACAACAACGACGAGACCGGCAAAAAGGTCAATATCGCCGATGTTGCCGGTGAGCATGTGCAGATCGATTCGTATCTGAGTTACCCGCTTGGCGGCTCAGATCCTTCGGTGACTCCAAGTGAGATGTGCAAGATCATGGGTGAAAAGCTTCCCAAGGCGCTCGAGAGTTGCAATGCCGACACGACAGGCCTGTCTGTGACGCCGGCAAGTCAGTACAACAAACTGCGTCAGATGATGGGCGAGGAGCCGGTGCACATCGGTCACGACCAGTATCTGCTCACGTGTGATATGGGCGGCGAGCTGGTCGACATGTACACCAAGTATATGGCCGGCGGCCATGCCCTTACCTTGGGCGGGCATACGCTCAAGCCCGCAACCGATAAGTCGGACGAGGACACGGCGGCCATCGCCAACTCGGCGATGGGCAGTAATCCGGGTACCGTCGTCGTTGCCGACGAGCTGTTGTCCCAGCTTAATCTGCAGCCGTATTCCAGTAATCTGCTCGTTAACTACAAGCAGGGGATGGATGTGACCAAGGCAGACGAGAGCATTAAATACACCATGCTCGACAATCTGCTCGTTGACGGCAAGGAGCCGGGGTCGTGGGGAATCTTCATGACACGCTCCGAGATCTATACGCAGGCGGCGCAGATGAACGGCATGATTAGCTATCTAGCCATCTATATTGGCTTTGTACTGGTCGTTGCATGTGCGGCAATTCTGTCGATCCAGCAGCTCTCCAATGTGGCCGACGGAAGCCGCAGCTATCGCGTGCTGGCGCAGATCGGCTGTGACGACCGCCAGATTCGCCATTCGGTGATGGCGCAGCAAGCGGTGTTCTTCCTGTTCCCGCTGGCAGTGGGTCTGGCGCACTCCTTTGTGGCGCTCAAGGTGATCATCGAGCTGGTGAGCACGTTTGGCAACATGAGCATCGGCGGCACCGTGGGTCTTACCTGTGCGATTTTCCTGGCAGCCTATGGTGGCTACTTCCTGGTGACCTACCTCATGAGCACCGGCATGGTGCGAGCTGCCATAGCCACCCGCTACAGCGAGTAGCAAGCGGGCAAAACCGTCGCAAAATCAACGCAAACAACCGCCGCGGAGGGAGTCGGCCCCCTTCCGCGGCGGTTTTTTGTCTATCGGATGCCTCTCAGATGCAAGTGAGTAGACTTTTTTGGACTTGTCGAGCACACCGCGCCAAACG
>URGF01000110.1 GCA_900547285.1 uncultured Collinsella sp.
ATAGTTTAAAGGGCCCCGCTGCCGTTACGGTAGCGGGGCCCTTTTGTTTTGCATGATGGGTTTGGATCGCCGGGTAAGGCTGCCGAGCGGCTGGCTGTGGCGACCTACTCACTCAAGGGGCGCAATGACGCTTCCTCAAAATGGAAGGATCGCAAGCCGTCTTCTGTTTCGATGCACGCACGACCAAAGCCATCGACCGTTTTAAAGATGCCTCGCGCCAGCTCGTCACCGGCAGGGGAGCGGGCGATAACGTGCTTTCCAATCCAATTGAGGTGAGCGACATATTCGCCGTGGACGGGCGCGAGCGGTCCGGTGTTTTCTTCCATGGCGTTGAGGCGTTCTGCCCAGGCATCTATAGCGTCTATAACTGCGTGATAGACCTCATCGAGGAGCATGTCGACAGCTGGAACGTTCTCGTTAAGGTCCGAGAGACCGATTGCCGGCAGGCCGCCATCGGGCACCTCTTGGGGCGCATAGTTCACATTGACACCAATGCCACAGACGGCGAAAGGTTTGCCTTCGTTATCGCGTGCGGCCTCGACCAGAATGCCGCCGAGTTTGCGTCCACGCGCGACCAGGTCGTTGGGCCATTTGAGGCCAATCTCGTTTGCAAGACCCTGTTTTTCGAGCGCCTCGAGCACCGCTAGGCCGCTGACGGCAGCAAGACCAGAGTACTTCGCAGGATTAACGCATGGACGCAGGACAATCGAAAGCAATAGGTTGCCGGCGGTTGAATCCCACTTGTGGCCGCGCCGGCCGCGTCCTGCTGTCTGAGCCCGGGCGGCAAGTCCTGTGCCGTGCGGCGCTCCCTGTTTTCCTGCTTCGAGCAGGTCATCGTTGGTCGATCCGGTTACGTCGACTATCGTTAATTTGGCATCCATAACGGCTGCTACCTCCTTAATGAATAAGTGAATAACGCAATGGTGTCGAGAGAGACACAATGTGAAGCCTTTGTCGCATTTGGACAATTTAATGTTAACACGTTAACAACGACTGAAATGCGCTATCCTCTCTTGGTCGATGTAAACACGTCAACAACTCAAAGGAGGTTAGTGATGGGTTTCACGATTCTTGGAACAGGCTCGGCGCTTCCTAAGCGCAGTGTTTCCAATGACGAGCTGTCCGAGTTCCTCGATACCTCGGATGAGTGGATTTTTACCCGCACAGGTATTAAGAGTCGCCACGTCTGCACCACCGAGTCACTTGACGACCTTGCCGTAGCGGCGAGCGAGCGGGCACTTCAGGTGTCCGGAATCGACGCGAGCCAGTTGGATCTGATCGTCTGCTCGACGACGACGGGTGACCACCTTGTTCCCGCCGAGGCGTGTGCCGTTGCTGAGCGACTGGGCGCGACGTGCCCTGCCTTCGATGTCTCGGCTGCCTGCGCCGGCTTCGTATTTGCGCTCGATGTTGCCGAGGGCTATATCGCCCGAGGACGAGCCAAGCATGTGCTTGTCGTTGCCGCCGAGCAGATGACGCGCGCGCTCGACTGGACCGACCGCGCCACCTGTGTGCTCTTTGGCGATGGGGCAGGCGCCGCGGTGATTGAGGCTGGGGGAGACAGCCCCCTTGCCGTTGAGCTTTCGACGGCGCCCGACGTCGAGACGTTGTGCGTTCCCGGTCTGGTCGGCACCTCGCCGTTTAAGGGCTCCGCAGATAGCGAGAGCGTGCTGTCCATGAATGGCCGCCGCGTGTTCAAGTTCGGCGTCAACGCGATTTGCGACACGGTCCATAAGCTTGCGAGCGATGCGGGCATTTCGGTCGAGGACATCGACCATTTTGTATTCCATCAGGCTAACGAACGAATCCTGAGTCAGGCGGTCAAGCGCCTCGGTGTGCCAGACAAGCGCGTGGTTCGAACGCTGCGCGAGACCGGCAACATTTCGAGCGCATGCATTCCGCTTGCCCTCGACCGGCTGGCAAACGCCGGTGCACTTCACACGGGCGACACCATCACCCTCGTTGGATTTGGCGCCGGTCTGGATATAGGTGGCTATCTACTTCGTTGGAAGTAGTCGCACATAGGAAATAAAAACGCCCCTAGGGCACAAACAAAGGAGAACTACCATGGCAGATCAGAAGACCTTCGAGCGCGTTTGCGATGTTATCCGCGAGACCGCCGGTCTTGACGACGTCGAGATGAAGCCCGAGTCCACGCTCGAGGAGATTGGTCTCGACAGCCTGGGCACCGTCGAGATCCTCGTCGCCGTCGAGGACGAGTTTGGCATCCAGCTCGATACCGAGGAGAACCCCAAGACGGTCGGCGAGTTCGCCGATACGGTCGAGGCGGCATTGGAGAAGTAGAGATGCTCAAGACTCCTCTCTGCGATTTGCTCGGCATCGAAAAGCCCGTGTTCCAGGGCGGTATGGCCTGGATTGCCGATGCCTCGCTGGCGTCCGCAGTGTCCGAGGCGGGTGGCTTAGGCATCATCGCGGCCATGAACGCCGACGCCAACTGGCTTCGCGACCAGATTCATGAGCTGCGCGCCAGGACGGATAAGCCCTTTGGCGTCAACGTCATGCTCATGAGCCCGTTTGCCGACGAGGTCGCGCGGGTCGTGATTGACGAGCGGGTGCCGGTCGTCGTGACGGGTGCCGGCAATCCCACCAAGTACATGAAGGCGTGGAACGAGGCGGGCATCAAGGTCATCCCGGTCGTTGCCTCGGTGGCGCTGGCGCGCCTCGTGGCGCGTCGTGGGGCCACGGCGGTTGTTGCCGAGGGCACCGAATCGGGCGGCCATATTGGCGAGACCTCGACGATGGCACTGGTGCCGCAGGTCGTCGATGCGGTCGACATTCCCGTCGTGGCTGCCGGCGGTATTGCCGACGGCCGCGGCATGGCGGCCGCCTTTATGCTGGGCGCCGCCGGCGTGCAGGTGGGTACGCGCTTTCTGATCGCAGACGAGTGCACCGTATCGGAGCAGTACAAGGAGATGGTCCTGAAGGCCAACGACACCTCGACGCGTGCGACCGGCCGCTCGACGGGACACCCGGTGCGTGCCCTCAAGAGCCCCTTCACCAACGCCTACGCCAAGAGCGAGGCGGCGGGCGTAAGCGTCGAGGAGCTCGGGGCCATGGGCACGGGCGCCCTTCGCAAGGCCGCCAAGGACGGCAATTACGAAGAGGGCTCGTTTTTGTGTGGACAGATTGCCGGCATGGTCAACGAGCGCCAAAGTGCACGTGAAATCGTTGACGACCTGGTCGATGGCGCCGAGCACGTCCTGAAGGGTGCGTGCGCATGGGTGGCGTAGCGTTTCTGTTTGCCGGCCAGGGCGCCCAGCACCCCGCGATGGGCGT
This sequence comes from uncultured Collinsella sp., assembly GCA_900547285.1. Classification (GTDB taxonomy): domain Bacteria; phylum Actinomycetota; class Coriobacteriia; order Coriobacteriales; family Coriobacteriaceae; genus Collinsella. Next base: position 3,298 of record URGF01000110.1, read on the forward strand.
CGACCTGATCGAGGCATCGCCGGCCGCCGCCGAGGTGTTCGCCATTGCCGACGAGGTGCGCCCGGGGACCAGTGAGCAGTGCCGAAGCGCCTCCAAGGAGGAACTCTCGCAGACCGAGAACACGCAGCCGTGCGTGTTCGTTCACGATCTGGCAGCGGCTGTCGCCCTGCGTGAGCGCGGCGTGGTACCTGCCGCCTGTGCGGGTTTTTCGCTTGGCGAGGTCGCCGCGCTCACCTTTGCGGGGGCGTTCGATACGCGAGCGGGCTTTGAGCTCGTGTGCGAGCGCGCGGCGCTGATGGCCGCGGCTGCCGAGCGCCATCCGGGCGGCATGCGCGCCGTCATCAAGCTCGATGCGGCGCAAGTCGAGAACCTGGCAAAACAGGCCGGCGAGGACTGCTGGCCGGTCAACTACAACAGTCCGCAGCAGACGGTTGTTGCCGGAGCGCCCGAGGCGCTGCAGGAGCTCGACGTCCTAGTAAAAGAGGCTGGCGGCCGCGCTATGAAAGTCGCGGTGTCGGGCGCATTTCATAGCCCCTATATGGCCGAGGCGACTGAGGGGCTGGCGACGTATATCCAAGCCGGCCACGCGCCGTCACCGCTGCTGATTCCGGTCATGGCAAACATGACGGCGGCGCCCTATCCGGCGGACCCGCGAGCGGCATCGGATGTCTTGGCCAATCAGGTGAGTCATGCCGTTCGTTGGGTCGACACGCTGCATGCTCTGCAGAATCAGGGCATCGACACGTTTATTGAGGTCGGCCCTGGCAAAACGCTGTCGGGCCTGGTTAAGCGTACGCTGTGCGACGTTCGCGTGTATTCGTGCGAAACGGCCGAGCAGGTCGCAGCTATTGCCGACGAGCTCGCATAGTCCACAGGGCTGTAACCCGAAAGGAATGACATGGGCAACTTGAACAACGGCGCGCTCGAGCGCAACGACTCACGTCGCGTGGCACTGGTCACGGGCGGCTCGCGGGGTATCGGCCGCGCCTGCGCTGTCGGTCTGGCGGAGGACGGCTTTGATATCGCCGTCGTCTATGCCGGCAGCGTCGATGCGGCGCGCAAGACGTGCGAAGCCTGTGAGGCGGTTGGCGCCACGGCACGCGCATATCAATGCGACGTGGCCGATCCCGCTGCCGTCAACGCGTGCGTGGAAGCGGTCCTCAACGACTTTGGTTCCATTTGGGCGCTCGTCAACAACGCCGGCATCACCCGCGATGGCCTGCTCATGCGCATGGGCGATGACGCATTCGATCGCGTGCTCGATGTCAATCTCAAGGGAACATTCAATATGACGCGCGCGCTCACCAAGACCTTTATGCGCCAGCGCGGCGGTTGCGTCGTCAACATGAGCTCGGTCGTGGGCCTGATGGGCAATGCCGGGCAAGCCAACTACGCTGCTTCCAAGGCGGGCGTGATAGGGCTTACCAAGGCGGTGGCGCGCGAGCTTGCGCCTCGTGGCGTACGAGCGAACGCGGTCGCCCCCGGGTTTGTCGAGACAGATATGACGGCAAAGCTCTCGGAGAAGGTGCGTACGGCAACCGAGGAACAGATTCCCCTTAAGCGCATGGCACGTCCCGAGGAAGTGGCCGGCGTGGTGCGCTTTTTAGCGAGCGATGCGGCTGCTTACATTACGGGCGAGGTCGTGCGCGTCGACGGCGGAATGGCGATGTAGAAACCAGGGCCGAAGAACGGCTTGGATGAGGAGACCATGATGGAACAGAGAGTTGCAATCACCGGCATCGGTGCCGTATCGCCGCTCGGCAACACCGCGCTTGCCACCTGGGCGGCCATGTGCGCCGGGACCTGTGGCATCGGCCCGATCACGCACTTCGATACCGATGCGTTTACCGTCAAGGTGGCGGCCGAAGTCAAGGGCTTTGACGGCAACGAGTACTTTGGCAAGCGTGACGCCAAGCATCTGGACCCCTGCGTTCAGTTTGCGATGGCGGCTTCGGACGAGGCAATGCACGATGCGGGCTTTGATGTCGAAGGCGCCATCGATCGTGAGCGCCTGGGCGTCTACGTGGGCTCGGGCGTGGGCGGCATGACGACGCTCGTCGACAACGTCCACACGATCGCCGATCGTGGACCTCGCCGCGCATCGCCCTATATGATTGCGATGATGATCCCCAACATGGCTTCGGGCAATATCGCGATCCGCCACAAGGCAAAGGGACCGACCCTGCCAGTCGTGACTGCTTGCGCGCCCTCGGCCCATGCGGTGGGGGAGGCGTTCCGCGCCATCAAGCACGGCTATGCCGACGCGATCCTCGCGGGCGGCGCCGAGGCGGCCATTATCCCCGATGCCGTTGCGGGCTTTACGTCCTGCCGCGCATTGACCACCAACCCTGATCCCGCGACGGCTTGCCGCCCGTTCGATGCAGACCGCGACGGCTTTGTGATGGGCGAGGGCGCTTGCGTGCTGGTACTCGAGAGCATGGAACATGCGCAGGCGCGCGGTGCGCACATTTATGCCGAGGTCGTGGGCTACGGCAACACCGATGATGCTTATCACATCACGAGTCCCGATCCCGAGGCTGCCGGCATTGCCCGCGCGATATCGCTGGCGGTGGCCGAGGGCGACGTCAAGCCTTCCGAGGGCCTCTACATCAATGCCCACGGCACCTCGACCAAGCTTAATGATTCGTCCGAGACGGCGGGCATTAAGCGAGCGCTCGGCGAGGACGCGGCGCGCGCCGCACATGTCTCGTCGACCAAGTCGATGACGGGGCACATGATCGGTGCCACGGGGGCCATCGAGGTCATGGCCTGCGCCATGGCACTCGAGCAGGGCGTGGTGCCGCCGACCATTAACTACCACACGCCCGATTCCGCCTGCGATCTTGATTACACGCCCAATCGCGCGGTTCGCGCCGACCTTACCTGGGCGCTTTCGACCAACCTGGGCTTTGGCGGGCACAACGCCGCCATCGCGCTGCGTAGATATACGAGGAGCTAGAGCATGGATTCCAAAAGACTTGCCGAGATAGCCGATGTGATGGAGGACCGCGGCCTCACGCGCGTACGCGTTGAGGAGCCCGATGGCACCGCGGTCGAACTCGAGCGCGCGAGTGTGGCGCAGCCGGTTGCCGTGCCCATGCCTATGCCGAGCGCCATGGCCGCTCAAGTTGCAGCTCCCACAGTCGCGCCTG
>URGF01000111.1 GCA_900547285.1 uncultured Collinsella sp.
GGTTTATCGCGAGTTCCGCACGAGCCGAAGAGCACTTAATGTGCTCTTCGTGCGAGCAGGACTGTAGAGCAGGAAATCTCACAGGCCGCGCACGGGCCCCTGTGGGCGAGCAAGCGGACGACAAACACATCTGTCCAATAATTCGTCTGAAACATAATGAAAAACCGTTTGATGTGAGTTAATATAAAGAACGTCGTGAATCTGACTCCTGCCACATGCATGACAGGGGTTAAACACAAAAAAAGGAGTCAACTATGGTTTCTGAGAAGGCTACCCTCGTTAATCCTCAGGGTCTGCACATGCGTCCGGCTGGTCTGTTCGCCTCCACCATGGGCAAGTACGCCTGTGACGTGACGGTCGTCACCCCCGAGAAGGAGGTCAACGGCAAGTCCCCGATGGCCCTCATGGCTGCTGGTATCCCCTGCGGTACTGAGGTCGAGGTCAAGTGCGACGGCGCCGACGAGGCCGAGGCTCTGGCTGCTGCCATCGAGCTCATCAAGAGCGGTCTTGGCGAGTAGAACTCAAACGGGTCGCATGTTGAACAACTAAGTTCATATTTGGGGGCGCAGTGACCTGTCTTAAGGTAGCTGCGCTCTTTTGTCATGGATATGGCAAAACGCTTTATCACATGACACGGAGAGAGGAATGGGAATGTATCAGGGAGTCAACGCTTCCGAGGGCATCGGTATCGGCACCGTCATGGTCGCCGTCGATCCCGACTTGACGTTTGAGCCGCACGAGGTTGCTGATTCGGCAGCAGAGAAGGAGCGCTATCAGACCGCTCTTTCGGTCTTCTGCGAGAAGACCCAGGCTCAGGCCGATCACATGAAGGAGACGGTGGGCGAGGCCGAGGCCGAGATCATGAGCGGACACATTGTCCTGGCTCAGGATCCGGGCATGACCGACGCCATCAACGCCGCCATTGACGGCGGCACCTGCGCCGAGCAGGCGCTCATGGACACCTCGACCATGTTCGAGAACATGTTCCTGTCCATGGACGATGAGATGTTCCGTCTGCGCGCGGCCGACATCGCCGACATCCGCACCGGTATTCTGGCCGAGCTGCTGGGCAAGGAGGTCGTCGACCTTTCCGTCCTGCCCGAGAACACCGTCGTTGTCGTGCACGACCTCACGCCGTCCATGACCGCCACGATCGATAAGGCGCACGTTGCCGGTATCGTCACCGAGACTGGTGGCCGCACGTCGCACTCCGCAATCATTGCGCGCGCCCTCGAGATCCCTGCTGTCCTTTCGGTTTCCAACAGCTGCACCGCACTGCGCAACGGCATGACCGTTGTCGTCGACGGTGGCAAGGGTATCGTCGAGGCCGATCCCGATGAGGAGACGCTCGCCGCTTACACTGCCAAGGCCGAGGCTTTCGCTGCCGAGAAGGCGGCTCTCGAGGCCTTCCGCGGCAAGCCGTCCGTGACTGCCGACGGCATCAAGAAGATCATTGCCTGCAACATCGGCAATCCCGATGACGTGCCCAACGCGCTCGATCACGACGCCGAGGCTATCGGCCTGTTCCGTTCCGAGTTCCTGTTCATGGACTCTGCTGAGCTTCCTTCCGAGGAGGAGCAGTTCAACGCCTACCGTAAGGTCGCCAGCGCGCTCAAGGGCGCTCCGGTCATCATCCGCACGCTCGATGTGGGTGGCGACAAGGAGATTCCGTACCTGCACATGGTCAAGGAAGAGAACCCCTTCATGGGCTTCCGCGCCGTGCGTTACTGCCTGGCCAACCCCGACCAGTACAAGGTCCAGCTCCGCGCCCTGCTGCGCGCCAGCGCCTTCGGTGACGTCAAGATTATGATCCCGCTCGTCACCTGCGTCGAGGAAGTCTTGGCTGTCAAGGAGCTCGTCGAGCAGTGCAAGACCGAGCTGACCGAAGAGGGTCGCAAGTTCAACGAGAACATCGAGGTCGGCATCATGGTCGAGACGCCTGCAGCCTCGCTGCTCGCTGACCGCCTGGCCGAGGTCGCCGACTTCTTCTCCATCGGCACCAACGACCTGATCGGCTACACCATGTGCGCCGACCGTGGCAACGACACCATCTCCAACCTGTACCAGGTTTACTATCCCGCCGTGCTCCGTTCGCTCAAGAACATCATCGAGAGCGGCGTGAAGGCCGGCATCATGGTCGGTATGTGCGGCGAGGCCGCTGCCGATCCGTTGCTCGAGCCGCTGCTGATCAGCTGGGGCCTGGAGGAGTTCTCGATGAGCGCTCCGTCCATCCTGCGCGCCCGCAAGACCATCAGCCAGTGGACCAAGGCCGAGTGCGACGAGCTCGCCGAGAAGGCGCTCGCCTGCAACACCGCTGCCGAGGTCAAGGCACTGCTCGAGTCCGCAGCTCGCTAATTTGGTATCAGAGGTAACCGCGTGGTTGGAATGGGCCGGCCACGCGGCCCTCACATATACAGGGGGTACTGTAAATGTTCTACACGCTAACCGCTAACCCGGCTGTCGACATGACGGTTTCGAGCTCTCCGCTCGAGCCCGACGAGAACGTCCGCACCGGCTCGGCCAGCTACACGGCTAACGGCAAGGGCCTCGACGTGTCCTTCGCCTTTAAGAAGATGGGCGTCGACACCGTCGCGCTCGGTTTCTTCGCCGGCTTCACGGGCAAGTTCATCGTCGAGGAGGTCATGAACCTGGGTTGCCTCTGCCGCCCGGTCTGGACCGACGGTATCACGCGCATCAACACCTACGTCAACGATGGCCAGCACGAGTACGGCATCCTGAACCCCGGTGCTCCGATCACGCCGCAGCATCAGGAGGAGCTCTACAACATCCTGGACACCGCGGGCGACCTTGAGTGCCTGATCGTCTCCGGCTCCGTGCCTCCCAAAGCTACGCCCGACTTCCTGGCTCAGGTCATGGAGCACGCTCAGGCCCGTGGCGCCGACGTCGTCCTGGACCTGTCCTCCGACAAGCTCAAGGAGCTCGCTCACAAGAAGCCGCTGCTCATTAAGCCGAACCATCACGAGATGAAGGCTATCTTCGGCGTGCCGGTCGACACCGACGACGAGGTCCGCGTTGCCATGAAGCTGGCTCACGAGGCCGGCGTCCAGAACGTGCTGCTCACCCGTGGTAGCCGCGGTGACGCTTACTTCTCCAACGGCGAGGACATCTGGTATGCCAAGCGTGAGTTCAACATCAAGCTTGTCTCTTCCGTCTGCGCCGGCGACTGCACCCTCGCTGCGTTCCTGCACAAGTGGTACAGGGATCGCGACAACGTCGAGGAGGCCATGAAGCTCGCTATGGCCACCGGCGCCAACGTTGCTGAGTCCGTCGGCATCGGCGACTTTGGTCACGTCGACGAGTACAGCAAGCGCGTTGCCGTTCGCAAGCTCGATCGCAAGTAAGCGAAACACGACAAACTCGTGCGCATACGGCGTCCCGGTTTCGACCGGGGCGCCTTTTTGTTCCGCCACGGGGGAGAGGAGTCCTTCCGTACTTCATCGCTTCCACACCGTTCACCGAGTTGTCCTAGCCTTTTACCGATGCGTGGAATATACTTTCATTAACACGTTGCCTTGTGAAAGGAACATTCATGATTTACACGCTCACTGCAAATCCCGCCATTGACTACAACATCACCTGCGACGGTCTTGCTGCCAACACCGTCACGCGTACCCGCAACGCCGTCTACACGCCCAACGGCAAGGGCCTCAACGTCTCGTTTACGCTCGACCACTACGGCGTCGACACCACGATCCTGGGCTTTTTCGCCGGTTTCTCGGGCGAGTTTATCGTTAAGGGCGCCGAGGCCCTGGGCGTGCCCGTCAAGCCCGTGTGGACCGACGGCATCACGCGCGTCAATGTGTTCCTCAACGCCGGCCCCGACACCGAGTACAACATGGTCAACGCCGGTGCCGCCATCAACGAGGCCAACGAGCGGGAGATGTTTGAGCTCATCGATTCGCTCGATGACATGACCTGCCTGGTCATCAGCGGCTCGCTGCCTCCCAACACTTCCGAGGGCTTCCTGGCCGAGGTCCTGCGCCGCGTCAAGGCCAAGGGGGCCGAGTTCGTGCTCGATATCTCGAGCCATCAGCTGGCAGACCTCATTGCCATGGAGCCGCTGCTGATTAAGCCCAATGACGACGAGCTGCTCGATATCTTTGGCATTAAGGTAAGCGGCGGCGACGATGAGTCCGTCAAGGGTGCCATGGCCGAGCTGCACGCCAAGGGCGCTAAGAACGTGCTGCTGACGCTCGGCGGCGCCGGTGCGTACTTCTCCAACGGCGAGCACATCTGGTTTGCCAACCGTACTTTTGAGGTTAAGCTGCTGTCGACGGTGTGCGCCGGCGATTCTTCGCTGGCCGCCTTCCTGTCCGTGTGGCACGACGCCCCGGAGCGCGTCGAGGACGCCCTGCGTCTCTCGATGGCCACCGGCGCTAACGTGGTCGAGTGCCCCGGTCTGGGCGACTTCGCCAAGGTCGATGAGTATCAGAAGGGTATTGCAATCCGTCAGGTTTGCTAGTTCCGGCACCTTGCCTGAATAGTTCAATTATTTCGCATCCGTCTTAGACCAGGACGGATGCGTTTTTGTTTATCGGACTTGCGTGTGCAGTGGAGGCTGTTTCTTGCTAGACTTCTTGCAGACGCAATCGATAGCCAATTTGATAGTCGCAGGAGGCCATAGGCATGTGCAATGTTTCGCTCAACGGTACGCAGCCGACCGATGCCTCTATCCGTGTCCTGCGTGCGCTTGAGGCAGCAGGTCTTGAGGCTTGGTACGTGGGTGGTTGGGTACGTGATGCGCTGATGGGATGCCCCAGCCACGATGTCGACATGTGCTGCAGCGGCCTGTGGCTGGAGTCCAAGGCGGCACTCGAGGCCGCCGGCATTGCGGTAGTTGAGTCGGGCATTAAATTTGGCGGCATTACGGCTATTTGCGATGGCGAGCGCATTGAGGTCACCACCTATCGCCTGGACGGCTTCTATACCGACGGTCGTCATCCTCAGAGTGTGGAGCGCGCCGCTTCGCTTGAGGACGATCTGGCGCGCCGCGACTTTACCGTCAATGCCATGGCGTGGCATCCCGAGCGCGGCCTTGTCGACCGCTACGATGGCCAGGGCGACCTAGACCGCAAGCTGATTCGTGCCGTCGGAGATCCCAAGCGCCGCTTTAACGAGGATGCCCTGCGCATGTTGCGTGCGGTGCGTTTTGCCTGCCGCCTGGACTTTGTGATTGAGCCCGAGACCAAGTGTGCCCTTGCCGAGTGCGCGCCGCTGCTCGATGCCGTGGCGCGCGAGCGCGTGGGTATTGAGCTCGAGGGCATTCTATCGACCGGCCACGGGGGAGACGCGATGCTGCGCTACCCCGAGCTCATCTGCGCCGCCGTGCCCGAGCTTGCGCCGGCTCGTGGGTTTGACCAGCGCAGTGTCTATCATGCGTTTAACGTCTACGAACATATCGCCCGCGTGCTGACGGTGGCAGGGGAGCTGGCGCTGTGCGATGGCGTGGCGCCTTCGCCGAGCTTAATGTGGGCAGCGTTTTTGCATGACGTCTCCAAGCCCGATTGCTTTACGGTCGATCACGCCGGCAGCGGCCACTTCTACGGTCATCCCGAGCTCGGCGCCAAGAAGGCGCGCGTCATTATGGATCGCCTGGCGCTCTCGCACGATTTGGTGCGCGATGTGTGCCTGCTCATCAAATACCATGACAAGCCGCTGCGCCCCGAGCGCTCCTGCCTGCTCAATATGATGCGCGCGCTTTCGGGCGAGGGCGTCGACACGCCGCGTCTGATGGACGAGCTCATGGATCTTAAGCGTGCTGACACACTTGGTAAGGCCCCGTCGTGCTTCTATTACGTCGAGACGATTGAGGAGATGCGCGCGATGGCGCACGAGCTGCTGAAGGCGGGGGAGCCCTATACGCTCAAGATGCTCGCCATTAACGGCGGCGACCTGATCCGCGCCGGGGTGAAGCCGGGGCCCGAGCTAGGCCAGCTACTCAACTCCGCCCTCGACGCCGTGATCGAAGACAACATTTCCAACGAGCGCGAAGCTCTTTTGGTCCATCTCAACTTGAATTAGCTACCCAGTTTACCTGCGCGTTCCATAACCTGCCGACAATTTTTTCGGCAATTTGGAATTTCTTCTTGCGCTGATGTTTTTTGTCCCGTAATATATGTCCTCGCAGCACGGCAGTGCAGATGTCATGTGGCCCGTTCGTCTAGCGGTTTAGGACGCCGCCCTCTCAAGGCGGAGATCACCAG
>URGF01000112.1 GCA_900547285.1 uncultured Collinsella sp.
CAGTGCGGCGGCTGCCATGATGCCAGCGACGACGCAGGTGGAGCTGGAACCTAGGCCGCGGGCGACGGGAACGTCGGTCTGGATGTCGATGGCAACGGGAAAAGCCGGCTCGCCCCATGCGGCCAGTGCGTCGACAAAGCTCACGTAGACCAGGTTATTCTCGTTTTGGAATTCCTCGGGGCAGCCCGTGATGGTGAGCTTGTCGGCGCGCTCGAAGGTGAAGTGCGAGTAGAGGCTGACGGCCATGCCGAGGGTGTCGTAGCCGATGCCTAGGTTTGCGCTGGTGGCGGGGACGGTGATCTTGATCATGGGAATCTCCTGGGCGGTCTGCCTGTTTAGTTCGCTGCTCGGGCAGTCCTGGCTCGCTCGGAAAGCACATTAAGTGCTTTCCGGCTCGTGCGGAACTCGCGACGAACTAAACAGGCAGACCCGCATGTCAGTTCGTCATCATCCCGGTGGGTTTCTGATAAAAGAAGGTGCGCCGGCTTTCGCCGGCGCTTAATAAGGGGTTTAGTTGGCGCTCATTCGTTTTGCTGCAGACTCGACGTAGCTTGCCATCTCATCGACGTCGCAGACGTCTTCGAAGCGGACGGGTTTGGACTCGAGCTCGGCGAGCTGCGCCGGGGCGACCGTATCGGTGGCCTGCTCGAGTACGCGCATGGCCTCAAAGTCGTCCTCGGGAACGTTGAGGCCCAGGGCGTCGCAGCAGGCGCGCGGGAACTTGTAGGGGCTTGCGGTCGAAAGCAGCACGCGGGCCTTGGCGCCCTCGGCGGGGGCGACCTTTTCGAAGACGTGATAGCCGCAAGCGGTGTGCGGGTCGATCACGTAGCCGTTCGCGTCCCAGCAGCTCTTGATGGCAGCGCGGACCTCGTCCTCGCTGGCCCAACCGCAGCCAAAGACGCTCTGAATCTTTGCCAGCAGGTCGGCGGGAACCTCGTAGCGACCAGTCTGTGCCAGCTGCTCCATAAGGCCGGCAACGAGCTCACAGTCGCCATCGGACAGGAAGTAGAGCATGCGCTCCAGGTTGGAGCTAATAAGGATGTCCATCGACGGCGAGATGGTCGTGAAGAACGGACGGTTGCGGTCGTAAACGCCGGTGGTCAGGAAGTCGGCAAGCACGTTGTTCTTGTCGCTCGCCACGACGAGCTTGGCGACGGGTAGACCCATGCGCTTGGCGTAGTAGCCGGCCAAGATATCGCCAAAGTTGCCGGTGGGCACACAGAACTCTACGGCGTCGCCAGCCTCGATAGCGCCGGCGCGCAGCAGTTGCGCATAGGCGGCAAAGTAGTAGACGACCTGCGGTACCAGACGGCCGACATTGATGGAGTTGGCGCTCGAAAGCACCGTGCCAGCGGCCTCCAGGCGCTCGGCAAGCTCCTTATCGGCAAAGATGCGCTTGACGGCGCTCTGGGCGTCGTCAAAGTTGCCGCGGATGCCGCAGACAGCGACGTTGTCGCCCTCCTGCGTGGACATCTGCAGGTTCTGGACGCGGCTGACCTTGCCCTCGGGATAAAAGACGGTGATGCCCGTGCCCGGAGCGTCGGCAAAGCCGGCGAGTGCTGCCTTGCCCGTGTCGCCCGACGTGGCGGTGACGATCATGATGCGCTCGGCACCGCCGTCCTTGGCGGAGGTGCGGGCCATAAGGCGGGGGAGCATCTGCAGGGCGACGTCCTTAAAGGCGCTCGTGGGGCCGCCAAAGAGCTCCATCACATAGGTCTGAGGGGCGTCGGCGCCCGGTGCGGCGTCGAGTTTGACGAGCGGCGTGACCTCTTCGCTCGCAAAGGTGCCACGGTATGCCTCATTCACACAGGCAGAAATTTCTTCGGCCGTGTAATCATTCAGTAACATTCCCAACACATCTTGAGCGATTTCAAAGTACGATTTATCGGCAAGCGCGTTGATATCGAGCTGCTGGGTGCCAAGCTCGTCCGAGACGAACAAACCCCCGTCGGGAGCGATGCCGGTGCGGATTGCCACCTTACTTGAGCACGATAAAGTGCGTCCTCGTGTACTATGATAAGTTCCCATATAACACTGCTCCTCGGATGCCTTGGTCCCAATCGGTGAACCCATGGTATCAGAGCGCGCAAAACAGGTTTGCAGAGGCTTTTAGAAAGGTAACCTCCACGCCATGATAAAAATTGCCAAGTTTGGCGGCTCGTCGGTCGCCGACGCCGAACACTTTAAGAAGATCAAGGCCATTGTCGATGCCGACCCGGCCCGCCGCTTTGTGGTGGTTTCTGCCTGCGGTCGCCGCTTTAAGGGTGACACCAAGGTGACCGACCTGCTCTACCTGGTTAACGCACACGTTAAGTATCACGTGTCGTGTGAGGAACTGCTCGAGGACATTGGCCAGCGCTATTTTGATATCGCTGATGAGCTTGGGCTCACCTATCCCATCCGCGAAGAGTTCGCGGCCTTTGCCGAGCGCGCCCGCTCGGGCGGCTACTCCACCGAGGAGCTCGTGAGCCGCGGCGAGTACTTTACTGCCCGCCTGATGGCCGAGTACCTGGGTCTGCCGTTCCTGGACGCCGCGACGGTTGTGGCGTTCCATCACGACGGTACGCTCAGTATGAATCGCACTTCCGAGCTGGTGCAGGAGTATGGTCAGCAGGGCGGCTTCGTTATGCCCGGTTTCTATGGCGCGACGCGTGAGGGCCAGATCAAGCTGCTCGACCGTGGCGGCGGCGATATCTCCGGCTCGATCCTGGCCAAGTGCCTGGGTGCCGACCTGTACGAGAACTGGACCGACGTCTCGGGCTTCTATTCTGCCGACCCGCGTATTGTTCCCGAGGCTCAGCCCATCGCTCGCGTTACCTACGAGGAGCTGCGCGAGCTTTCGTACATGGGCGCGAGCGTTCTGCACGAGGAGGCCGTGTTCCCTGTGCGTGAGGCGGGTATTCCGCTGGTCATCAAGAACACCAATGCGCCGCAGGACCCCGGCACCATCATTAGCGAGACGGCTGATGAGGGCGAGGCAGAGCCCATCATTACCGGCGTGACCGGTAAGCGCGGCTTTGTCGCCATCAACGTGGCCCGCGACCGTACCAAGCCCCGCGTCGGCTTTATGCGCCGCGCGCTTTCGGTTTTCGAGCGCTATGACGTTTCCGTTGAGCATATGCCCACCGGCGTCGACCGCTTTGGCGCCGTGGTGCAGGAGCAGGACGTGCGCGATTCGCTGTACTCGCTCGTGGGCGACATTCAGCAGGAGGTCGAGCCGCTCGAGATCGAGGTTGTTGAGGGCCTGGCGCTCATCGCGACCGTCGGTCGTAACCTGCGCGGCCGTGCTGGTATTTCCGGCCACCTGTTTGGCATGCTCGGCCAGGCCGGCGTGAGCGTGCGTATGATTTCGCAGAGCTGTGACGAAATCAACATCATTATCGGTGTCGAGGAGAAGGACTTCGACCTGGCGATTCGGACCATTTACCGCGCCTTCTCCGATGAGAACGGCATTGTGAAGGTCTCCGACCTGGAGGCTCCCGCGCCGGTCGATCCCGTCCCGGCCGCGCTCCACAAGTAGCTGCTATCCCAGTAGATTTTTGGGACTTGCCTCAAAAATCTACGGCGGGGCGTTTCGTTTCGGTTTCGTTTCGACGGGGCGGGTTTCGTGCCCGCCCCGTTCTTGTATACACTGGCAACAATAATCGGCCTGCTCGGCGTGCGGGCGATAGCCACAACCTTTAAAGGGGGAAGCATGAAACAGTACACGGTTGCTATTTTGGGCGCGACGGGAGCCGTGGGCACCCAGATGCTCGAGTGCCTCAACGAGCAGGAGTTTCCGATCGGCAAGCTCAAGCTGCTAGCGAGCGCGCGCTCTGCGGGCAAGACCGTCGAGTTCCGCGGCGAGCAGGTTGTGATTGAGGAGGCTTGCCCCGAGGCCTTTGAGGGCTGCGACATCGTGCTCGGCGCCGCCGGCGACGATATTGCGAAGGAGCTGCTGCCCGAGGCCGTCAAGCGCGGCGCCGTCGTGGTCGACAACAGCCACGCCTTCCGCATGGATCCCGAGGTGCCGCTGGTTGTGCCTGAGATCAATGCCGACGACATCAAGTGGCATCACGGCCTTATCGCCAATCCCAACTGCGCGACCATCATCGGCCTGGTTCCTACGTGGCCGCTGCATCAGCTCGCCGGCGTGAAGCGCATGATCGTCTCGACGTATCAGGCTGCTTCGGGTGCCGGCGCTCCCGGCATGGCCGAGCTCGAGGCTCAGCTGGCCGCCCTGGGCCGTGGCGAGGAGATTCCTGAGCCGCGTGCATTTGCCGCCCAGCTCGCGAGCAATCTGATTCCGCAGATTGGCGGTGTCAAGGAAGAGGGCTTTACCTCCGAGGAGATGAAGTTGCAGAACGAGGGCCGCAAGATCATGCACCTGCCCGAGCTGCGCGTGAACTGCACCTGCGTGCGCGTGCCCGTGCTGCGCTCGCACTCCGAGAGCATTACGCTCGAGTTTGAGCGCGACATTACGGTCGAGGAGGCTCGTGCTGCGCTGGCTGCCGCTCCGGGCGTCAAGCTGGTTGACGACATGAGCGCCGAGGATGCGCACGACCGCTTCCCTATGCCGATGGATACGTCCGACCAGGACCTGATCTGGGTCGGCCGCGTGCGTCGCGACATCTCGAACCCCGAGGCCGCGCGCGGTATCACCTTCTGGTGCTGCGGCGACCAAATCCGTAAGGGCGCGGCAACCAACGCCGTCCAGATCGCTAAGCTGCTCTGCGAGTAGTGTGACCTATCCGGCGGGAGCCGGGCTTGGTTTTCAGAACGTCCTCGACCATGTGTGGCGCCTTGTCCTGCTCCTTCGGAGCCGCGGACAAGGCGCCACACTGGTCTGCGGAGTGTTCTGAAAACCAAGCCCGGCTCCCGCCTGCGGTGACTCGGCTGCGAGCGGCCTGCGATGGGGTCGTTGTTGGTTGGGGCCGCTGGGCTGATGGGGCACGTGGCTGTTGCGGGCCCTGATCCCGGCGGCGGCCTCGGCGCTTTGCGCCTGCCGCCTTGGGGGACTGTGGGGCGCGGCCGGCAGCTGCGGCGCGTTGCGCCTGCTGCCTTGGGTGACTTTGGGGTCGATTGGGGTTGTCTGCACAATTCGCGGTATTATGGTGCGGAGTTTTGAAAGGAGCCGCTGGTGGTCACGACGACGTTTGCCTCGCCTTTGGGCGAAATCTTGCTTGCCGCTGATGGCCGCGGTCTGACGGGGCTTTGGTTTGAGGGGCAGGAGCATTTTGGCTCCACGCTTCTCCGTGAAGACTCCGAACATGTTGAAGGCGCTGACGCGGTTTCCGGTACCGGTGGGATGTCTCCGGTGAGTCCGGCAAATGGCGCGGCTTCTTCGGTGCTAGAGCGTTCTTGGGCTTGGCTGAATGCTTATTTTGCGGGGCAGGAACCTCGGTTTACGCCGCCGTTGCATTTGATTGGCACGGCGTTCCAGCGTGAGGTTTGGTTTGAGCTGCTTTCTATCCCACGTGGCGAGGTCGCCACGTATGGCGAGATCGCCCATCGTGTTGCGGCTCGACACCGTGTACCGGGAAACGAGGCTCCCGTTGTGTCCCCGCGGGCCGTGGGGGCTGCGGTTGCGCGTAATCCCATTTCGATTATCGTGCCGTGCCATCGCGTAGTTGCCGCCGATGGTTCGCTCAACGGATATGCCGGCGGCCTTGATCGCAAGGAGTGGCTGCTTCGGCTTGAGGGCGCGTACGAGGAGTAACGCCAAGGCACTTTGCATAGCCAAGACGCCATGAAAGAATGGGACGCGCTTTCCGAATGGAGGCTCGGGCGGAAACCACGTCCCGGAATACAGCCTCAGAGTGGGACACCGTTTCCGGCTGAGACCACCTGCCTGGACATCGATCTACGCCCGCTCCTGCAGGGCGTAGATGGACTTATCCATGTTGAACAGGTAAGCCACAACGCAGACAATAATGAACATCGGCAAGTTACCAAAGCCGAAGACTTCGCAGCCAATAAGGATGGGTGCGAGCAGCGTATTGGTGGCGCTGCCAAAGACGGCTGCGTAGCCCAGTGCGGCGCAGAGCTCGACGGGCATGCCGAGTTGAGCCTCGTTATGGCGACATCTGGGTAACAGAAAGGCCCGCGTTCCTCAGAGGCAAGATAGGCAATTCTGCTTCTGAGGTAGATCTCAATTCTGCCGACCGCACTGCCGACCGCATCAAACATTAACTGCCGGAGGGCTCGGTCAAATTCATACGTGTAGATGATGGTT
>URGF01000113.1 GCA_900547285.1 uncultured Collinsella sp.
TGCTCACCTTTTCGGCACCGCAGCGCACGGCGGAGCGCGCCACGTCCATGGCCACGTTACCGCCGCCGATGACGCACACGCGCTGGCCGCTCAGGTCGGGCAGCTCGTCATCGCCGATGGCGCGCAGCATCTTGACGGCCGACTCCACGCCGGGAGCTTCTTCGCCCGGAAGGCCGAGCTTCTTATCGCTGTGGGCGCCAATGGCCAGGTAGACGGCATCGAACTCGTCGCGCAGGCGGGCAAGCTCCTCGCCGTTGACGGAGTGGTCGAGCTCCACGTCGATGCCGGCGCTCAAGATCCAGTCGATCTCGGCCTGCAGGCGCTCGCGCGGCAGACGATAGCTGGGGATGCCATAGCGCAGCATGCCGCCCAGGTGGTGGCGCCGCTCAAAGATGGTCACCTTATGACCCATCACGGCCAGGTAGTAGGCACAGGAAAGGCCGGCCGGGCCGCCGCCGATCACGGCGACGCGCTTACCGGTGTCGTCCACTACATGCGGCTTGTGGTCGTTGAGGTCGCTGTGCTCAACGGCAAAACGCTTGAGGGCGAGAATGTTCATGGGGTCGTCGACCATGCCACGGCGGCAATGCATCTCGCAGGGATGCTCGCACACCAAGCCGCAGACGAGCGGCAGTGGGTTGTTCTTGCGGATGACCTTGACGGCGTCGGCATACCGGCCGGCCTCGACCAGCGAAATGTACCCGGGAATGTCGACGTGCGCCGGGCAGCCCGAAACGCACGGGACGCGGGCCTCGCGGTCAAAGCCGCAGGAGTGCTCGCGGATGTGATGCTCAAAATCGTCGCGGAAGCCGCGAATGGCCGTGAGTGCCATGGCGCCAGCTTCGTAGCCGATGGCGCAGTCGCTCGAAAGGTAGATGGTGCGGGCCGTGCGCTCAATCAGGTTGAGCGTGGACTCATCGGCGCGCCCTTCGAGCACATCGGCGAGCAGGTCGCTCAGCGCGCTCAGGCCCACACGGCAGGGTGTGCACTTGCCGCAGCTCTGGGTGGAGCACAGGTTAACGAGCGCTGCCGTAAACTCAACGGGACACGGGGCGAGCGAACTCACCGCCAGACGGCGTCCGAGCGCATCGTGCAGATCGTCCATGACGGCCTGAGCGTGGCTGCGTTCCATTACGTGCAGTCGAGCCATAAGATCCCCTCTCACATGGCAGCCCGGAGGCGAGACCGGGCGAAGTTGCTACACGCACAACACTGACCTATAAAATTGTTTGGCAGCGACACGCTTCGGCAGGCGGTATGAAACGTCGTCCTTAGCGGTGAAAACGAACATTTCCGCAGATAAATGCCATATTTGATAAAACGCGCTACCAAATGACAATGCCCCGTCCACGCAATCACGTGGACGGGGCATTGCTCTAGGTATGCGGCCAGCGACCCTGTTGCTTTTACTTAAGCTCGGGCCAGTAACCCTTGTTGGCCTCGATCATGTCGTCGAGAACTTCCTTGGCGACTTTCATCGACGGTACGGTCTTGTTGAGCGTGAAGGCCTTGAGCGCCTTCTCGTAAGAACCCTCGATCGTAGCCTCGACCACGAGCTTCTCGGAGTTCAGCTGCTGCATCATGAGGCCCTGCTGGAACAGCGGAATGTTGTCGCGGCTGATGACCTCGGGGCCGTTCTTGCCAATGTAGGCAGGCAGCTCGACCATAGCGTCGTAGGGCATGTTGGGGATAGCGCCCTTGTTCTCGCAAATGACCAGGAAGCGCTGCTTGGTATCGTTCTTCAGAGCGATAGCCAGGTCGGCAATCCAGTCGCCGTGGCTGCCCGCATAGAACGTGCTCTCGTCGATCTCGCCCGTCTTCTCGTAGTGGTCGATGCCGTCGAAGAGGTTCTTCTCACGCGTCTCCTCAACCTCGTTAGCACGGGTGCGCTCGGGGTTGGAATGCTCGACGAACTCCTTCTGCTGCAGGTAGTAGTTCAGATACGTGTTGGGCAGGTACTCCGGGAAGCACTCCATGATCTCGTACTCGCCCTTCCAGACGTAGTACCAGCTGCCCTTGGTGTGGCGGTTCTGCTCGGGGTGCTCGTCAGTGGCCTCCTCGGGCTTCTTTGCCATGAGCGAGCCCATGCCCTTGAGGTAGGAGTCGGGCAGCAGAATCTCATGCTCCTTGATGTACTCGCGCAGCTGCGGGAGCACCTCCTCGCCCTTGTGGCGGATCGAGGTGAACCAACCAAAGTGGTTGAGGCCAAAGTAATCGTACTCGACATCCTTCTTGTCGATATCGAGTGCGGCGCAAACCACGTCGATGATCGCGATCGGCATGTCGCGGATGTTGATGATGCGAGCGTTGGGACGCAGCACGCGGCAGCCCTCGGACACGATGGCAGCAGGGTTGGAGTAGTTGAGAATCCAGTAGTCCTTCTTAGCGTACTTCTCAACGTCATCGATCAGCTCGACCATGGGGAAGATGGTGCGCATGCCGTAGGCAAGGCCGCCGCAACCGCAGGTCTCCTGGCCCACGCAGCCGTGACGCAGCGGAATCTTCTCGTCCTGCTCGCGCATGGCGTAGCCGCCCACGCGCATCTGGGCAAACACGAAGCTGGCATCCGTAAAGGCAGTCTCCTTGTCGGTGGTCACCGTGAGCTTGATGTCCAGGCCGAGGTCCTCGTGCAGAATCCAGTCCACGAGCACGCCGATCTTGCGCTGGCGCTCCTCGTTGATGTCGTACAGACGAATCTCGTCAACGTCGAGCTCGTCCTTGCGCAGAGCGATGGACTTGACGATGCCGGGGGTAAAGGTGGATCCGCCACCACACAGAGTAATGATCATTGTTTACTGCTCCTTCTCAATTGCGTTTTCGACCTTGTCGCGCATCTCGGCAACCTTCATGCCAAAGATGATCTGGATATTGTTGCCGTTGCGGTTGATGCCGCTGTTGGGCACGTGGTTGATGAGGCTCTCATCGATGAGGTCCGGGTTCTTAACGTTCACGCGGAGACGCGTAAAGCAGTTCTCGAGCTCCTCGATGTTGTCCTTGCCGCCAAGACCTGCGACCAGGTCGGCAATACCTGCATCGACGCCCTCTGCGGGAGCTGCGGCAACAGCGCCCTGCTTCACCGCGACAGACGCGGCGGCCTCGCCCTCGGCAACGGACTCGGCGAGCTCGGACTCCTCCTCGCGACCAGGCGTGTGGAGGTTGAGCTTCTTAATAAGGAAGGTGAAGAGGAAGAAGTACAGCGCGGCGTTGACGACTCCGAGCACGAGCATCATCGGCCAGTTGGTCTTATCGACACCAAGAACCAGGTTGGAAACCACGATGTTGATGATGCCGCCTGCAGTCGAAGCGGGCACGGAGAGGACCTTGAGCAGGACCAGGAAGATGCCGGAAAGAACCGAGTGAACGACAAAGAGCACGGGAGCGGCAAAGACAAAGAGGAAGTCCATGGGCTCGGTCACGCAGGAAAGCACGGCGGTGATGATCAGCGGGATGATGACAGCCTTGGTCTTGTCCTTGTTCTGCTTGTAGGCGGTGAAGATAAAGGCGAGACCGATACCGATGTAGGGCCACAGGTTGTTGAAGGTATAGCTGTTGAAGTAGGTGCTATCGGAGAAGGGCTGGCCCGTCATTGCCATCTCGGCGACACGGATGGGATAGGCGCCGGCGATAACCTGATCGCCCAGCGTAAGGGTGCCGCCCACATCGGAGAACTGGAACGGGGTGTAGATGAGGTGGTGCAGACCGGTGGGAACGAGCAGCTTGTTGAGCATGCCGTAGATAAACAGACCGATGTTGCCCGATTCCTTAATGATGCCGGCAACGGAGGAGATGGCACCCTGAACCGGAGGCCAAACGATGCAGAAGCCAGCACCCATGATCCAGGAAATGATGATCATGATCAGGAACGGAAAGCGAACGCCCGAGAACATCGAAAGAGCAATGGGGAACTGCTTGTTCGAGTACTTGTTGAACACGGCACCGGTGATGCAACCAAGAATGATGCCGCCAAACACGCCGGTATCGAGGACCTGAATGCCCATAACGGTGGCCTGGCCGGTTCCGGTAAGGCCGAGCATGCCGCTCGCTTCGGCAAGAGAACCGGTGGCGTTGAGCACGATGTTATTGGCCTGCAGGAACAGGAAGAACGACATCAGGGCGATCAGCGAAGCATGGCCCTTGTTCTTCTTTGCCATGGCGCCGGCGATGCCCACGCAGAACAGAATCGAGAGGTTGTTGATGATAAACATCAGCGACTGATAGACAACGGCGCCCACAAGCTGGAACGGGCCGGAGCCCAGCACGGGGACCACGGCGCAGATGGTCTTGTTGGTCAGAATGATGCCCACGATGAGCAGGATGCCGGCAACCGAGAGATACATCATCGGCTGAACGATCGACTTCGCGAACACCTCCAACGGCGCTTTGAAATTGAACTTCTTTTTTGCGGTCATAGCGGTACTCCCCTTCCTTTTCCGCAAATTGAGATAGGTGTGCCCTAGACAAGACCGTGAGCCTTGCCTTATATCAATCGATGTGTGGGCACGTTATGCCTAGAGACCAGGTTCTCCAAGCAGGTTAACAATGTGATATGCGAGATAACTCTTCTCGGCATCGGTAACGACAACGTTATAGGTAGACGCCAAGTGGTCGGCAATTGACTCCGCGCACGAGAACGCCCTCGGATACGCCGTTTCATCGATACGGAACAGCGCGTCGCCATTGACCTGCCCCGCCGCGGGATCGAGCGCTCGCTGCGCAAAAAACTGCAGATGGCGAACGAAACGCTCGTACGGCAACGAGGTGACGTCAAGGGTCGTGGCATAGTGCTCGGAAACAATCGCGAGCACGTCGCGAACAAGCTGGACCGAAACAATCAGACGGTCAGAGCGCTGCGGCATGGTGGCGTTGACGATATGCAGCGTAATAAAACCCTGCTCTTCTTCGCTCATCTGGATGCCCATATACTCCTTGATAATCTGCAGCGCACGACCCGCAAGCGCATACTCCTTGCGATAGAACTGCTGGATCTCGAGCAGCAACGGATTCTCGCAGGGAACGCCCTTGCGCTCGCGATCGAGGGCGAGGCTGATATGGTCTGCGAGAGCGATGAGGATCTTGTCATTGATATCGACATTGAGCTCTCGACGAAGCATCTGAACGATGTCCTCGGAAATCACGAGGTTGACGGTGGGGATGGACTCCAAAAGATGTGCCAAGCGGTCAATCGTACGCGAATCCTGAGAAGTTCCCTCCTGCAACGCGTAGGTCTTTTCGACCGATGCCTCATCGATAGCGTCGCCGGCATGGCGGCCAAAGCAGAGGCCTCGGCCGATGACGATGAGCTCGGAGCCATCGTCCGAAGTGACCATTGCGACGTTATTGTTGAAAACTCGCTTGATAACCACGGTACCCACCACAAGAATTTACTCGGAAAGCCAGACGACAGGCTCTTTAGCAGCAACAGGGCCGGAAGCATGCTCACGAAGAGTCGAGTTCTCCGAGCGCTCGCACACGATAACGAAGACCGTGGGGTCGAAGCCAGCGGCGCGAACCGCGTCGAAATCGACCTCGACGAGGGGCTGGCCCGCATCGACATGGTCACCCTGAGCAACAAGCGCATGGAAGCCCTTGCCCTCAAGCTTAACAGTGTCGATTCCGATATGCAGCATCACCTGAGCAGAGCTGTCGTCGGACATGATGCCCAGCGCGTGCTCAGTCGGAAACAGCGCCGCGACGGTGCCGGAAACAGGAGCGCACACCGTTCCCTCTTGGGGAACCACGGCAACGCCATCGCCCACGGCACGGCTGCTAAAAGCGGGGTCATTGGTATTTTCTAGATGAACAAGCTCGCCGGAAACGGGAGCGAGGATTTCGAACTCGGAAGCTGCAGTCTTCTGCTCATCCGAACCGCCCATCAGGCGAGAAAAGAAACCCATGGTGGCATGTCCCTTCATAAATATAGCCCAACCAAAATCAAGCGAATGCATCCATAGAGACACACCCGTTCAAAGACTTTGGTTAGGCCCACGTCCGAGGGACTCGGTAACCTTCCGCATTTCTTTTTACGGGAGTTATTGTAGACAAGCCCAAAGCCAGAACAATCATTATGACCGGTGAGCGGTATTTTTTCTTCGATAAACGGTATTTAAGCGGCACTTGGGGACGTTCCTTTTAATATGAGCAGGACATTGTCAAGAGGCAAAATCGGGCCT
>URGF01000114.1 GCA_900547285.1 uncultured Collinsella sp.
GACGATACCCGCCGTTTGTCCCAGATGGGCCCTGGCTCCACTTCTAACCTGTTGGGCCCCGGTGGCCGTGGCTGGATGGTACCCGAGGGCACCAGGAAGGCACTGCTCGTCGCCGGTGGCATCGGCGTTCCGCCTGTGCTGTGTCTTGCCGGCATGCTTGCCGAGCAGGGTGTTGATGTGGACGTGTGCCTGGGCTTCGGCACCGCTTCCAAAGTCGTGGGTGTCGATGAGTTCCGTGCGCTGGGCGCCACGGTTAACGTGTGCACCGACGACGGTTCGCTCGGCACGCACGGTTTTTGCACCGATCCTGCCGCAGAACTGCTTGGCGAGGGCGGCTACGACTACGTGGCCAGCTGCGGCCCCGCCGTCATGATGAAGAAAGTCGCCGCCGCTGCCGCTGAGGCCGGTGCGTACTGCGAGGTGTCGCTCGAGCGCATGATGAGCTGTGGCTTTGGCGCCTGCAACACCTGCAATGTCGAGACGGTTGACGGTATGAAGGGTGCTTGTATGTGCGGCCCCGTGTTCGATGCTTCCAAGGTGGTGGTCTTCTAGTGGGTACCGTGAACATGGCCGTCGATTTCGGCGGCGTCAAGATGCAGAACCCCATTAACACCGCAGCCGGTACCTTTGGCTACGGTTGGCAGTTCCAGAACTTCTTTGATGTTTCCCAGCTGGGCGCCATCACCACCAAGGGTTGCGCTGCCGAGCCCTGGCCCGGCAATCCCGCGCCCCGCATGGCCGAAATTCCCGGCGGTATGATCAACTCCGTGGGTCTTCAGAACCCCGGCGTGGCCGCCTTTGCCCGCGAGTCCGGTCCGTGGCTCGAACAGCTGTCCAAGGACGGCTGCCAGGTCATCTGTCAGGTTGCCGGTCACTCCGTTGACGAGTTTGTCCGCGCACTCGAGATGTATGTCGAGCTATGCCCCTGGGCTGCCGGCTACGAGATCAACGTGAGCTGCCCCAACATCGCCGCCGGCGGTGCCGCCATGGGCTCCACGCCCGAGGGCGCCTCTTCCGTCATGGCCGCCTGCCGCAAGGTGACTGATAAGCCGCTGTTCGTGAAGATGGCGCCGGTCAACGTCGCTGAGATCGCCAAGGCCCTCGAGGCTGCCGGCGCCGACGGCCTTTCGGTCATCAACTCCATCCAGGGCATGGCCATCGACGTCCATACCCGCAAGTCCCGCGTGGCCAAGCCCAAGGGCGGCCTTTCGGGCCCGCTGTGCCACCACATCGCCGTGCGCATGGTCTGGGAGGTTGCCCAGGCCGTCGATATCCCCATCAACGGTGTCGGCGGTGTCATGACTGGCGAGGATGCGGCTGAGTTTATCCTGGCCGGCGCCACCTGCGTGTCGGTCGGCATGGCCAACTTCGTCGATCCGTGTGCTTCGCTTAAGATCGCGCATGAGCTCGAGGCCTGGGCCGAGTCCCAGGGCGTAAAGGACATCAACGAGCTGGTGGGTGCTTTCGAATGCTAGAGAATGATGCCCGCGACCGTGTTATCGTCGCCCTCGACTGCGACCGTGAGCGCGCGCTCGAGCTCGCCCACGAGCTTTCGGGCCATGCCACCTGGCTCAAGGTCGGCATGACGCTCTATTACGCTGAGGGTCCCCAGATCGTCAAGACGTTCAAGGACCTGGGCTTCAAGGTCTTCCTCGACCTTAAGTTCCATGACATTCCGCATCAGGTGCGCGGTGCCGCCCGTTCGGCCTCGCTTGCCGGTGCCGACCTGCTCTCGGTCCACGGCTTGGGTTCGGGCGCTATGCTCGCCGCGTGTCGTGAGGGTGCCGAGGAGGCGCGCGAGGACCGCGCCAAGCTCGTCGCCATTACCGTGCTCACGAGTATGAACCAGGATGCGCTGGCCGAGATCGGCGTCGAGTCGCCCGTTGCCGAGGAAGCCGCCCGTCTGGCAAAGCTTGCCCAGACCAACGGCATCGACGGCATCGTGTGCTCGCCGATGGAGGCTCATGACATGCGTGAGCTGCTCGGTCCCGACGCGCTGATCGTGACCCCGGGCGTGCGTCCGGTGGGTGCCGCTCTTGGTGACCAGTCTCGCGTGGCGACGCCTTCCCATGCTATCGAGCGTGGTGCAAGCCACATTGTTGTGGGACGTCCCATCACCGGTGCCGACGATCCGGTTGCCGCCTTTGACGCCATCGTCGCCGAGCTGGTCGAAAACGTCGCGTAAAAGATTCCCCTAAGTCACCACTTTTGGGTCTCATTAGCACAAAATAGCCCCTGTGCCTGCGTAAACTTTCCCATCCTTTGTGTGGAATCGCAGGTCAGGGGCTTAACTTTGGGCGCAGTATATTGCACTTTTTGCGGGTATCGTCTAACCTATGGAGCCGCGATTAGGCATTTTGTACGTTCTACGTGCTAAAATGCCAATTATTGAATCAGATATAACCCAACTATTTGGAGGTATGAATGGCACTCCCTCAGCTTACCGACGAGCAGCGCAAGCAGGCTCTTGAGAAGGCTGCTGCCGCACGTCACGCCCGCGCTGAGCTTCGCGAGCAGATCAAGAAGGGCGAGAAGTCCCTCGAGTCCGTGCTCAACTCCGATGACCCCATCGCTTCCCGCATGAAGGTTTCCACCCTCATCGAGTCTCTCCCCGGTTATGGCAAGGCCAAGGCCGCCAAGATCATGGAGGAGCTCGGTATCTCCGCTACTCGTCGCGTCCAGGGCCTCGGCGTCCGTCAGCGCGAGCAGCTCCTCGAGCAGCTGACCAAATAAGTGAGCGCTCAGGATTCCAAGCTCTTTGTGATTTCTGGACCGTCAGGCGCAGGCAAGGGTACGCTCGTCACTCGTGTGCGCGAGCGCCGCTCGAACCTGGGTCTGACGGTTTCGGCTACCACGCGAGCACCACGCAAAGGTGAGGTCGACGGCGTCAACTACTTTTTTCTGACGCGTGAGGAGTTCGACCGCCGCGTGGCAAACGGTGAGTTTGTTGAGTGGGCCGAGGTCCACGGTAACTGCTACGGCACGTTGGTGAGCGAGGTCACATCCAAGCTCGCCTC
Source organism: uncultured Collinsella sp. (assembly GCA_900547285.1). GTDB lineage: Bacteria > Actinomycetota > Coriobacteriia > Coriobacteriales > Coriobacteriaceae > Collinsella. Next base: position 3,018 of record URGF01000114.1, read on the forward strand.
GGGCTCGTCTCTGATTTTGGAGATCGATGTCCAGGGCGCCCTGCAGGTGAAGGAGCGTTTCCCCGAGGCCGTGCTGATCTTTATCAAGCCGCCTTCGCTTGAGGTGCTCCGCGAGCGTCTAGTCGGTCGCGGTACCGAGACGCCCGAGACGATTGAGCTGCGTATGGCAAACGCCGCCGATGAGCTTGCCCTTGCCGACCGCTACGACGACGTCGTGGTGAATGACGATCTCGACCGCGCGACCGATGAGCTCGTTCGCGTTCTCGATATGCATGAAAGGATCTGAGGTCCGTGTCCGTTGTAAAGCCTTGTATTGACGATCTTCTGGAGAAGACCGATCATAACCGCTTCCTGCTCGCTTCGCTTGCCTCCAAGCGCGCCTGCGACATCAATAGCATGCTGCGTGGCCAGCACAACCGCGTGCTTGCCGTCCAGGATGTCGATGACATCACCATCGGGCTTTCCGGTGCCGATACCATCTCGATGGCTATGGACGAGATTGTCGACGGCGACATCTCTTACGACGAGGCCCGTTACGAGAAGGCGCTCGGCCACAAGGTTGCTGAAGCCTAAATGGCGGCTCGCGTCTGCCTAGTCCACTATCACGAGGTTGGACTGAAGGGCAAGAACCGCGCACATTTTGAGCATATCCTCATGGATAACATTAAGGCGGCCTTGGCCGCCTTTTCCGTGAACGCCGTGTCTCGAATTTCCGGTTATATCCTCGTGACCTTTAACGAGCATCAGGCCGACGAGGCGGCGCGTGTCATCCGCACCGTCCCCGGCGTTGCTCGTGTGTCTTTGGCGTATCACACCAACCGCGACCCGCAGGAGTACTGCGCCGCCGCCGTGAAGGCGCTGCGCGAGTTTGGTTCCTCCGATTCGTTTAAGGTGCACGCCAAGCGCTCCAATACTGACTATGAGCTCACCTCGATCGATATCAATCGTCAGGTGGGCGAGGTACTGTGTGAGGCCTTCCCCGATAAAAAGGTTCAAATGCACGACCCCGATGCGATGGTGCACGTACTGGTGGTCCAGGGTAGCGTCTACGTGTATGCGCGCTCCGAGCGTGGCGTGGGCGGTCTGCCGGTGGGTTCTGCCGGCAAGGTCGTGACGCTGTTGTCGTCGGGTATCGATTCTCCGGTGGCGACCTGGATGCTCGCGCGTCGCGGCGCGGTGTGCGTGCCGGTACATTTCTCCGGTCGTCCGCAGACGCCCGATACGAGCGAGTATTTGGTGCAGGACATCATCCGTGCGCTTGAGCCGGGTGTCCAGATCGGCCGCCTGTACGTGGTGCCGTTTGGCGACTGCCAGCGTGAGATTTCGGTCACCTGTCCCAGCAACCTGCGCGTGATTATGTATCGCCGCATTATGTATTCGGTTGCCGAGCGCATTGCACACATCGAGGGTGCCAAGGCTATCGTTACGGGCGAATCACTTGGGCAGGTTGCCTCCCAAACGCTTGAGAACATCATGGCCGTCAACGAGGCCGTGAAGATCCCCGTGTTCCGTCCTCTCATCGGTTCGGACAAGCAGGAGATCATCGCGCGCGCCGAGGAGATCGGCACGTTCGATATCTCGACTGAGGCCGCTCCCGACTGCTGCACGCTATTTATGCCGCGCCGTCCCGAGACGCACGCTAAACTCGATGCCGTGCATGAGGCCTGGGAGTTGTTCGATCACGAGGAGATGATCGAGCGCCTGCTCAAACAGACCGAGTACATCGACTTCGAAAGCAACACGTATAAGGCCCCTAAGACCTTAAAGCGCAAACATTCGGAGCTTGCTCCGCGTGAGATTTACCAAGATCACGAGTAAATTTGTGCATAGACCAACGATGCGCTTGCATCGTCGGTCTTTTGCTATCTGGGCATTTTGCGGCTAAGTGTTCATTTGCTGACGTGTGCCTGAATAAATGGACAGATTTGTGCAAGGTTTTGGTCAGCTTTTGGTTTGACCGCGAAAACCGGTTTTGAAGCATGGCTGTTGCAGGGCTCTTTTCCTGACACGATGTTGTTGGGAGGTTTTGCTATGGCGCAGCGCGAACAACACGAACGGGTCAAAAAGATGGACCGCTGGGCGGGCAAGCTGCTCGGTCATAAGGCTGTGGTGGTGGCGATGCTGGGCGTCATTGCGATGGCGAGCGGCTTGGCGATGGCGAACCTTGGCGGCGGTGCCGGCGGTGTGTCGTTTGAGCGCACTGATGGTACGGGCTCGTTAGTGGAGCCGGGATCCGGCGATGCTTCGAGCGGAAAGACATCCGAAGGCTCTTCGCCTAAGGCGTCTGCTGCGGAAGAGGTTTATGTCGATGTTGATGGCGCCGTTGTGTCGCCCGGCGTATATCGTCTCAAGGACGGCGCGCGGGTGGCTCAGGCGATTGATGCCGCCGGCGGGCTGGCGCCCGAGGCAGACGTTACGGGGCTCAATCGGGCATCTAAGGTCGTCGATGGACAGAAGATTCACGTTCCAACGGTAGGGGAGCAGCAGGCGTCCATTGCGGAAGCCGGTGTTGTTGGTGGGGCTTCCGCATCATCGGGTGTGAGTGGCGCAACAGGCCTAGTAAATATCAATACTGCAAGCGCGGCAGAGCTACAGACGCTCTCGGGCATCGGTCCCTCCATGGCCCAGTCGATTATCGATGAGCGGACAAAGAACGGTGCTTTTGCCTCGGTTGACGATCTGATGCGTGTGTCGGGGATCGGCGAGAAGAAGCTTGCCAAAATCAAAGATTGTATCTGCGTATGAGTGCGACCGAGCGCGAACATGTGATGCCTCCGCGACCCCTGATGCCGTGGACGATGGCCCTTTGTGCCGGCATGTGCATGAGCTGCGCCTTGGTGCTCAACGTGACCGCTGATGCGCTGCTGAGGGAGCAGGCGCCGGCAGTCGGGCCGCTATGGGCCATTCCCGTTGCGGCGGCGGTATTCGTTGTGCTGGCTCAATCTTGTGCGCGGCTTGCCCCTTGGAAGCGGTGGCTGTATGCCGCGTCCGTCGGTCTCGTGGCGGGAGCGGTCGTCTCGGCGTGG